>NZ_JBEXXC010000006.1:0-458350 GCF_040630175.1 Nocardia sp. NPDC005825
CACGGCCCCGGACCCCCGCTCTCGCTCGGGGAGTAGCCCGCGCGGGCTACTCGTCGCCCTCGACCACCGGCGGGGTCTCGAAGAGGTCGAGGATCCACTCCTCGGTGGCGGATTCGGCATCCTCCTCGTCGGGGCGGATGCGGTTGCTCAGGCGCACGCCCAGACCCAGCAGCTGGGCGGCCTTGACCATCTCGAGGGCCTCTTCGGGACCGGCGTAGTGGGTGGCGATCAGACGGGGCTCGTCTTCGAAGTCCTCTTCGGACAGCACGAGTTCCAGACCTTCATCGGTAGTCGACATGGGTCAGCACAGTACGCCCAGAGTTCGCCGAAGCGGTACCGAAACTCGCTCAGCGAGTGAACAACCAGGCGACGACTACGAGAACAAGCAGTGCGATCAGGGCGAGCTGGACACGGGAGCGCGGCATATCAGGCGGCTTCCTTCCGGATGCGGCGCGGCTGCGCGGTGGTCACGGTGGCCTCGCGGGCGGCGATCCGATCGCGGCCGAGCACGTGCAGCACCAGGCGCAGGATCCGGTCGAGCAGGTAGGCGATGCCCAGGCAGACCGGCACCATGGCGGCCAGCACCACCGCGAACTGGGGAACGAAGGGCAGCCCGGCCACCCACAGTTCCACGCCGTCCCACCATCCTGCGATCGCATGCACGACCCCAGCCTAGGCCGCGAACGTCATGGTGGACGATTCGGGCTGTTCGGAACGATCATTGATGCTATGGAGTCGTACGACGAACCCGAGTCGCTCGAAACCCCGCGAGACCCGCTGGCCACGACGGACCCCTCTCCGTCCGACGCCTACCTGCCGTCGGCGGTGGGCGCCATGCACCACTCCGTGTTCCCGCCCATCGACGACTACGCCTTCCTGTCCGACTGCGAGACCAACTGCCTCATCGCCCGCAACGGCGCGGTGGAGTGGATGTGCGTGCCGCGCCCGGACTCCCCCAGCGTCTTCGGGGCCATGCTGGACCGCAGCGCCGGGCATTTCCGGATCGGCCCCTACGGCCGCAATGTGCCCGCCGCGCGCCGCTATCTGCCCGGCGGCCTGATCGTCGAGACCACCTGGCAGACCGAGACCGGCTGGCTCATCGTGCGCGACGCGCTGGTGCTGGGGCCGTGGCACAACAATCGGTCCCGCAGCCGCAGCCACCGCCGCACCCCCATGGACTGGGACGCCGAGCACATGCTGCTGCGCACCGTGAAATGCGTGAACGGCGTGGTGGAGCTGGAGATGAGCTGCGAGCCCGCCTTCGACTACCATCGCGGCCCGGCCAATTGGGCCTACAGCGGCACGGTCTACGAGCAGGCGCAGGCCACCTGCGAGATCGAGGGCGCGCCCGGCCTCACCCTCACCACCGATCTGCGCCTGGGCCTGGAGGGCCGGGAGGCGCGCGCCCGCACCCGGATGAAGGAGGGCGACCAGGTCTACGTGGCGCTGTCCTGGTCGGATCTGCCGCCGCCGCAGAACTTCGCCGAGGCGGCGGAGAAGATGTGGCAGACCACCGAATGCTGGCGGCAGTGGATCACGTTGGGCCGCTTCCCCGATCACCCGTGGCGCGGCTACCTGCAGCGCAGCGCGCTGACCCTGAAGGGCCTCACCTACGCGCCCACCGGCGCGCTGCTGGCGGCGGCCACCACCTCGCTGCCGGAAACCCCGGGCGGGGAACGCAATTGGGACTACCGCTACACCTGGGTGCGCGACTCCACCTTCGCGCTGTGGGGCCTCTACACCATGGGCCTGGACCGCGAGGCCGACGACTTCTTCGCCTTCCTGCACGACGTCGCCACCGACGACAACGGGAAACCGGTGTCGCTGCAGGTGCTCTACGGCATCGGCGGGGAACGCCGGATCACCGAATCCGAACTCCCCCACCTGTCCGGCTACGACGGCGCGCGCCCGGTGCGCATCGGCAACGGCGCCTACAACCAGGAACAGCACGACATCTGGGGCACCATCCTGGATTCGGTGTACCTGCACGTGAAGTCACGCCAGCAGGTGCCGGAAACGTTGTGGCCCATGCTCGAACGGCAGGTGCAGGCCGCCATCGAGAGCTGGCGCGATCCGGACCGCGGCATCTGGGAGGTGCGGGGCGAACCGCAGCACTTCACCTCCTCCAAGATCATGTGCTGGGTGGCGCTGGACCGCGGCGCGAAACTGGCCGAGCTGCACGGGGAGATGGACTACGCCAAGAAGTGGCACGACATCGCCGAGGAGATCCGCGCCGACATCCTCGACAACGGCGTCAACGCCCAGGGCGTGTTCACCCAGAGCTACGGCAGCGACACCCTCGACGCCTCGCTGCTGCTGGTGGTGCTGGTCCGCTTCCTGCCGGCCGACGACCCCCGGGTGCGGGCCACCGTGCTCGCCATCGCCGACGACCTCACCGAGAACGGCCTGGTGCTGCGCTACCGCACCGAGACCACCGACGACGGGCTGGCCGGCGAGGAGGGCTCGTTCACCATCTGCTCGTTCTGGCTGGTATCGGCGCTGGTGGAAATCGGTGAGCTGCAACGGGCCCGGCAGCTGTGCGAGCGGCTGCTCGGCTACGCCAGCCCGCTCAAGCTGTACGCCGAGGAGATCGACTCGCGCACCGGGCGGCATCTGGGGAACTTCCCGCAGGCGTTCACCCACCTGGCGCTGATCAACGCCGTCATGCACGTGATCCGGGCCGAGGAGTCCCGGCACACCGGCCAGTTCCACCCGGCGCACCCGGGACGCTGAGAACGCTGCCACGACAACGAAATCGGCCGCTCTCGCGGCCGATTTCGCTCAGTACGAAGACCTTTCGCCGATCCCGTCGGCGGTCTCGCGAATGTCGCGCAGCCGCACCAGCGATCGCTCGATCTCGGTGAGCCGGGCCTCCCGGCCCGCGCCGGATCCCACCGTGGCGGCTTCCTCGGCGGCGCGCAGCGAGGCGTCCACCGAGCGCAGGGTCGAGGTGGCGATCTCGGTGAAATGGTCGCGCAGACTGCGCTGCACCGCGCGCAGCCGGTAACGGGACTCCTTGCTCACCTGGAAGATCACATCGTCCATGAGCCGGGCGACCGCCACCTTGGCCTCGGCCTGGCGGCGGGCGCGGCGGGCCTTGCGGTCGTCCCACAGGGCATTGATGCCCAGCAGGATGGCCGCGCCGCCGGAGTACCAGTTCACCAGCGACATGTGCAGCAGGCTGGTGATCAGACCGACCATGAGCAGGCCGCCGTAGGAGCCGCGCAACGCGGTCAGCACCTGGGCGGTGATGCCGAGTTTGGCGCTGTCCAGCTTGTCCAGCGCCGCAACGTGTTCCAGCACCGCGCCGACGTCGCCGGGGTTGTCCAGCTTGAGATCCGGGGTGGGGATGCCGCTCTCGGGGAACTTGGCGGCCACCTGCTCGGCCAGCTCCACCGAGCGGTAGTGGGCGATGACGAAGTTCTCCTCGACCGCCTCGCAGATCTTGGCGTCGAGATCCGCGCCGAAGTCGTTCCAGCCCCGGACCGGATCGCCCTTCATGATGTCGGCGTCGGCGTCGCGGATCAGGCTGCGCAGCCGGTGCCGCAGATCGTGTTCGGTGTCGGCCATCAGCTCGCCCGCGCCGTCGGCCAGGGTGACCTGCCAGTTGGCGGTGCGCTGGCGGAGCTGCTCGGCCTCCTCGCGGGTGCGGCGCAGCTGCTCGGTGATCACGGTCAGGCGGCGCGGGTCGCGCAGCGTCTCGGCCTCGCTGCGCAGCGCCAGCGACAGGTGGTCGGTGATGAGCCCGATATCGCGGACCGCGGCCGCCACGGCGACGGCGTCCGCGCGGCCCAGCACATGGGCGCGCAGATGGTCGAGCAGTTGCGGCACACCGGATTCCAGATCCAGCCGCTGGTCGCCGTTGGCGGTGGCGTGCGCGTGCAGCCGCGCCGAGGCGGGGGCGACCGCGAAGGCCAGCCCGGCGTCGTCGAGCAGCTGCCGGTCGTGCTGCTGCACCTGCGGCCACTGCGGATACTGGTCGATCTTGTTGAGCACGCAGACGACCGTCGGGCACACCTGCTGGATGCGCTCCAACTGCTCGATCTGCGCCGGAGTGAACGGGGCGCGCGCGTCGGCCACGTACAGCACCGCGTCGGCGGCCGCGATCAGCGACCAGGTGGCCGGGGAGTCCTCGGGCGAGCCGGGCGCGTCCAGCACCACGAAGCCCTCCGCGAGCAGCGGGCTCGGCTGGGTGAACTCGGCCCGGATGACCTCGCCCGACCCCAACTCGGCCAGCGCCGACTGCGGATCGACGGCGGTGCGCCGGGCGGCGCCGCCCGCACCCGCCGTCACCAGCGTGGCCGCGGCCTGCGGGCCGTACTCGGCGATCACCGGGACACTGGCCTGCCCGTCGGTGGCGCTCACCGCGGCCCCGACCAGACTGTTCACCAACGTGCTCATCCCGGACCGGGATTCGCCCACCACGACCAGCCGCACCCGCGGATCGGTCAGGCGGGCACGGGCGATGCCCAGCCGTCCGGTCAGATCGAGCCGGCCGGAGGCATGGGTGAGTTCGAGCAGCCGGTCGAGCAGCTCGACCAGCGGACCCAGCACATCGGGATTCTTCACCGCTACCTGATGACCCGGTGCGCTCACAGCAGCAGCATGTGATCGCCCGGACCCTGCGCCGAGAGGTCCGCGTACCCGGTGTCGCCGAGACCGGAGAACAGACCGGCGTCGTGCACCAGCAGACCCCCGTCGTGCACGGCCAGCACCGAATCATGCACGCCGAGCGGCGCGTCCTGAACCGGCAGGACCGAATCATGCACCGGGAGCACGGCGGAGACCGGCTGCGCGTGCACGACCGGCGTGTACTGGTCCGCGATCGGCTTCACCTGGGTCGGCGGGTCGATGTGCGGCGCGGTGGTGATCGGCGACGGCATCGTCGGCGCGGGCGCGACGGTCGGCACGGGGGCGACCGAAACACTGGGCTGCCCACCGTGATCCGGGACCGACGGCTGGGTCGGCACGGACGGCGCGGTCGGGCGCGGCGCGACGGTCACGGTCGGCTGATGCGGGGTCGGGTCGTCGGGCACGGTGACCGTCGGCACGGTGGGACGGGTCCCGGTGGTGTCGTCGGACGGCGAGTGCGGCTTGGTGGGGAGGTCGGTGTCGCCGGTGTTCACCGGCGGGGTCACCGGCTTGATGGTCGACGGCGTGTCCAGGCCCTTGGTCAGGTCGTCCAGGCCCGGGATCTTGGTCGGGATCGGCGGCACGGTGAGCGTGGGGCCGTGGTCGACCTTGGTCGGCGGGGTGGCGTGCGGCGCGGTCGGGGCCGGGGTGGCCGCGGGGACCGGCTTGGTCGCCAGGGTGGTCGGCTGGTGACCGGGCGCCGACGAGTCGCCACTGGCCAGAGTCGGCGTGCGGCCGTGGTCGAACAGGGCGGGCGCGACGGCCGCGGGCGCGGTCAGCGGCGACGGACCGCCGTGCGTGGACAGCAGATTCGCGATCGGCTGGTTGGCGACGTCGGGCTGGATGGTGGTCTGCAACGGCGTCACCGCGACCGGCTGCACCGTCACCGGCGCGACCGAGACGGGCGCGGCCGGCGAGGCGGCGACCGGCGGCACCGGGGCGGGCGCGGGCGGCATCGGCTGCACGGCCGGGGCGGGCGCGATCGTGGTGAGCGCGATCGGATTCGACGGCGCGGGGGCCACCGGCGCGGCGGGCGTCAGGCCCGGCGCGGGAGCCGTCGCGGCGGGCGCGGCCGGGGCCGCCAGCGGCGCACCGGCCGGCGAAGCCGAGCCCGGCACACCCGAGCCGGGGGCGCCGGCGGACGACGGCTCCGAGACACCGTGTGCCGGAACACCGTTCACGCCGGCGGCGGTCGTGGCGCCGGACTTGTCGGCGGGCTGCGCGGACTGCGGGGTGGACGCACCCGGGGTGGCGGGCGCGCCGTTGTTGGGCAAGGTGGTGTTCGCCGGAACGTGCGAAATCCCCTGTCCCAGTTGCTGGTTGTAGGCGTCGAGCTGGTTGCCGACCGCACCGACACCCAGGTCGGCCTTCAGGTTGGAGTGGAACCACACGCCGTCGAGGCCGATGTGGGCGTCGAAGGCCCAGTCGGTGCCCAGGAAGACGCCGCCGCCCTGACCGGCGCCCGCGCCGATGCCGTCGAACGCGCCGGAGTGGTCGGCCAGGCCGGGCTGGTGGTCGGGCACCATTCCGGTCGCGCCCATGCCGGGCAGGTGCATGCCGTCGGAGCCGGGCAGCCCGAATCCGGGCAGTCCGGACGGGAAGCCGGGCAGGCCCGGCAGGTGCGGCTGCTCGAGCGAAGGCAGTTGCGGATTCTCTTGCGCCGGTTGCGATTCCGTCGGCTGGTCGCTCTCCATGGGCAGACCCCAGCCCGGGCGCGGCCCGTAGGTCGGGAAAGCCGTCATGGACGCGCCGGTGTCGGTGTCGGGCAGACCCATGCCGTGGAAGCCGGCGTGCGAGGGCTCATTGGCCGGGATGGCGTCCAGCGAGGGGATCAGTCCGGCGTCGGTGCCGTGGAATTCACCGAGCGGCCCGAAGACGCCGTTGACGGGCGCGACCACGGGACCGTGGTGCTGCGGCATCGAGTCGGCGGTCAGGTCCGGGAAGGTGATGGTCGGGCTGGGCACGTTCGGCTGCGGGTCCTCGGCCTGCGACCAGCCGACGTTCTTGCTGTCGTGGTTGATCGCGGGCGATCCGCCCCGGCTGCCGCCGGCCGCGATGAGCGCGCCGCCGGTCACGTACGCACCGCCCCGAGCCACGCGCGCGACACCGTTGGCAATGCGGTAGGCGGCGTCACCGTCGTTCTCATCGGCGCCGGAAGCATCGTCGAAGGGCAGATCACGTGTCATGCTGGCTCCGCTCTCAGGGCTCCGGCGGCGCTGTACGCGGACCACCGGACCAAACTCGTTTCACACCCTATTTCCGGATAACCGGTCTGTCACATCCACCAGGTAGGGGATGGTGCGCTCAACGGTGTGCCACACAGCTTGTCACCCCGCTTATCCGGACGGAAGCCCCATTTTGGACCTGCATACCGAACCTTGCGCCTAACCGGCCGACCCCGTTTCACACCCTATCCCCCAACCCCCGCCAGTCGTGGCAATCCGCTCCACATAATGCTGTGCCCCGCCCGCGAAAGGCACGGGCCCGACCGTCAACCCACCCCATTCAGCACTGTGCCCCGCTCCCACAGGGAGCGGGGCACAGGAGCCCGGAGAGTCGCCTCTCCTACTTCTTCTTGTTGTCCGAGGCCGAGTCGGTCGACAGCGCCGCCACGAAGGCTTCCTGCGGCACCTCCACGCGACCGATGGTCTTCATGCGCTTCTTGCCTTCCTTCTGCTTCTCGAGCAGCTTGCGCTTACGGCTGATGTCACCGCCGTAGCACTTGGCGAGCACGTCCTTGCGGATCGCCCGGATGTTCTCGCGCGCAATGATCTTCGAGCCGATGGCCGCCTGGATCGGCACCTCGAACTGCTGACGCGGGATGAGCTCGCGCAGCTTGGTGGTCATCTTGTGCCCGTACGCCTGCGCGGCGTCGCGGTGCAGGATGGCCGAGAACGCGTCCACGGCCTCACCCTGCAGCAGGATGTCCACCTTGACCAGGTCGGACTGCTGTTCGCCGACCTCCTCGTAGTCGAGTGAGGCGTAGCCGCGGGTGCGCGACTTCAGCGAGTCGAAGAAGTCGAAGATGATCTCCGCCATGGGCAGCGTGTAGCGCAGTTCCACGCGGGTCTCGGACAGGTAGTCCATGCCGAGCAGTTCGCCGCGCCGCGCCTGGCACAGTTCCATGATGGTGCCGATGAACTCGCTGGGCGCGATCACGGTGCACTTGGTCATCGGCTCGTGGGTCTCGCGCAGCTTGCCCTCGGGCCAGACCGACGGGTTGGTGACGATCTGTTCGGAGCCGTCCTCCATGACCACGCGGTAGATGACGTTGGGCGCGGTGGAGATCAGGTCGAGCCCGAACTCGCGCTCGAGCCGCTCGCGGGTGATCTCCATGTGCAGCAGACCGAGGAAGCCGCAGCGGAAACCGAAGCCCAGCGCCACCGAGGTTTCCGGCGAGTAGGTGAGCGCGGCATCATTGAGCTGCAGTTTGTCGAGTGCGTCGCGCAGGACCGGGTAGTCGGAGCCGTCGACCGGGTACAGGCCGGAATACACCATCGGCCGCGGTTCCTGATATCCGGCCAGCGCCTCGGTCGCACCGTCGCGGGCGGTGGTGACGGTGTCACCGACCTTCGACTGCCGCACGTCCTTCACACCGGTGATCAGGTAGCCGACCTCGCCGACGCCCAGTCCCTGCGTGGGCTTGGGTTCCGGTGAGACGATGCCGATCTCGAGCAGTTCGTGCTGCGCGCCGGTGGACATCATCTTGATCTTCTGACGCGGGGTCAGCTTGCCATCGACCACACGCACATAGGTGACGACGCCACGGTAGGTGTCGTAGACCGAGTCGAAGATGAGAGCGCGGGCGGGCGCGTCCGGGTCGCCGACCGGTGCGGGGATCTCCGCGATCACCTTGTTCAGCAGTTCCGCCACGCCGACGCCGGTCTTGCCGGAGACCCGCAGCACGTCGTTGGGATCGCAACCCACGATGTGGGCGATCTCGGCGGCATAGCGGTCGGGGTCCGCGGCCGGAAGGTCGATCTTGTTCAGGACCGGAATGATGGTCAGGTCCTTCTCGAGCGCCAGGTACAGGTTGGCCAGCGTCTGCGCCTCGATGCCCTGTGCCGCGTCGACCAGCAGTACCGCGCCTTCACAGGCTTCCAGCGCACGTGACACCTCGTAGGTGAAGTCGACGTGGCCGGGGGTATCGATCAGGTGGATGACGTAGTCCTCGCCGTCGACCTTCCACGGCAGCCGCACGTTCTGCGCCTTGATCGTGATGCCGCGTTCGCGCTCGATATCCATGCGGTCCAGGTACTGGGCGCGCATGGCGCGCTCCTCGACCACACCGGTGAGTTGCAGCATCCGGTCGGCCAGGGTCGATTTCCCGTGGTCGATGTGCGCGATGATGCAGAAGTTCCTGATCCGGCTGGGATCGGTGAACGTCTTGTCGGCGAAGCTGCTAATCGGAGTCACTCCTCGGCATGGCGAAACAGCGGCATGTCAACCGGCAAGTCTACGGGGTTGGACCCGATGACCTCGCCCCGGTCTTCCCCGGACGTGAACGACCCGTCGCCGCAGGCGAATCCACTACGGATGAGAATCGGGGTGTCCGCCGTTAGGCTGCGGTGTCATGGCCGGCAGGTGGAACGCTCTGGGGAAGCAGTTGGGGATCGTGGCTAAGGAGCAGGGCACCCAGCTCGTCACGCAGCAGGCGCCGAAGTTGATCGGACGGGTGCGGCAGTCGACGGTCTGGGACCGTGCGTTGAAGGCGGTGGGGACGCCGCGCAAGGGTCCGGGGGTGAACGTGCGGCCGACCTCCTCGGCGGGGGTGCCGTCGCACGAACGCGCGCGGATGATCGTCTACAGCCCGCAACTGGACGGGCGCGCCGATCCGGGGGAGATCGTGTGGACCTGGGTGCCCTACGAGGAGGACCCGGACAACGGCAAGGACCGGCCGGTGCTGGTGGTGGGCCGCGAGGGCGGCACGCTGCTCGGGCTCATGCTGTCCTCCAATGCCGATCACGCGCACCACGACAACTGGGTCGGCATCGGCAACGGGCCATGGGATCACGAGGGCCGTGACAGCTGGGTGCGACTCGACCGGGTGCTCGATGTCCCCGAGATGGGCATTCGCCGGGAGGGCGCGATCGTGCCGCGCAAGACCTTCGACCAGGTCGCGCACCGGCTGTGCGCCGAATACCACTGGCACTAGCGCCTTCCCGGGAAACGACCGACCCCCGCTCCGGCACGGAACGGGGGTCGGGACACAGACTCCGCCGTGGTCGGCGGACCAGACTGCTCAGCTGGCCATATTGCGGGAGCGACCGAACATGAATCCGTACACCAGCGCGCCGAGCACACCGCCGACCAGCGGGAACACAATGAACACCCAGAGCTGGGCGGGCGCGCCATCCTGATAGAAGGCGACGGCCAGACTGCGAGCCGGGTTCACCGAGGTGTTGTCCACCGGAATCGAGATCAGGTGAATGACGGCCAGGGTGAAGCCGATCGACAGGCCCGCCAGCGGAACGTCGGACAGCTGATCGGTGGAGGCCAGCACCACGAAGACCAGCAGCGCGGTCAGCAGCACCTCGACCGTGATGGCCGCCGCCAGGCCGTAACCGTTGATGGTGACCTCACCGAGGGTCAACTTGGACGGGCTGTGCGCGCCCCAGCCGTTCGCTCCCAGGCCGTCCTTGGCGCGATCGTAGGCGGGCAGGTTCTTGGCGATGGCGTAGATGACCGCGCCCGCCACCAGACCGCCGATGATCTGCGCGACCCAGTAGGCCGCAGCGAACGCGATGTTCACCCGCCCCAGCAGCAGCTGGCCGACC
Organism: Nocardia sp. NPDC005825; assembly: GCF_040630175.1. Classification (NCBI taxonomy): domain Bacteria; kingdom Bacillati; phylum Actinomycetota; class Actinomycetes; order Mycobacteriales; family Nocardiaceae; genus Nocardia; species Nocardia sp. NPDC005825. The sequence continues at coordinate 10,410 of NZ_JBEXXC010000006.1, forward strand.
GTGACCGCGGGATTCACATGACAGCCCGAGATCGGGCCGATCGAGTACACCAGGAACAGCAGGGTCAGGCCGAATGCCAGCGCCACCCCGAGCGGACCGACGCGGCTGCCCGCCAGCACCGCGGTGCCGACGCCACCCAGGACCAGCACGAATGTGCCGAAGGCTTCGGCGAATACCTTTTGTCCCAGGCCGTGTGGTGCCCGATCGGTGAGATCCTCGGCGACTTCCTGAGCTGTGGGGGACATCGGCTACCTTCCGCTTGCATGGACAACGCACCGGTGTAGAGCGCGCGGCGCGAGCCGGAACCCTCAGGCCAGGCGGGTTATTTCCACCACCACGTCGAGATCGGTCGAGCCGCTTCCGCTGAAGATACCTTTCAGGGGCGGCACATCCGCGTAATCACGACCGACGCCGACTGATACGTGTTGCTCCGTGACCGCGATGTTGTTGGTCGGGTCGTAGCCCCACCACTGCCCGGTCCAGGCCTCCACCCAGGCGTGCATCTGACCCGCCACGGTGTGCCCCACCTCGGCGGCGGGATCGGGGTGCAGATAGCCGGAGACGTACCGGCTGGGAATCCCCATGCCGCGCAACAGCAGCAGCGTGAGGTGCGCGTAATCCTGGCACACGCCTTGCCGTTCGGCGTACGCCTGCACCGCGGAGGTGTGCACCGAGGTGGTCCCGGCCAGGTAGTTCATCTCCCGGTTGACCCATTCGGCCGCGCGGACAACCGCTTTGGCGGGCGGCACGCCGCGGGCCAGCTGCCGCGACACCGAGGCCAGCCGCCGCGCCCGGGGCACGAACTCGGTCGGTTCGAGCAGTTCGTCGAAGCGGTCGCCGATGGCGTCGTCGCGCAGCTCCTCCCACGACAGCTCCTCCGGCGGGCCCGCGAACGGCTCCGTCTCGACCACCGACGCGCTCGTCACCTCCAGCTCGGTGTGCGGAGCGTGCAGATCGAAGGCGGTGACAGCGGTCCCCCAGTAGTCGGTGTACCGGTAGGACCGGGTGGAGGGCACGGTGTCGACGCGATTGAGGATCACGTTCTGCCGGCTGTCGGCGCGCGGCGTGAGCCGGGCCTCGTTGAACGACCGGGTGACCGGCGCGTCGTAGACGTATCCGGTGGTGTGCACCACCCGCATGCGCCAGCTCATGCTGTTTCCTCCTCGGCGCGAACGGGGCCCCGCGTGGTTACGCCGCGCTCCCGCCTCCGGGCCTGACCGTTCACGCCGGCTCCTCCATCCGCTCGGCATTGCGGCCGTGCAATCCCGTCCACGCCACCCAGGACTCGGCGTGGAAGTACTGCAGCGCCACGGCCTCCCCGACCTCGCGGCAGGTCTGCTGCAACCACAGCAGCCGGCTGGGCAGGTCCTCCAGCAGCACCGTCGAGGGCAGGAACTCCAGCTCGCTGCGCGCCCGCCCGAGCAGGCGGTGCGCTTCGTGGCGGGCCGCGAAGCGGCTGTTGGGCCGTTGGTCCAGTTCCTGCAGGCAGGCCTCGGCCACCCGCAGCGAATGGAACACCGACCGCGGGAACAGGCGGTCCAGCAGGATGAATTCCGCGATCTGATTGGCGTCGAGCACACCGCGGTGGGTGCGCAGGTACGGGTCGTGGGCCCCGGCCGAACGCAGCACCGTCACCCAGGCCGGGGACGAGGTGCGGTCCCCGGCGCGCGAATGCAGCAGGCGCACCGTCATGTCCACGCGTTCGATGGACCGGCCCAGCAGCAGGAAGCGGTAGCCGTCGTCGCGGCTGAGGGTGGAATCGGAGAGTCCGACGAACATGGCGGCGCGGTCGGTGATGTAGTGGCAGAACTCGTGCGGCCCCAGCGCCCGCGCCGCCCGTTCGGCCGCGGCCAGGCCGTTGAAGGTGGCATTGAGGCATTCCCACATTTCGGTGGAGGTGACTTCCCGTGCGCCCCGGGCATTCTCGCGGGCCCGGCTGATGGAATCGACGATCGAGCCGCCGTCGCGGCCGAAAGCCACCAACTCCGTCACCGACCAGACATCCAATTCCTGTTCCGCCTCGGGGGGCTCGATGCCGAGTACGCGCAGCAGGACTCGCGAAGTCCGATCCGGATCGACGGTCGCCTCTTCCAGCAATTGGTGGACCGCGACATCCAGAATGCGCGCCGTGTATTCGGCACGCTCGACATATCGGCCGATCCAGAACAAGGATTCGGCATTGCGCGCCAACATGATCCGACCACCTAACGCTGTAACCACCTGCCGAGCGCCATTGCCGCCGATGTTCTCGATTTCCTGCTGTTCTCTACTGTTGCTGCTGATTCGTGCGCACGGAAGGGACTTCCCGCGACTGGTCCCGATCGAGGGCGAGATCCAATTCGCCGACCAGTTGCGATCCCGCCAATTCCCGTTGCGCCACAGATGTTTTCGGGGACAGCACCCAGGTGTCCTTGCTACCGCCCCCTTGACTGGAATTCACCACCAGCGAGTTCGCGGGCAGCGCCACCCGGGTCAGCCCGCCCGGCAACACCCAGATGTCATCGCCGTCGTTGACCGCGAACGGGCGCAGGTCCACGTGCCGGGGCGCGAGACGGCCGTCGATCTTGCTTGGCACGGTGGACAGCTGCACCACCGGCTGGGCGATCCAGCCGCGCGGATTCGCCCGCACCTTGCGCCGGGTGGCCTCCAGCTCGCGCGGGCCCGCGGCCGGGCCGATGACGATGCCGTACCCGCCGGAGCCCTCCACCGGCTTGATCACCAGTTCCGCCACCCGGTCGAGGACCTCGTCGCGTTCGGCCGGTTCCCAGCAGCGGTAGGAGTCGACATTCGGCAGGATCGGCTTCTCGCCCAGGTAGTACTCGATGAAGGCGGGCACGTAGGTGTAGACCAGCTTGTCGTCGCCGACACCGTTGCCCACCGCGTTGGCCAGCACCACGGTGCCCGCGCGAGCCGCGTTCAGGATGCCCGCCACGCCCAGCATGGAATCGGGCCGGAACTGCATGGGATCGAGGAAGGTGTCGTCGATGCGGCGGTAGATGACGTCCACCTGCCGCTCCCCCGCGGTGGTCCGCATGTAGACGACATTGTCACGGCAGAACAGGTCCCGGCCCTCGACCAGTTCCACGCCCATCTGCCGGGCCAGCAGCGAATGCTCGAAGTAGGCGGAGTTGTGGACGCCCGGGGTCAGCACCACCACGGTCGGGTCGGCCTCGTTGGGGGCGGCCGCGGCCCGCAGCGCCCGCAACAGGTGGGCCGGATAGTCGCCGACCGCGCGCACCCGGTGCGAGGCGAACAGGTCCGGGAACACCCGGGCCATGGTGCGGCGGTTCTCCATTACATAGGAGACCCCCGACGGGGAGCGCAGATTGTCTTCCAGCACACGGAAATCGCCGTGCTCGTCGCGCACCAGGTCGATTCCGGCCACGTGGATGCGGACGCCGTTGGGCGGCACGAGGCCCGCGGCTTCCCGGTGGAAGTGGGCGCAGGAGGTGACCAGGCGCTTGGGGATGACGCCGTCGCGCAGGATGGTCTGCTCGCCGTAGACGTCGGCGAGGAAGGCCTCCAGGGCGCGCACCCGCTGCTTGATGCCGCGCTCGAGTTTGGTCCACTCGGTGGCAGCGATCACCCGCGGCACCAGGTCGAGCGGGAAGGGCCGCTCCTGGCCCGAGAGCGAGAAGGTGATGCCCTGATCGACGAAGGCGCGGTCCAGCGCCTCGGCGCGCGCGGCCAGGTCCTCGGCGTCGATGGCGGCCAGGGCATTGAATATGCCCCGGTAGGGGGCGCGCGGGCGGCCCGCGGAATCGAACATCTCGTCGTAGGCGCGGTGATAGCGTCCGGGCTGATAGCCAGCGAATACCCCGGCGGGAGCAAGTGCGGCGGGAGTGAGCGCGGCCATGCAAAAATGGTCCATCACGCAGGGGCAACGCGCAGTTGGACGAGGATAAATTTCTGGTTTCGTCCATGTCGCGGACCGGGCCGATTTCGTGCCCCGACACCTTGCCTGGTAGCCTCGACGGTCGGTGCTGCGACTACCCATCTCGTAGTGCGCACGAAGACTTTGCATCCCGCATACACACCAAACGAAGGAACACGAGGAAACCGGCGTGGCCAACATCAAGTCCCAGATGAAGCGGATCCGCACCAACGAGCTTGCGCGCCAGCGCAACCAGTCGGTGAAGTCCGCGCTGCGCACCTCGATCCGCAAGTTCCGCGAGGCCGCGGCTGCGGGCGAGAAGGACAAGGCGCTCGAGCTGATGCAGTCGGCGAGCAAGAGCCTGGACAAGGCCGCCTCGAAGGGCGTCATCCACGCCAACCAGGCCGCCAACAAGAAGTCGGCGATCTCGCTGGCCTTCAACAAGCTCGGCTGATCCGACTCCGGTAGTTCTTACCGGATCAAAGCTTTAGAACAGCCGCCGTGGCCACGAAGACCACGGCGGCCTTTGTCGTTCCCGGTCGACCGTTGTGACCGCGGTAACGGAAATTGTGACCGCCGTAACGGATTCGGTCTCCGTGTCGACTGTGTCGGAGAGACTTGCTGACTTCGGCGGCACGCAGCAGGATGGCTGCGACACCGTCGGGGTGACATCGACACCTGTACTGGAGAGTTCTCTTGGCATCGCTGCGTGACAACCGTTCCTACTGGACCCGCGGCTCGCTGGCCGCCGGCGTGGCCGCGGTCGCGCTGACCACCGGAATGGGTGTCGCGACCGCGCGGCCCATCGGCCCGTTCGAGGTGGGCGGGGCCATCGAGGCCGAATACGACCGGGCGGGCGGGCCGGAGTTCTTCGGCGACCCGACCACCCCGGAGACCGACGCGGCCGGTGGCGGCAAGAAGCAGGACTTCGTCAACAACGCCTCCATCTACTGGACCCCGGCCACCGACGCGCACGCCATCGGCGGCGCCATCCGCGACAAGTGGCGCGGTACCGGCTCGGAGTCGGGCTCGCTGAAGTACGCCGTCACCGACGAGGGCCAGACCGCCAAGCCCGGTCGCTTCCAGCACTTCCAGGGCGGGTCCATCTACTGGTCTGTCGGTTCGGGCACCCACGTGCTCAGCGGCGTGATCCGCGACAAGTTCGCCTCCGTCGGCTGGGAGAACAGCCCGCTCGGCTTCCCCATCGCCGACGAGAACAAGACCAACAGCTCCTCGACCCACATCCAGCTGTTCGAGGGCGGCGCGATCTACTCCACCCAGAAGACGGGCACGCACATCGTGTGGGGCGCGATCCGCGACACCTGGGTGCGCAATGGCGCCGAGAACGGCCGCTACGGCTTCCCGAGCGGCGACGAGTACGACTACGAGGGCGGCAAGGCCCAGGACTTCCAGGGCGGCAAGATCATCTGGAAGCCGGACGCCTAGTCCCCGCGGGCGCGGCGCTCCCCGCCGCGCCTACGAGGCGCTCTCGCGCAGGTCCAGAATTCGCGAGAGCGCGTGCTCCAGCGCGTAATCCGCGTCGGCGGCCTGACCCTTCACATCGGCGTTGAGCCCGGCCACCACCTGCAGGGCCGCGCCGATGGTCGCGCCGGTCCAGCCGCGCGCCTGCCCCTGGGCCTTCTTCACCTTCCACGGCGGCATGCCCAGGTCACCCGCCATCTTGAACGGGTCTCCGCGCCCGGCCGATCCGACGCGGGCGATGGTGTGCACCGAATCCGCGAGAGCGTCGGCGAGCAGCACCGCGGGCACGCCCCGGTCGATGGCCCAGCGCAGCGCCTCCATGGCGGCGGGGCGGTCCCCCGACACGGCCAGGTCCGCGACCTCGAATCCGGTCACCTCGGCCTTGCCGGAGTAGTACTGCCGGACCGCGGCGATGTCCACCTTGCCGCCGGTGTCGGCGGCCAACTGTGAACTGGCGGCGGCCAGTTCCCGCAGATCCGAGCCGACCGCCTCGAGCAGCGCCTGCACCACGTCCGCGGACACCTTCACATTGGCGGCCCGGAACTCGTTGCGCACGAACTCGACCCGCTCCCCCGCCTTGGTCAGCTTCGCGCAGTTGTGCACGACCGCGCCCAGCTTCTGCAGGGCCGGTGCGAGCGCCTTGGCCCGCCCGCCGCCGCTGTGCAGCACGACCAGCACCACGCCCTCGGGCGGTGACGACGCGGCGTCCTGGATGACCGCGACCGCGTCCTTACCCGCCTCGGCCGCCGACTCCAGCACGATCACCCGGTCCTCCGCGAAGAGCGAGGGACTCAGCAGCTCCGCCAATTCCGGGGTGCTGGCATCGCCGGCCCGCCGCCGATCCACCGGCAGTGCCGACGGATCCGCGGTGGTGGCCCGAGCCTGTGCGGTGATGGCCGCCACCGCCCGTTCGATCAGCAGTTCCTCTTCACCGAGCACGAGATGCAGGGGCGCGGGTCGCTGGTTCACGCAACGATCCTACGAGTCCGGCCCGACAACCCCGCGAGCACCAGCCCGCACACCACCGCCGCGACCAGACCCGACCGTAATCCGGTGGGCACGGTGACCGACGCGCCCAGCGCCGCCGCCCGGTCCGACACGGTCAGCAGCCACCACAGCGGCGGAGCGGTGCAGTGGATGACCACCGCGGCGGGTGGCGACCAGACCACCGCGAACATCGCACCCAGCGCCCCCAGGATGGTGACGGGCGCGATCACCGGCTCCACCAGCATGTTCACCACGATGGCCACCAGGCTGAGGTGGCCGGTCATGGCGATCACCAGCGGGGTGGTGACCACGAAGGCCGCGGCGGCCACCGCGAACGAGTCCGCCGGAATCCGCCACCAGCCATGCGCCCGAAGCCATTCCGACCAGCCGGGCGCGATCACGATCAGTCCCGCCGTGGCCAGCACCGACAGCGCGAACCCGGCATCCACCGCCAAGCCCGGCGACCACGCCAGCAGCCCGATCACCGCGGCGCACAGCGCGGGCAGTGCTTGCTTCCGGCGGCCGGTGCACACCGCCAGCAGCGCGATCGCCCCCATGACGGCGGCCCGCAGCACGCTCGGCGACGGCCGGGCCAGGATCACGAACATGACCAGCGCGGCGCCCGCCGCCACCGCCCCGATCCGCGGATCCACCGTGAGCGCGCGCATCGAAATCAGCACGGCCCCTAGCAAGATCGTGATGTTCGCACCGCTGACAGCGGTCAAATGCGCCAGATCCACCTCGCGGAAGTTCTCGGCGACGTGCTCGGTCAGACCAGACGTATCGCCGATGACCAACCCGGGCAGCAGTCCCGCCGCGTCATCCGACAGCGCCCGATGCGCGGAGCTACCGAAATCCGCACGCACCCGCCCGGCGGCACGCTGCCACCACGGCGCCTCACCCGCCGCGACCGGAGCACCGTCGGCCCGCAGCACGGCCACCGTCAGGTCGGCCCGCCACGGACGCCCCACCCGCGCCCCGAATTCCACCCGCTGCCCCGGCAGCAACGTCCGCCACCCGCCCGCCGGAGCCAGCACGGTGACCGCACCGCCCGCCCGCACGATCCGTCCACCCACCCGGTACTCGACCAGTTCACCCCGCACCATCACCTTCGGACCGCCGAATGCCTTGCCCGACAACCGTTTCGGATCCTCGCCCAGTTCCACCACCGCGACGACCCGCTGCCCGGCCCGCACCGCCCCCAGCGGATGCTCCCGCACCCGATGCGCGTGCCACGCCCCCGCCAACCCGAACCCCGCCCCGATCAGCAAGGCCCCCAACACGACCCAGACCACCCCGCTGACCCGGCCCACCCGGGCCCGCCGAACAGCCAGGGCGGCCATGCCCATTCCGGCCACCACACACCCGGCCGCGACCCCGACACCCGCCTGCCACCCCGCCACCACGGCGACAACCGTTGCGCCCCAGCCGCAAACCGCCGCGGGCACCAGCCGAGCATCCAGCATCTCCGGCGCGTCGGCCGGTCCGCGGTCCGCGCCCACCGCCACGTCGTCAGCCGTCATCGCCGCCACCCCGATTCGCGACTCCATCGCCCACCGGTCCGCCGACCGGTCCCGCCCGCGGCGCGGACACCCCCTGCGGATCCAGTGCGCAGCGGTCGCGTCCACCGGAGCACCGGCTCGGCCCGCCGCCGCTCCCGCGGCGCGACAGCGCATCGCACGGCGCTCATGTGGTGACCCGGTCGCGCAGGCGGTTGAGCCGGGAGTGGCCGATACCGTCGATTTCGGCGAGCTGGTCGACCGAGGTGAACCGGCCGTGGCGGGCCCGCCAGGTGAGGATCGCTTTCGCGGTGACCGGTCCGACGCCGGGAAGGGTGTCGAGTTCGGATTCGGTGGCGGTGTTGAGATTCACCTTCGCGGCCGCGGCGGTCGAGCGGGGAGGTCCGGTGGCGGCGGGCGAATCGCCGGTGGCGTGCGCGGAATTCACGATCGTGCTCCCGGCCCTGGTGGGCGTTGTGCGAGGGGTCGCACGAGCGACGACGATCTGGTCGCCGTCGGTGAGCTGCTGGGCGAGGTTGAGGGTCGACAGGTCCGCCTCGGGTCGCGGGACGGCGGCGCGCAGGGCATCGGCCACGCGAGCTCCGGTCTGCAATCGACGGAGGCCGCTGTGCTCGACCAATCCGATGACGCTGACAACCAGTTCCGACGACGCGGCGGTCCCGCCCGCCGCCGGAACGGCGGTGGGGACGATCGGATTCCGACCCGATTGCGGGACGGCGGGACCTGGCGCGGCCGGTGCGGGAACGGCCGTCCGCGGCGCAGCGCCCCCCGACGCGACGGGTTCGGTCGCGGCGATCGCCGGCGAATCCTGGCCGGCCGGCGCCGTGTCACTGAGGGGCGCGACGGGCGGGACCGGTTGGGAGACCGGGGTTTCCCGCAGGGAGACGTAGGCGGCGAGGAGGATGGCGAACCCGGCCAGGGCGGCGAGCACGAGCACGCCGCGCGGGCCGGGGTCCCAGCGGGTGCCGCGGAAGCGTTCGGGGACCAGGCGTTCGTGCCAGAGGGAGACGGGGCCGCACGGCTCGGAGAGCCAGGCGGGAGGGGCGGAGTCGGGGTCTCGAAGGTCGTCGAGCGATTCCTCGTCCCAGCGGGACGGGTGCGGGCGGCCGGGGGTGAATTCCGTTGGGCTCGGCCGGGGTTCGCGGTCCGGGCGGTCGGTGAGGCGCTGCAGTGGAGTGCGTTCGTCGAGTTGCGGCATGGGGCTCACGGTAGGAGCCGGGGCCGTGCGAGCCGGGACCGCGACCTGGGGTTCTCGTCGGGCTGTGGATACAGAAACTCGTTGTGGACAAGCAGATTTCCAGCACCGGACGCGTCATCCCACCCCGGCTGGTGACACCGGCCGACCGGCAGTCGGCCCCCGCGGTGAGCGGGGACCCCGCTAGCCGCAGCCGCCCGGGACGACCAGTGCGCCGACCGCTCCAACGCCCAGGTGGACGCCGAGGGTCGGTCCGAACTCGGAGATGATCACCTCGCGGATACCGGGGATGAGGGATTGGAGTTGCGTCGCGATGGTGGAGGCGGCGTCTTCCGCGCCGAGGTGCTGGACGGCGACCGCCGCGCCGTCCTCACCGGCCGCGTCGACCGCGGCGGCGACGAGCTTGGTGAACGCCTTCGACCGGGTGCGGGCCTTCTCACGGAGTTCCAGGCGGCCGTCGACCATCTGCAGGATCGGCTTGGTCACCAGTTCGGAGCCGAAGAAGGCGGCGGCGGAGGTCAATCGGCCGCCGCGGCGCAACTGCTCGGTCCGGTTGACCACGATGAACGCCCGCCCGCGGCTGGCGGCCGCGACCGCCGAGTCGTAGACCACGTCGAGGGTTTCGCCCGAGCGGGCGCGGCGGGCGGCCGCGAGCACGGGCAGGCCGGTGCCGAGCCCGGCGCTGAGCGAATCCACCAGCCGGATGCGGTGGGCGGCGTCCATATCGCGCACCGCCTGCCGTCCGGCCTCCCAGGTGCCCGACAGCTGCCGCGAGATGTGCACGGCCACCACGCCGTCGCCGTCGCTGAGTTCCAGCGCGCGCTCGTAGACCGCGCGCAGCTCACCCGGCGAGGCGGCGGAGGTGGTGACCTGCGAGGACCCGTAGTCGATCTCGCACTCGTCGACGCCCTCGCGCATCTCGCGGTCGTCGACCAGCACGTGCAACGGCACCGCCAGCACCCCCAGGTCGGCGGCGAGTTCGGCCGGGAGACTGGCCGACGAGTCGGTCACCACCACCACGGTCATGCAGGTTGTACCTCGTCGGTCGTCACCTCGGTCAGCACCTTGACCATGGCCCGCGCGACCGCGGTGTGGCCCTCCCAGCCCCAATGGATACCGTCGGGGTTGGCCGGACCGTTGAACACGTTGTCGCGCACGGCTTCCCCGAGGTCGACCAGCGGCACGTCGTGTTCGGCGGCCCAGGCGGTCACGGCCCGCACCATGGGCTCGCGGCCGGTGTGCACCTCGGCGTAGGCCTCGCACTTGTGCACCGACGGCAGCACCGCCACGAACGGCAGCTCGGGCCGCAACTGCGCCAGCGAGTCCCGCGACTGCTCCAGGTAGTCCACGCTGACCTTGGGCGGCAGCGCCACCGGCCAGCCCAGTGGGGACAGCCGCGGCTGCAGCCAGTTGTAGGCCTCGCGCACCCGGCGGCGCAGGGCGGCCGGACGCGTGTAGCGGATCAGCTCGCGCAGCGCGGTGGGCAGCGGCGAAGGCAGCGAATCCATACCGCCGGTGGCGAATACGACCGCCCCGGCGTTGGGCACGGCGGCCCACACGCGCGGATCGCCGATCAGCGCCCAGTAGGCGTCCCGGCAGGTCCACCCGATGCGCGCGACCAGTTCGACGTCCCAGTCGAGTTCGGCGGCAACGAGATTGGGCCAGATGCGCGGATGGTTCGCGGGCAGACCGCCTTTGGGGCCGAAGTAGGACAGCGAGTCCGCGACCACGACCAGCACCTTGCGCTGCGGCGCGGTCTCGATCACCGAATCGTCGGCTGCCGCTTCGTTCTTCGGCCGGTCGGCACCATTGTCAGAGGCCATCGGGAGCCGCCTTGGCGACGGCGTTCCACACGTCCAGTCGCCAGCCGGGCCGGTCGATGCCGGGGCCGTGGCTGGTCAGCTGCACCCAGCTGGTGTTGGCGAGGCCGCCCAGGGCGGGCCAGCTGGACTCGGGCAGTTCCAGCAGGGCCGCGGTGAGGGCCGCGATGAGCCCGCCGTGCGCGACCAGCATGATGCTGCGGCCGGGCCAGTCCTCGCGGGTGGCGAAGAGCTCCTGCACCACGGGCAGCGAACGCGCGCCGACCTCGAGCTTGGATTCGCCGCCGGGCGGGGTGAAGCGGGCGTCGAGCCGCCACGCCTTGCGCGCGCCGGGGAACTGGGCGTCGACCTGGCGGTGGTCCATGCCCTCCCAGTCGCCGAGGTTGGTCTCGCGCAGGCGCGGGTCGGTGACGACCGGCATGGCGGCGCATTCGGCGACGGCCAGCGCGGTGTCGTGGGCGCGCTTGAGATCGGAGGAGACGATGGCGATCAGGTCGTTGGTCGCCATATCGGGGGCACAGTCCTTGGCCTGGCGCCGGCCGATGTCACTGAGTTCGGTATCGGTCTGGCCCTGCATGCGGTCGGTGGCATTCCATTCGGTCTGTCCGTGCCGCAGCAGAATCAACCGGCGGACGCCGGCCATCTTGCTCACTCGTCGTCCCCAGCCTTGTCTTCATCTGTCGTGGCGTCCCGGTCCGCTGCCGCGGTCCGCGGGTCGCCGATCCCCTCGACCGCCACCTGCGGGCAGTCCTTCCACAGTCGTTCCAGGCCGTAGAAGTCGCGCTCGTCCTCGTGCTGCACGTGCACCACGATCTCGACGTAGTCGAGCAGCGCCCAGCGGCCCTCGCGGGTGCCCTCGCGGCGCACCGGCTTGTATCCGGCGTCGCGCAGCTTGTCCTCGATATTGTCGACGATCGCGTTGACCTGGCGCTCGTTGGGCGCGGACGCGATGACGAAGCAGTCGGTGATGACCAGCTGCTCGGAGACATCCAGCACGACCACGTCGACGGCCAGCTTCTCGTCGGCGGCCAGTGCGGCCACCGTCGCCATCTTGACCGCTTCTGCCGATGCTGTCACCCTGCTACCTCTTCCCTGCGCACTTTCACAATGCACGCTCTTGCGACACGTACAGGTGCCGTTTCGATATGTATTGGACGACCCCGTCCGGGACGAGGTACCACACCGGCCGACCCTCCCCCGCCCGTCGCCGACATTCGCTCGACGAGATGGCCAGGGCCGGGATCTCGATCATCGTGACCGTGCCCTCCGGGAAATCGCGGAGGTGATCGGCGAGATGGTCGATATTCAATTCGTACCCCGGACGGGTCACGCCGACGAATTTCGCCAGCTCGAACAGTTCCGACCAATCCTGCCATGTGAGGATGCTGGCCAGCGCGTCCGCTCCGGTGATGAAGTACAGATCCGCGTCGGGGTGCTGTTCGGCCAGGTCACGCAGGGTGTCGACGGTGTAGGTCTCCTTGCCGCGGTCCACGTCCACGCGGCTGACCGAGAACCGCGGGTTGGAGGCGGTGGCGATGACCGTCATCAGATAGCGGTCCTCGGCCGGACTGACCGGCCGGTCCCCCTTCTGCCAGGGCTGCCCGGTCGGGACGAAGATCACTTCGTCCAGGTCGAACCGGTTGGCGACCTCGCTGGCCGCGACCAGGTGCCCGTGGTGGATGGGGTCGAAGGTGCCACCCATCACGCCCAGCTTGCGGCGGCCGTTCGTATGCACGAAACGCGAGCTTACCGGGGGCTGAGCCGTCGCCCGCGCAGCGGCCGCCTGCCTGGCCGGCCGAACTCCTAGACGGGGAGGAGGCGGCCGACCAGGGCGGTGAGCTGGCGAGCGGAGCGGCATTCGTGCATGTCGATGATGTCGGCGTAGCGGTTGGCGGCGGAATCGCCGGTGCCCCACATCTTTTCGGCCTCGGGGTTGAGCCAGTGGGCGTGTTTGGCGGTCTCGACGAGCTGCCGGAGGGTGTCGAGGGCGGGGTCGCGGTAGTTGGTGCGGGCGTCGCCGAGGATGAGCAGCGAGGTGCGGCTGGTGACGGCGTCGGGGAAGCGTTCGGCGAAACCCTCCAGGGCCGAGCCGTAGTCGGAGTGGCCCTCGATGCCGACGACCTCGGCCTCGGTGAAGATGCGGCGGGTCAGTTGGTCGAGCGGGGTGGCGGCGTCGAACAGGCCGGTCACCTCGTCCACGCGGTCCACGAAGGCGAAGATGCGGACCCGGGAGAACTGTTCGCGCAGGGCGTTCACCAGCAGCATGGTGAAGCTGGAGAATCCGGCGACCGAGCCCGAGATGTCGCACAGCAGGACCAGATCCGGGCGGCCGGGACGCGGCTTGCGGGTGACCAGGTTGACGGGGACGCCGCCGGTGGACATGGATTTGCGCATGGTCTTGCGCAGATCGATCTCGCCGCGCCGGGAGCGGCGGCGGCGAGCCGCCAAGCGGGAGGCCAGGACTCGGGCCAGGCGCTGGCTGCCGCGGCGCAGTTCGTCGAGTTCGTTCTGGGAGATGCGCAGGAAGTCGGCGTCCTCGGCCTGACGGGCCACGCCGTAGGTGGCGACGCGTTCGCGGCCGATGCGTTCGGCGACGCGGCGGCGGGTCTCGGCCTCCACGGTGCCGCGGAAGTCCTTGATGCGCTGCCGCGCCGCGCGACGGGCGACCTCGGTGTCGAAGTCGGAGTTGTCCATGCCCTGGGCCAGACCGGCGAGGATCTTGCTCACCAGCAGTTCGGGCTGGAGATCCTTGAGGGTCTGATAGGCGGAGAACGACGGCCCGCCCGCGGCCTGGTACTGGCCCATCTGGTCGACCATCTGCGCGGCCAGCGCCTGCAACTGCTGCGCCTGCTCGCCGGAGGGGTCCTGAACCAGCAACTCCGCCAGCATCTTCCGCAGTTCGAGGATGTCGACCGAGCCGTCGGGCCTGACCGGCAGCTCGATCTCCTCGGCCCCGATCCGCTCCCCGAGCGCGGCCGGGAACCACAGGTCGAACATGCCGTCGAAGGTGGCGCGCTGGGTGGTGCGGCGCAGCAGCGCGCACGCCAGGCCTTCGCGCAGCGCCTCGCGGTCCATCAGGTCCAGGACGGTGAGAACCTGTCCGGCGTCCACGGTTTCGGACGGCCCGACCGGAATTCCCCGGCCCCGCAACGCTTCCACGAAGCCGACCAGATGCCCCGGCAGGCCGTGCTCGGCCGTCGGCCCCGGGACCGTGGTCACCGGCTTGGCGGGAGTGGCATTGCTGGTGAAGGCCCGCATGGCCGCCGACACCAACCCACGCGACGTGTTCTCCCGGCCCGTGCCCACCATGACGTCAGGCCAGCTTCAGCTCGGCCTGGGCGCGCACGTGGTCGGCCTGGTGCTTGAGCACCACGCCGAGGGTCGCGCGCACGGTCTTGTCGTCGAGATCCTTGGCGCCCAGGGCGAGCAGGGTGCGCGCCCAGTCGATGGATTCCGCGACCGAGGGCAGCTTCTTGAGCTGCATGCCGCGCAGCACGTGCACGATCCGCACCAGCTGCGCCGCGACGGCGGGCTTCAGCTCCGGCACCCGGCTGGCCAGGATGCGGCGTTCGAGCTCCTCGTCGGGGAAGTCGATGTGCAGGTACAGGCAGCGCCGCTTGAGCGCCTCGGACAGCTCGCGGGTGGCGTTGGAGGTGAGCACCACGAACGGCTTGCGGGTGGCGGCGATGGTGCCCAGTTCCGGCACCGTGACGGTGAAGTCACTGAGCACCTCGAGCAGCAGGCCCTCGATCTCGACGTCCGCCTTGTCGGTCTCGTCGATGAGCAGCACCGTCGGCTCGTCGCGCCGGATGGCGGTGAGCAGCGGGCGTTCCAGCAGGAACTCCTCGGTGAAGACGTCGGCCTTGGTCTCGGCCCAGTCGTTCTCCGAGGACGCCTGGATGCGCAGGATCTGCTTGGCGTGGTTCCACTCGTAGAGCGCCCGCGCCTCGTCCACGCCCTCGTAGCACTGCAGCCGCACCAGTTCGGCGCCCGCGACCTGGGCGACGGCCTTGGACAGCTCGGTCTTGCCGACACCCGCGGGGCCCTCGATGAGCAGTGGCTTGCCGAGCCGGTCGGCGAGGAAAACCGAGGTGGCGGTGGCCTTGTCGGCCAGGTAGCCGGTGCGGGCCAGCCGCTCGATCACATCGTCGACCGACGAGAAGATCGGCTCCTGGGTGGGCACGGTGGTCGGAGCCACGGGCGGTCCTCCTACTTTCGGGGGTCCCGGGGCAAGCCCCGGACCCCAATTCAACCGGCGGAAGCCGGGTTTCCTACACGGGGCGAATCTGCCCGTCGCCCCACACGATCCACTTGGTGGAAGTCAGTTCGGGCAGGCCCATGGGTCCGCGGGCGTGCAGCTTCTGGGTCGAGATGCCGATCTCCGCGCCGAAGCCGAACTGCTCGCCGTCGGTGAACGCGGTGGAGGCGTTGACCATGACGGCGGCGGCGTCCACGCGGGCGCTGAACTCGCGCGCGGCCTTCAGGTCGGCGGTCACGATGGCCTCGGTGTGGCCGGTGCCCCACTCGTTGATGTGGTCGACCGCGGCGTCGAGATCGTCGACGACCTTCAAAGCGATGTCCAGGGACAGGTATTCGTCGGCCCAGTCGGTGTCGGTGGCGGGCACCAGGCCCGGCAGGTCACCGTGGATGGTGACGCCCTTGTCCTCGAGCGCCCGGATCATGCGCGGCACCGCGACCTCGGCGATGGCCCGGTCGATGAGGACCGTCTCGGCGGTGTTGCACACCGAGGGCCGCCGGGTCTTGGCATTGATCAGGATGGACTCGGCCATATCCAGATCCGCGTCCTTGTGGACGAAGACGTGGCAGTTGCCGGTGCCGGTCTCGATGGTCGGCACCAGCGCGTCGCGGACCACGGCGTTGATCAGGCCCGCGCCGCCGCGCGGGATCACCACATCGACCAGGCCGCGGGCCTGGATCAGGTGGGTCACGCTGGAGCGGTCCTCGGAGGGCAGCAGCTGCACGGCGTCGGCCGGAAGACCCTGCGCTTCAAGAGCTTCCCGCAGCACCTTCACCAGGGCGGCATTGGAGTTCGCGGCCGAGGACGATCCGCGCAGCAGCGCGGCGTTGCCCGACTTGAGCGCCAGCCCGAAGGCGTCGACCGTGACGTTCGGCCGCGCCTCGTACACCATGCCGACCACGCCGAGCGGTACCCGCACCTGGCGGATCTCGAGCCCATTGGGCAGCGTCTTGCCGCGCACCACGTCGCCGATCGGGTCCGGCAGCGCGGCCACCTGCCGCAGCCCGGCCGCGATCCCGTCGACCCGGGCCTCGGTCAGCCGCAGCCGGTCCAGCTGGGATTCGGCGGTGCCGCCGGCCTTGGCGATCTCGATGTCCTCGGCATTGGCCGCGAGGACGGCGGCCGCGGCCGCGAGCAGGGCGTCGGCCGCGGCGTGCAGCGCGGCGTCCTTCTGCGCGGTGGTGAGCTGAGCCAGCGTCCGCGACGCGACCCGAGCCCGGCGCGCCGCGTCGTGCACCGCCTCGCGAACGGTGTCCCGGTCGGCGGTCGTGGAAGCAGTCATACCGACAGATTACTGATCAGTTCGGATGCCGGTCGCGGGCAGGTTGTTACCTTGGACCCATGACCGCGAGCATCCGGTTGTCCTCGGGGACCGGTCGATGGGTTCTGCTGGCCACCGTCCTGGGTTCGGGGATGGCCATGCTCGACGCCACCGTCGTCAATGTGGCCCTGCCGCGGATCGGGGACGAGTTCGGCGCGTCCATGGCGGGCCTGCAGTGGACCGTCAACGCGTACACGCTGACCCTGGCCGGATTGATCCTGCTCGGCGGGTCGCTGGGCGACCGGTACGGGCGGCGGCGCGTGTTCCTGATCGGGGTGGTGTGGTTCGCCGTCGCCTCCGCATTGTGCGGTGCGGCGCAGGACATTTCGATGCTGATCGCGGCGCGCGCGTTGCAGGGCGTGGGCGGTGCGCTGCTGACACCCGGATCGCTGGCCATCATCCAGGCCTCGTTCGCGCCCGGGGAACGGGCACGGGCGGTCGGGGCCTGGTCCGGGCTGGGCGGCGTGGCCGGGGCCATCGGGCCGTTCCTGGGCGGCTGGCTGGTGGAGGCGGCCGGATGGCGGTGGGTGTTCCTGCTCAATATTCCGTTGGCCGCCTTGGTGATCGCGGTGACCGTCAAGCATGTGCCCGAGACGCGGGACGCCTCCGCGCACGGGCGGTTCGACGTCCTGGGCGCGGTGCTGGCCGCGCTGTGCCTGGCCGGGCTGACCTATGCGCTGACCATGGCCCCCGAACACGACGCGAGCCGAATACTGGTGTGGGGCAGCGCGATCGCGGGTATCGCGGCCGGTGCGGCGTTCGTGATCGTGGAGCGGCGGCGCTCGCGCCCGGACCAGGATCCCGCGGCCATGCTGCCGGTGACCATCTTCTCCTCCAAGCAGTTCACCGCGATCAATGTGGTCACCTTCGTCATGTACGGGGCGATGAGCGTGGTGTTCTTCCTGCTCGTGCTGACCTTGCAGGTGGTGTCCGGGTTCAATCCGATCGCCGCGGGTACGGCCATGCTGCCGGTGACCGTGCTGATGCTGCTGTTCTCGGCCCGTGCCGGTGCGCTGGCCCAGCGCATCGGCCCGCGCCGGCCCATCACCCTCGGCGTATTGCTGGCGGCGGCGGGCATGCTGCTCATGACCCGGGTCGGCCTGCACACCTCGTACCTGCGCGATGTCCTGCCCGCCGCACTGGTTTTCGGCCTCGGCCTGACCCTGGCGGTGGCACCCCTGACCGCGACCGTGCTGGCCACGGCCGACGAACGGCACGCGGGCGTCGCCAGCGGCGTCAACAATGCGGTCGCCCGCGCGGCGGGGCTGCTCGGCGTCGCCGCCATCCCGCCGCTCGCGGGTCTCACGGGCGCCGCCTACACCAATCCGCCCGATTTCGCGCACGGCTTCCACCTGGCCATCGTGACCTGCGCCGTCCTCATGCTCGCGGCCGCCGCCCTGGCCTTCCTCACCGTTCGCGACGACGCCCTGCGCACCGCCCCGCCCGAGTGCGAGCCCGAATGCCGCACCTTCTCCGCCGTGGCGAGCCCACCCCTGGAACCCGATCACCACGTCCCGACCACCGGAAGCGAGCGCGCATGACCACCACCGAACCGACGGTCACCCAGTCCACCGACACCGTCCCCCAGTTCTTCGGCATCAAGGTCGGCGAGACCCGCGCGGGCCTCACCGCCTATGTCGACCACGGCCGTCAGCGCATCTTCTTCCACACCGAGATCGACGACGCCTACGCCGGCCAGGGCCTGGCCTCCAAGCTGATCTCGGCCGCCCTCACCGCCACCCGCGCGGCGGGCCGCCGCATCGTCCCCATCTGCCCGTTCGTGAAGGCGTACGTGGAGAAACACCACGACTTCGACGACATCCTCGACCCGGTCACCCCCGAGGCCGTCGCCACCGTCGAATCCGCCCTCGGCTGATCCGGCTGCACTAGGGTCCCGGCCATGGCGCGAATCGCGGTGGTGGGCAGCATCAATATGGATCTGGTGACGACCGTGGGGCGGCGGCCGGAGGCCGGGGAGACGGTATCCGGGGACGGGTTCGCGCTGGTGCCGGGCGGGAAGGGCTCGAATCAGGCGATCGCGGCGCGCCGGGCCGGCGCGGAGGTCGAGTTCGTCGGCTCGGTCGGGTCCGATGTGTTCGCGGACGCGCTGCGAAAGGCGTTGCGGGAGGACGGGGTCGGGGTCGCGCGGCTGCGGGAGGTGGACGGGCCGTGCGGGATCGCCACCATCGTGGTGGACGCGGGCGGCGAGAACACCATCATCGTGGTGGCGGGGGCCAACGGTCGGATGACGGAATTGAGCGCGGCGGATCTGGAGACTGTCGGGGCCGCGGATGTGCTGCTGTGCCAGTTGGAGATTCCGGTGCCGACGGTGCTCGCGGCCGCCCGGCACGCGCGGGCCAACGGCACCGTGGTGCTGTTGAATCCCTCTCCGGTGCGGGACCTTCCGGACGAGGTCTGGGCCGAGGTCGATATCGCCGTGGTCAACGAGGGGGAGGCCGCGCGCCTGGAGTCCGCGTTGCGCGACGTCCCGCACGTCGTCACCACCCTCGGCGGTGCGGGCGCGTCCTATCGCGGTCCCGGTGGGCTCGCGCTCTCCCACCCGGGTTTTCCGGTGCGGGTGGTGGACACCACCGGTGCGGGCGACACGTTCACCGGAGCGCTCGCCGCGCACTGGCACGAGGGTCCGGCGGCCGCGCTCGCCTGGGCCTGCGCGGCCGGGGCCCTGGCCACCACGAAATTGGGCGCCAGCGCATCGGTTCCGGCGGCGGACGAGGTCGAGGCGGTACTCGCGGCGGCCGGCGCGCGATAGCCGAATGTGATGATGGGCTGAGGCTCGACGAAAGGGTGTGGCATGTCGCTGCGGCATGGGTTGCTGGGGTTGCTGGCGGAGGGCCCGGCCAGCGGGTACGACCTGGCCCAGCGGTTCCAGGAGGCGCTGGGCCCGGTGTGGCCCGCCCGGCATCCCAAGATCTACGCCGAACTGGGCAAGCTGGCCCAGGCCGGGATGATCGAGATCGACAGCGAGGGCGCCCGGGGCCGCAAGGCGTACCGGATCACCGAGTCGGGCCTGACCGAGGTGCGCCGCTGGCTGGTCGAGGAGGAGGTCGACCACACGCTGCGGGTGGAACCCCTGCTGCGGTCGTTCTTCTCCTGGCTGATGGAACCCGCCGATCTGGACGAGCATCTGGAGCGCGAGGCCAGGTTCTTCGGCGACACCGCGGCCATGTACCGGGAGCTCGCGCTGGCCAAGGACCGCGGCGATTTCGGCGACGACCCGCACGCCAAGTCCAAGCGCATCACGGTCGAGGCGGGGATCCGGCTGTACGAGGCGCTGGCCGAATGGGCGGAGTGGGCGCGCGACGAGATCGCCGAGGATCGGTAAACACCGGCACCACACCGGAATTCGCATCGACAGGGGCACTCGCATCCATTGACATGTCCCTTGGGACATGTACCCTTGTTCATGTACCCGGGTACATGCGAATCAACCGCGACTCGATCCGAGGCTTCCCATGACAGCACCCACCAACGTGCGCGCCATCCTGCTGACCGGCGCGAACGGCGGCATCGGCCGCGCCTGCGCACAGGCCCTGGCCGCCAAGGGATTTCACGTCTACGCCGGTGTCCGCACACCGGCGCCCGAGCTCGATGCCCCCGGCATCACCCAGATCACCCTCGATGTCACCGACCCCGGCAGCGTCGCCGCGGCCGCCGAGTACATCGACAAATCCCAGGACGGGCACGGCCTGCACGCCGTGATCAACAATGCGGGCGTGCTCGTGCAGGGCCCCGTCGAACTGGTGCCCATCGAGGAATGGCGCCGCCAGTTCGAGGTCAATGTGCACGGCCCCGTGCGCGTCATCCAGGCGTTCCTGCCGCTGCTGCGCGCGGGCGGGGGCCGCATCGTCAATGTCAGCGCGGCCAGCGCCCGGGCCGCCTTCCCGTTCCTGGGCCCGATCGGCGCGAGCAAGTCCGCGCTGGAGTCGTATTCGGAATCACTGCGGGTCGAGCTGGCCCCGTGGCGTATCCCGGTGTCGATCGTGCAGCCCGGGGCCATGCGCACCGAGATCTTCGCCAAGTCCACCGCCGCCGCCGAATCCGCACGGGCACAGTCCGATCCGCGGACGGTGCAACTCTACGAACGCCAGCTCGTCGCCTTCGAGGCGGCAGCCGCCGGACAGCGGTACGCCCCGCCGGAGGTCGCGGCCGCCGCCATCGTCCGCGCCGCCGCGGCCCGGCGACCGAAAGCCGTCTATGTCGCGGGAACCGATGCGCGGCTGGCGGTGTGGCTGTCCCGCATCCCGGCCCGGCTGCGGGACAGTGTCTTCCAGCACGCGCTCGGCCTGTCCGACATCGAACCCGCCCCCGCCCACTGAATCAGGAATCGAACACATGGATCTGGGACTCACCGGGCGAACCGCCCTCATCACCGGCGCGTCCGCCGGTATCGGCGCGGAGATCGCGCGCGTGCTGGCCGCCGAGGGCTGCCACCTGCATCTCGCCGCCCGCGGCAAGGAACGCCTCGACGACCTCGCCGAGCGGCTGCGCGCCGTACACGGCGTCGAGGTCCACACCCACCCCGCCGACCTGCGCGAGGCCGCCGATATCGAGCGGCTCGCGGCGCTCGCCGGCGCACCGGACATCCTGGTGAACAATGCCGGCGACATGCCCGGCGGTTCCCTCGCCGCGGTCGACGAGCAGGCCTGGCGGCACGGGTGGGAGCTGAAGGTGTTCGGCTACATCAACCTGAGCCGCCTCGTCTACGACCGCATGAAGGAACAGGGCCGGGGCGTGGTCGTGAATGTGATCGGCGCGGCGGGCGAACGTCCTGACGCCGAGTACATCGCGGGCAGCACCGGCAATGCCGCGCTCATGGCCTTCACCCGCGCGCTGGGCAGTCGCAGCTGGCGCGACGGCATCCGGGTGGTCGGCATCAATCCGGGTCCGGTGGCCACGGCGCGCATCGCCGCGCTCATCGAGCACAATGCCCGCTTCGCCGAGATGGCCGCCGACTTCCCCTTCGGCCGCCCGGCCCATCCGCGCGAGATCGCCGACATGGCAGCGTTTCTCGCTTCGGACCGGTCGGGCTACACCACCGGCACTGTCGTCACCATCGACGGTGGTCTGAGCCTGATCTGACGCTCAGACGGCCGTCTTCGTCGCGGTGTGCAGGGCGACGAGGTCGGCCATCTGCCGGCCCACGCGTTCCAGGGGTGCGGTCGATCGGGTCGCCAACGACATGACGACCGCGCCCTCGACCGCGGCGATGATGGTGGTCGCCAGAGCCAGGGCGGTGGCCGGTTCCACCTGCTCGGCTTCCAGGCGGGTGGCGAGGATGGTCTCCCATTCCTGGAAGGTCTCCCCCGCCACGTCGGCGGCCTCCGGGGATTCCGAGCGGCCCAGGGCGGCGGCGGTGATCGGGCAGCCGGCGGCGAAATCGCTCGAGACCAGCACGTCTCGCCACAGGGCCGGGAAGGCCGCGATGGCGTTGGCGAGGTCGGTGCTCGTGGTGACGGTGCGCATGAGGGCGCTGGTGGCCTTCCCGGCGGCGCGGGTGGCCTCGGCGATCAGTTCGGATTTGCCCCCGGGGAAGTTCAGGTAGATCGACCGCCGTGAGATGCCGCTGTGCTCGAGCAGCTGGGCGATGCCTGTTCCGGCGATGCCGTTGCAGCGCATCAGAGCGATGGCGCTGTCGATGAGGCGGTCGCGGGCACCCATGGTCGATTCCTCCTTGTTGTATACCGATCGGTGTACTACCGTCAGTGATACACCGATTGGTCTACCGAGTGTAGTCCGCCGATCAGCACTTCGACGAGGAATCGGAGCACCCATGCCCCCGGCAGCCCCACAGCCGACCCTGTCCGATCCCCTGCCCCTGGCCAGCGGGCAGGTGCTACCCAATCGCATTATGAAGTCGGCCCTGAGCGAGGGATTGGCGAATGGCGACAATGCCCCCGACGAGCGCCTGGAACGCCTCTACGGGCAGTGGAGTCGCGGCGGCTACGGCCTGATCGTCACCGGCAATGTCATGGTCGACCGACGGCACTGCGGCGAACCCGGCAATGTGGCCATGGAGGACGAACGCCACCTGGGCGCGCTCACCCGCTGGGCAAAGATCGCCAAGGAGGGCGGCGCGAAGGTCTGGGTGCAGCTGAATCATCCCGGACGGCAGGCCAATCCGATCGTCACCCGCACCCGCGCGGTCGCCCCCTCCGCCGTCGCGGTGGGCATTCCGGGCATCCCCGCCCCGCGCGCGCTGACCGAGGACGAGATCCTCGACATCATCGCCCGCTTCGGCGCCGCCGCCCGGGTCGCCGAGGCCGCCGGGTTCGACGGCGTGCAGATCCACGGCGCGCACGGCTATCTCGTCTCCCAGTTCCTGTCCCCGCTGTCCAATCAGCGCACCGACGCCTGGGGTGGTGACGCGGAACGGCGGCGGCGCTTCGTGCTCGGGGTGGCGCGGAGCATCCGCGCGGCGGTGAGCCCCGGGTTCGGCGTGGGCATCAAGCTCAACTCCGCGGACTTCCAGCGCGGCGGATTCACCGAGGAGGAGTCGCGCGCGGTCATCGAGCAGCTGTCCACCGAGCAGCTGGATCTGATCGAGATCAGCGGCGGCAGTTACGAATCCCCCGCCATGCTGAACCGTCCCAGCACCGTGTCGGCCAGCACCCGCGCCCGCGAGGCGTACTTCCTGGACTACGCGGGCACCGCCCGGCGGGCCGCGGGCTCGGTACCGATCGCGGTGACCGGCGGCTTCCGGTCCCGCTCGGCCATGTCCGAGGCGCTGTCCGAGGGGGCCTGCGACGTGATCGGCCTGGGCCGCCCGACCGCGGTGGTCCCGACCGCCGCGGCCGACCTGATCACCGAGCGCACCGACACCTTGCGGTCCCCGCACATCACTTTGAGCCTGCCGCCGCGCCTGGCCGCCAACCGCGGGCTCAAGGCCATGGACGGCGCGGTCGACCTGCAGTGGCACACCGATCAGCTGCACCTGCTCGGCGCGGGCAGCGCCCCGGATCCGGACCGTTCGCCGTGGCGGACCGCGGTCATCATGCTGCGCCGCAATGGTTTCGACGCCTTCCGCAGCAAGCGGCCCGCCGCGCCCCGCAGCGCCGCCGCGCGGGCCGCCCGCAAGTTCCGGATCGAGCGGGCCGTCGGCCGCGCGGTCATGAACCCGACCGTGCGCGCGCTCGACAAGGTCGGCATCCGCACCAGCTTCGCCAGCGAGATCGAGACCGTGGGCCGGAAATCCGGGCAACCGCGCCGGGTTCCGGTGTCCCTGCTGTTCGACGACGAGGGCGCGTGGGCCATCTGCCAGCACGGGCTGCGCTCGGGCTGGGGCCTGAACATCTCCGCCGACCCGAATGTCCGGGTCCGGCAGGGTGATCGCTGGCGCACCGGCACCGCGGTCCTGCTCCCCGACGACGATGTGGTGGCCCGCACCCGCAGCTTCGCCCCGCATCCGGTGTTGGCTCCGTTCGCCCGCGCCGCCTTCGCGGCCCTGGAGAGCGATCCGGTGACGGTGCGAATCACTTTCACCGACAATTGATTCGAATCCGGGTGGCCGTTCCGGTGCGGCCACCCGGCTTTCGTTATCGGGAATTTATTTTCCTGTGATATGATGTCAACGGAGACGAATTCTTCTGTCTACCATCGTTTCTCATGGACGATAAAAGCCCGAGCAGGACCGCGATGATAGCGGCCGCCGGTCGCGCCGCACATTTGATCGTGGACAGCGCACCGCATCTCTTCCATGACACCGTGGCCGAGAGACTGCTGGGCGAGCGCGCCCCCGAACTGCTCTCCTATCACCGGAATTCCGGTGATCACCCGGTGCTCAGCGGCACCCGGTCCCAGGTCAGCGCGCGCAGTCACTACACCGAGGCGCGGGTCGCGGCGGGCGGGTTCGCGCAGTACGTGATCCTGGGCGCGGGCCTGGACACCTTCGCCTACCGGTCACCGCTGGCCGGGGCGGTCGCCGTCTACGAGGTGGATCATCCCGCGACCCAGACGTGGAAGCGGGAGCTGCTCGCCGAGGCCGGAATCGGCACGGAGACCGTCGAATTCGTGGGCGTCGACTTCGAGAGCGACGACCTGTACACGGAACTGACCGCCTGCGGCTTCGACCCGTCGCGCCCCGCCCTGGTGAGCTGGCTGGGCGTCACCATGTACCTCACCGAGCCCGCCATCGCGGCCACCCTGGCCACCCTCGCGCGTCTCGCGCCCGGCACCGAACTGGTCCTGGAGTACGCGCTGCCGCCGGAGCTGCGCGACGAGTCCGGGCAGGTCTACGGCAAATTCGCGCAGGCGGCCACCGCCCAGCAGGGCGAGCCGATGCGCAGCATGTTCTCCCCGGAATCGGTGACGGCCCTGCTCGCACGGCACGGATTCACCGTGGCGGACCATGTCTCGCAGCGTGAGGCCGTCGATGCCGCCCTGTGGCAGCGCACCGACGGTCTGCGCCCGATCGACTTCTGCCGCCTGGTGCGCGCTCAGAGGTGAGGCCGGACCAGGATCTGGATGTGGTCGTCGGGATTGCGCAGTGCTTCGATCGCGTCGGCGACCCCGTCCAGTCCCACCTGATCGGTGATGAGCGAGGCGGCGTCCACGGTGCCGTCGGCGATGCGGCGCAAGGTCTTCGCGTACTCCTCCTGCGGGTAGACCATGCACATCTGCAACGAGATGTCCTTGTAGAGGCCGACGACGGGCCGGATGACGTCGTCGGTCATGACCGCGCCGATCTGCAGGATCGCGGTCTCGCGCGGCACCTTGTACATGAGGTCGTTGAGCAGGCCGGGCACCGCGGCGCACACCCACACGTGCAGCTTCTGACCGGGCGCGGCCAGCTCCTGCCAGACCTCCACCGGATCCTCGACGGCCGGGTCCACCACCCGGTGCGCGCCCATCCGCAACGCGGCTTCGCGGCGCAGCTTCGAGGGGTCCGAGGCGACGATCGGGGCGACGCCGCGTTCGGCCAGCGCGGCCACCGCGCCCAGACCGACGGGGCCGCAACCGATCACGATGCCGGTGCCGTCCGGCCCGATCCCGGTGCGGGCGACATTGCCGAAGCCGACGGCGAGGGGTTCGGTGAGGGCGGCGACGTGCGGGGGCACGTGGTCGGGAATCGGTTCGAGCGCCATGGCCTGCAACACCATGCGCTCGCCGAACCCGCCGGGGAACTCGTTGGAGTAGCCGATGCCGTGGATGCCGCCCGCGCGGTCCAGCGCCCAGGGCAGCGCGACCACGGCCTGCCCCTCGACGAACGGCGTGTCCGGTCCGGCGCCGATGACCCGGGCCGACAGCTCGTGGCCCAGCACCAGGTCCCGGCACGGATCGAACAGGAAGGTCGGCACCCCGCTGTCCCGGGAGGCCTGGAGGAACTCGTCGGTGTAGTCGAGGGCCTGCTTGTCGGACCCGCAGATCCCGCAGGCGATGGTCTCGACCAGCACCTGTCCCGGACCGGGCACCGGTTCCGGAATCTCGTCCACGACGAGCTTCCGGTTCCGCATGACTACCGCGCGCATGTTTCTTCCTACCTCGGGCCAGGGTGCCGACCGCGAATCCACTGTCCTAGCCGCGGGCCCATTCGTGGCCCCAGTAGCTGTCGGCGGTCATCTCCTCGGCCACGTAGTCGTCGCCGACGAGCATGCCCTCACAACCGAATTCGAGGTCCCAGTTGCCGGGGGTGCGCACGTAGAAGGAGATCATCTTGTCGTTGGTGTGGCGGCCCAGCGTCGAGGACAGGTGGTAGCCCGCCTTGTTGACGCGGTCCAGCGCGCGGCCGACATCGTCGAGCGAGTCGACCTCGACCATGACGTGCACGATGCCGGGGCCGTCCGGGCGCGAGCCGGGGATCAGCGCCAGGCTGTGGTGGCGCGGGTTGACGCCCATGAAGCGGATCCAGATCGGGTGCTCGGGCGGGCCGACGCGGAACGAGCCGCGCGAGGCGAAACCGAGGACCTCGGTGTAGAACTCGCGGGCTTCCTCGATGTCGCGCACCGGCAGCACCACGTGGCCCAGGCCCAGATCGCCGGTGACGAAGCGGTTGCCGAACTTGGAGACCACCGGGCTGTGGTCCAGCAGCGGGCCGTGGAAGACCTCGATGGTGAAGCCGGACGGGTCGACGAAGGAGATGGCCTCCTCGACGTGCCGGTTCACGGCCTCGGCGACCGAGAGGGTGGTGACCTCGATCTTGGCCTGCTCCAGGATCTCCCGCACCAGGTTCAGCGAGCGCCGGTCCGCGACCTGCCAGCCGACGGCGATGACCGCGTCGCGGTCGCCGGGCACCAGTTCCAGGCGGTAGGTGTGCTCGTCGACGCGCAGGTAGATCGAGTCCGGGTTGGGGCCGGTGCCCTCGGCGAAACCGATGGTGTCGAAGGCGAACGCGCGCCAGGCGTCCACATCGGCGATGTGGGCGCGCACGTAGCCGAGCGAGGCGAAGGCAGCCATGGTGATACTCCTCGGGAGATTCGGGATATCAGGAATAGGTGACGGTGACGTCGTCGGTGACCGGAACGGCCTGGCAGGCGAGCACATAGCCGTCGGCGATGTCCTCTTCTTCCAGAATCTCGTTGCGGCGCATGGTGACCTCGCCGGTCAGGACGCGGCACACGCAGGCGCTGCACGCGCCTTCCTTGCACGAGTACGGGGCGTCCAGTCCCTTGGCGAGCATGGTGTCGAGCAGGGTCTGCTGACGCGGCCAGGGCATTTCGTGGTTCTCGCCGTCGAGTTCGACCTGCACGGTCGCGGCGTCGCCGTCGTCGATCACGACCTCGCTCGCGGCGGGGTCGACCTCGAACGGGTTGCCGGACAGCGACACGAACTTCTCGGCGTGCACGCGCTTGCGGTCGGCGCCCAGCTCGGTCATGGCGGCGGCGACCGCGTCCATGAACGGGCCGGGACCACAGACGAAGACCTCCCGGCCCGCCCACGGCCGTGCCAGCGCGGCCAGGGTGGCCACGCTCGGCAGGCCTTGCACGGACTGCAGCCAGTGCAGCACCAGCAGCCGATCCGGGTGCGCGGCAGCCACTTCCGCGAGTTCCTCGGCGAAGATGACCGAGTTCTCGTGCTGGTTGGCGTAGATCAGCGTGCAGTGGCCGGTGCCCTGCGCCAGCACGGATTTCAGGATGGACAGCACCGGGGTGATGCCGCTGCCGCCGGCGAACAGCAGCAGGTCGGTGTCCAGTGAGTCGGGGGTGAAGATGCCGGCGGGCGGCAGCACGTCCAGGGCCAGGCCCTCGGCGGCGTTGTCGCACAGCCAGTTCGAGCCGTAGCCGTCGACGGTCCGCTTGACGGTGACCTTCAGCGGGCCGCCCTCGTGCGGGGCGCTCGACAGCGAGTAGCAGCGGCTGACCGAGCCGGTCAGGTCGCTGGGGATGCGCAGGGTGAGGAACTGGCCCGGACGGTAGGAGAACCGTTCGGTGTGCGCGGCGTCGGGAACGAGTTCGAGCGACACCGCGTCGGCGGTCTCGCGCACCACGCGCACGATCGTCGCCGATGTGATCCCGCTCACCTGAGCGGTCGCCAGGGCCTCGTCTACCTCGAAGTCTGTGACCGTCATCCGTTCCACCAGTTCCATTCCTGTGCTGTTCGTTTCGAACCCGCCCAGGCGGGTATCAGTAAACCGGGGCCGACCGCCGACGATGTCGGAAGGCCCACCCGGAGGAGGCCGGCCCGCGGCGGGCCGGCACTCACTCAGGCCTGAGTTCGCCCGCGGGTCTGTACGTCCGCATCCCGCGTGCTGACCGTCAGCGCACCCGAGGCGACCGCCTCGTCGATGCTGGCCCGCAGCTCACGGCAGGTGTGCGAACGCAACCCGGTCTGCTCGAGTTCCGTGCACGCGGCCTGCGCGTCCTTGTTCCACTGCACGCTGGTGTGCTGGTCGCTGAACTTCTCCACCAGCACGCAGGTCCCGCAGGACCGGCACGAAACCTCGTCCATGGCAATGCCTCTCAGGCGTTCGCGGCAGCGTCGCGCTTGGCCAGGTTGTCGGCGACCTCGGCCTCCCACGCGGTGACCGCGCGGGTGGTGTCCACCTCGAACTCGAAGCGGTCGGTCATCTCGTCCGCGACCTCGGCCGCGTCCACGTAGAACTGCTCGTACCAGCGACGCAGCTGGTAGACCGGGCCGTCCTCCTCGCACAGCAGCGGGTTGTTGATCCGCGACTTGCGCTTCCAGATGGCCGCGTCCTGCTCGAAGCCCTTGCCCAGGCCGCCGACGAACTTGGCGGCGATCTCCGCGGCCTGCTCGGCCGGGACGCCCTCGGGCTTCTTGGCGATCGCGCCGTACTGCAGCACGAACTGGTTCTCGTTGATCGGGTAGTGGCAGTTGATCAGGTAGCCCTCGACCACGAGACCGTTCGGGCTCTCGCTCTTGAGGTAGTCGATCATGTAGGACGGCCCGTAGTAGGAGGCCTCCGACTGCAGCACGTTCTTGCCGCCCAGCGCCTTGGCGGTCTCGCCCATCATGTCCTCGCGCGACACGGAGGTCATGTACTGGCTGGCGGTGTGGCCCTCGAAGACGTTCTTGAAGAAGGTCGGGAAGCCGTAGTGCACGTAGAAGAAGTGCGCCATGTCCACGACGTTGTCGACGACCTCGCGGCAGTTGGCGTCGACGATCATGGAGTTCCAGGTCCAGTCGGTCCACTCGTCGCTGAAGGCGGCGTCGATGCGCGGGATGGCCAGCTCGGCGGGCGGCTGCTTGTTCTCCGGGTCGTGCCAGACGAACAGCATCTGGTTCTCGACCATGGTCGGCCACGCCTTGGTGCGGGCCAGCGGGGGCACGCGGCGCGCGTAGGGGATGCCGGTGCACTTGCCCTTGCCGTTCCAGCGCCAGTCGTGGAACGGGCACGCGATGGAGTCGCCCTTGACGGTGCCGTCGGCCAGGTTGCCGCCCATGTGGGGGCAGTAGGCGTTGAGCACGTTCAGCTCGCCGTTCTCGGTCGCGAACACCACGATCTCGGTGCCGAAAGCCGTGACGGTGTGCGGCTTTCCGTCGCGGAAGGAGTCGGCCAGGCCCAGGCAGTGCCAGCCGCGCGCGAATCGAGCCGGGGGCTTCCCCGCATCGATGACTCGCACCTCACTGTCCGTGGTGGTCATGTGAATTCCTCTCCCTTGCCTTGCTTCGATGGTTGCGGCCGGTGTGACGGTGACGACAGCGCAGTCTCACTGGCCGGGCGGTGACTACTGATAGTCGAGACGGGCCCGTTTACGGATGCTCGAGACGACCGAACGCGGCGCGGTAGAACAGCAGCGGCTTGGCTTCGGAATGTTCATTCAAGCAGGTCACGCGTCCGATGACGATGGTGTGGTCGCCGCCGTCGGCCTCGTCGTAGAGCTCGCAGTCGATCGACGCCATGGCGCCCGCGAGCAACGGCGAACCGTTCTCCGAGGGGGCCCACCCGACGCCCGCGAACTTGTCCGGGCCGGGGCGGCCCAGCTGCCGGCAGAGCTCGGCCTGGTCGTCGGCCAGAATGTTGACACAGAACCGCCCGATCTCGCGGATGCGCGGCCACGTGCTCGAGCTGCGTGCCGGGAAGAAGCTCACCAGCGGCGGGTCGATGGACAGCGATGCGAACGACTGGCAGGCGAAACCGAGCGGCTCGTCCTCGTCGAGGGCGGTGATCACGGTGACCCCCGAGCAGAAACGCCCGAGGACGGTCTTGAAGGCCGTCGCGTCGATGGCCGGGGTCTGATCGAGCACCGGCTCCTCCTTATTTCGATCCGAAATATAGCTAGCAGTCATGACAGCAGGTCGTGAGCAGGAGGCGTCAACACGGTGGTTCGGTGATCGGGACACGGATCCGTAGGTTTTACGTAGTTCTCCCGATTCCGCAGGTTGTGGCGTGCGGCACTGTGATGGGTAGCACAAGGTCCGAGCTAGGTACATGCCTAATCGGAATAGCCCCATCCGATACACCCAGCCCGGATATGAACCAACGGAGGTACATATGACCATCGCCATGCTGCCGCCCGCGGATACTCGACACCCCCACAACCCCATGCGCGCCAAGGAATCTCGCGCGAGTGCCGAGGTCCCCGTCTCGATGATCGAGCGCATGACGCTGATCCTGGACGCCTTCGACGCCTCCACTCCGACCCTCACGCTGCTCGGTCTGGTCGAGCGCACCGGGCTGCCGCGGTCCACCGTGCACCGGATCCTCGACCAGATGATCAAGCTGCGCTGGCTGGCCCACACCTCGGGCGGCTACCGGCTGGGCATGCGCGCCCTCGAGCTGGGCGGCCTGACCGCCGACCACAACGAGATCCGCGACGCCGTCTCCCCGCTGCTGCACGAGCTGAGCCAGCGCACCGGCATGGTCGGCCACCTGGCCGTGCTCGACGGCCGCGACGTGGTCTACCTGGACAAGGCCGGCGGCCGCTTCGCCGCGAGCCTGCCCACCCGCCTGGGTGGCCGGATGCCCGCGCACGCGACCGCTCTCGGCAAGGCCATGCTGGCCTGTCTCGAGCCCAATATCGCCGAGGCCGCGCTGCGCACCCGCCTGCCGCGCCTGACCCCGCGCACCATCTGCGAGCCCGAGGCGCTGACCCGCGAGCTGCAGCAGATCCGACTGCGCCAGGGCGTGGCCATCGACCGCGAGGAGGCCATCGCCGGCATCGCCTGCGTCGCCGCGCCGCTGCGGGGCCGGGGCACCGCGCCCGCCGCGCTGTCGCTGTCGGGTCGCGCCGAGGGCATGAGCTACGACCGGCTGGCCCGCGTCGTGCTCGAGGTCGCGCACGAGGCCGGCCGCACCCTGTTCCCGCGTCGCGCGCACTGGCGTTGATCGGAGCGGGCACATGCCGGGGCGATACAGTTCGATGATGATCGATGGCGTGCCGTCCGCGGAGGCGCGGGCGATTCCGGACCTGCCCACGACCGCGTGGGCGGTACTCGGAATGCTCTCGCATGCCGAGGAACTCTCCGGATACGACCTCAAGAAGTGGGCCGACTGGAGTCTGCAGTTCTTCTACTGGAGTCCCTCGTTCTCCCAGATCTACGCCGAGCTCAAGCGTTTGGAGAAGCACGGGTACGCGGTGTCGCGCACCGTGGTCTCCGAGGACGGCATGCGTGGCAAGCGCATGTACGCCATCACCGAGGCCGGGCGTGAGGCCGCCTCGGAGTGGGTGAACCACTCCCCCGTCGAGGCCCCGGTGCTCAAACACAGTGTGATGCTGCGGGCTTGGCTCGGTCATCTGGCCGAGCCGGACCGGATGCGCGAAATCCTGCAGCAGCACATCGAATACACCGAGACCATGCGCCGCCGGGCACAGGCCGACGCCGAGGGCGCGGACGTGAATCCGGATTGGGCCTACCCCAGCGCGGTCTTGCGGTGGTGCGTCAAGCATTACGAGGCGGAGAAGGAATTCGCAGAAGACCTGCTGTCAGATTTGGACAAATTGGCGAGACAGCGTAGCCGCCGGAAGGCCGCCAAGAAATAGATTTCGGTTGATTCCCACTGACCGGGCTTTGTGATGGGCGACACCCTCCAGTCGTGACACGGTTCACAGGATCGTAGTTACTACCCACCCTGGAGGACGCACTATGTCCACCTCCGTCGACACCGCGGTGCCGCCCGGAACTGCGCCTGACGACTCGGGTCGTCTCGATGGCGCGTCAAATCTGAGGATCTGGTCGGTCCTCGCCATCATCGTGCTGTTCACCGAGGTCGCCCCGATGCAGTACGTCATGGTCGCCTCCGCCTTGCGGCAGATCGCGCCCACCTTCCCCGACCAGGGCGCGAACATCAACTGGTCGATCATCGTCTTCGGTATCTGCGGCGCCGCCGTGTCCCCGCTGATCGGCAAGCTCAGCGACATCTGGGGCAAGAAGAAGATGTTCCTGCTCTGCGGCGTGCTGTTCCTGATCGGCACCGTGATGTGCGCCGTCACCAGCAACTGGGCGGTCTTCCTGACCGGACGCGCGCTCGAGGCCACCGCCATCGCGACGACCGTGGTGTCCTACGGCCTGATCCGCGACCTGATGCCGCGCCGCATGGTGCCCATCGGCCTCGGCATCGCCTCCACCGGCCTGGGCGTCTCCGCGCTCGCCGGACCGCTGATCGGCGGCTACATCACCGATCACACCAGCTGGCGCGGACTGTTCTGGTTCCTGGCCATCTTCACCCTGGTCATGATCCCGCTGCTGATCGTGGTCGTCCCGGAGTCGAAGCTGCGCACCCCGCAGCGCCTGGACATCATCGGCGCGGTGCTGCTCGGCGCGGGCGCCACCCTCACCCTGATCTACCTGGACAAGGGCCAGGACTGGGGCTGGACCAAGCCCTCCACCCTGGTGTGGCTGATCGGCGGCGTGGTGCTGCTCGCCCTGTTCCCCATCGTGGAGATGCGGGCCAAGAACCCGATCATGGACATGAAGCTGCTGTTCAACCCGCGCGTCAGCGTGGTGCTGTTCATCGGTCTGCTGGCCTCGTTCATGATCGGATACCAGTCCTACGCAACGGGTTACATGACCCAGTCGCCGCCGTCGTCGGAGGTCGTCGAGCAGGTCAAGGCCGGCACCTGGGAGCAGGTGAAGTCCGGTGCGCTGGCCCAGGCACAGGCGCAGGCGCTGACCCAGGCGCGGGCCCAGGGCCTGGCCCAGGCCGAGGCGCAGGCCAAGGCCGCCATGCCCCCGGGCATGGAGCTGCCGCCGGAGCTGGTCAAGCAGCTCACCGACAAGGTCAATGCCGCGGTGACTCCGGAGGTCGTGAACGCCCAGGTGCCGCCGGAGGCGGTGTACCAGCACCTGCCGCCGGACATGGTCAAGGTCGATCTGGAGCCGGGTTACACCTACGGTGACAACTTCTCGCTGCTGAAGTTCGCCACCCACCTGACGCTCGCACAGTCCTTGCTGGCCATGCTCTTCGGCTTCCTCGGCGGTCTGTGGATCCGGCGCTCCGGTGCCCGGATGCCGCTGGTGACGGCGTTGACCATCTTCGTCGGAGCGGGTCTGGCCTACGCGGCGCTGTCGCACGGCTGGCAGACCCAGGCGCTGATCGGCGCGGTGTTCGGCATCGCCTTCGGCCTGTACTACGCGTCCACGCCGAACCTGATCGTGGAAGGTGTTCCGGCGCAACAGCAGGGCATCAGCGCGGGCATGCTGGGCGTCATGCAGGCCATGGGCGCGGCGGTCGGCCTGGCCGTGGCGACCGCGTTCCTCAGCGCGAATCCGGTGAAGGCCGTGGTGTCGGTAACCGGCGCGCCGCCGGTCACCAAGGAGATCCCGATGCTGTACGCCGACAAGGGGTACGAGATCAGCTTCTACTTCGTGGCCATCTCGGCCGCGGTGGCGCTGGTCGGGGCGTTCATCATGAAGCACGGACGCACCCCGGCGACGGGCGGTACCGCGCACTGACCGCACGGTACTGATTGAAGGGAAAACGGCCCGGAGGCGATTGCCTCCGGGCCGTTTCCGTGCCCGCTCAGCGAGACCTGACCTCGATGTTCTCCGCCAGTCATATTTCTATTGGTAATAGGCCGCAAGCCCACAGTTCTGCAAGCCATCGTTCGTGCGGCCGGAGAGGTTGGTCGACGATGACCGGTGCACTGGACTCCATCGAGAGCGCGGTGGCGGCGGTGGCCCGCGGCGGCCTGGTGCTGGTCGTGGACGACGAGAACCGCGAGAACGAGGGCGATCTGATCCTGGCCGCCGAGCACGCGACCGCGGCGAACATCGCGTTCCTGGTGCGGCACACCAGCG
This sequence comes from Nocardia sp. NPDC005825, assembly GCF_040630175.1. Lineage (NCBI taxonomy): Bacteria > Bacillati > Actinomycetota > Actinomycetes > Mycobacteriales > Nocardiaceae > Nocardia > Nocardia sp. NPDC005825. Next base: position 44,522 of record NZ_JBEXXC010000006.1, read on the forward strand.
GCGTCATCTGCGTGCCCATGACCGGCGAGGACTGCGACCGGCTCGGGCTGCCGCCCATGACCGCGGTCAACGAGGATCCCAAGGGCACCGCGTACACCGTCTCGGTGGACGCCGTCACCGGTGTCAGCACCGGCATCTCCGCGGCCGACCGGGCGCACACCATGCGCCTGCTGGCCGACCCGCGCACCACCGCCGAACAGCTCTCCCGCCCGGGTCACGTGTTCCCGTTGCGCGCCAACGACCGTGGCGTGCTGGGCCGTCCGGGCCACACCGAGGCCGCGGTGGACCTCATGCGCCTGGCCGGGCTGCGGCCCGCCGGCGTCATCGCCGAGGTGGTCACCGACGACGGCGGCATGGCCCGGCTCCCCGATCTGCTGATCCTGGCCAAGGAGTGGGACATCCCGCTGGTCTCCATCGCCGACCTGATCGAGTACCGGAAGCGGTTGGAGCACGGCATCTCCCGCGAGGTCGAGACCCGGATGCCCACCCGCTTCGGCGATTTCCGGGTCTACGGCTACGCCGACGCCCACACCGGCGCCGAGCACCTGGCCCTGGTCCTGGGCGATCCGTCGGGCGAGAACGCCCTGGCCCGAGTGCATTCCGAATGCCTGACCGGCGACGCCTTCGGGTCGCTGCGCTGCGACTGCGGCGAACAACTCGACGCCGCACTGGAGGCGGTGGCCGCCGCGGGCCGCGGGGTCGTGGTGTACCTGCGCGGTCAGGAGGGCCGGGGCATCGGGCTGCTCAACAAGCTGCGCGCCTACGAACTGCAGGACGGCGGGGCCGACACCGTGGACGCCAATGTCCGGCTCGGCCTGCCCATCGACGCCCGCGACTACCGGGCGGCCGCCCACATCCTGCGCGATCTGGGCGTGAATTCGGTTCGGCTGCTGAGCAACAACCCGGCCAAGCAGTCCGGGTTGCAGGCCCACGGCATCGCGGTGCCCGCCCGGATCCCGCTGCAGACCCAGCCGACCGAGCACAATGTGCACTATCTGACCACCAAGCGGGATCGGATGAGCCACCTGCTGACCGACATTCCCGCGGTCGGCTAGCGACCGGGCCGGTCGTCGTCGGGGCGGTGCTCGTCCCAGCGCAGCCCGAGCCGGAACGCCTGCAAGGCCGGTTTCGCCGGGGCGACCCAGGCTTGAAAACGCAAGTCCGACGGGTACTTCACGCCCGAACGGCGGATCGCGGCCTTGGTCTCGGCCGCCATCTGGCGGGCCGCGCCGATGCCGTGGTTGTACATCCGGCCGCGCGCGTGGTCGTCCTCGCGGACCTCGAGCCGGGACTGGGCGTTGGCGGCGAAGAAGCCCTGCGCGATCCAGTGCGGGCCATCGGCGAGGGTGATCACCCAGATCACGTGCGGGACAAGGGGATGCAGGACCGGCAGGTCCACCGTCAGCGACAGGAACAGGCGGTCGATGTGGTCCTCGAGCTCCTCGAGGGTGGCCGCGTCGGGCTCCTTGTCACCCAGCGCCCCGATGTCCCAGGCGCGCGACTCGTCCGGCCACGCCAGCCAGCACTCCCCCGGCCAGTGGTCCTCGTGGTATTCCCAGTCGAACTCGCGCTCGGTCTCGCGCGGGCCGCGCGGTTCGATCCGCAGGCTCACCTCGATCGGCCGGATCGACCGGCCCAGCGTCACGATCTCCCCGCCGCGCCACCACATCGCCTGTGCGCCAGGGCCGCCGACCAGGTCCGGTTCGCCCAGGACGCCGACGCAGTCGGCCAGCGCGGTGGTGAACACGTGATCGACCACGGCCGACCCGAGGGGATACGACAGCACGAGCTGTGTGAAGTCCCCGTACCCGAACCCCGGCGCGGTGGCCGAGCGCCGGGTCTCGACGGCGACGAGTTCGGCGCCGTCGACGGCCGCGAAGATCAGCCCGGCCGCGTCGTCGCGGGTCGAGTCCCAGGCCAATTTCGTGTAGATCCCGTCGATCTCGGCCCATGACCAGTCCGTGAGCTCGGTGGCCAGCAGCGCCGAGAGCGCTTCACCGAAGCCGCCCAGCGCCACTCGGCGACCGTAGTTGCGCGCCCACCACTCGTTCGCCTCCGCATCGCGTTGCCGCCGTTGCTCTTCCGTCGGGTGCCGGAAGTCTTCCCCAAGGTCTTCGCTCACCGGCGCAGCGTATGCGACGCCGGGGCGGGTTCGGGCAGGCTCACGGCAGCCAGCGCACCGCGGTCACCTCGCGCAGGTGGATCAGCACGTCGAAGGCCTCCGGCAGATCACGAATCGCCAAGTGCTCGTCGGCATCCCGGACCGGGTCGTAGACGCCGCTGATCACGCGCAACTTGGCCGGACCGGGGAGCGGTTCGGCGCGCAGATCCCGCCACAGTCGCGCCGGACCCGCCGCGCCCAGCCGCGCGTCCAGGAAATCCGGTGCCGGAGCGGGGATCTGGGCCACGCCCAGATCGCCGTGGTGGAATCCGATCGCCACCGCGGCGTAGCCGCGGCCGAAGTGGGCGCGCAGCACGCTGCCGACGCTCGCGGTCGCCTCCTGCCCCGCGGCGAGCCCGATCGCAGCGGCCCCGGCGGAGACGTGGGCGATGCCGTCCCAGTACACGGTGCGCGATCCGGTGCGCCGGATGTGATCGATGATCGTGGCCGCCCACCGCTCGCCGTCGCCGGCGAAGCTGCCCCGGCCCGCGACGCTGTTCCGATGGAACTCCTCGATCGAAGCCATTCGGGCGTGGACGGTCTCGCCGAGTTCGGGGATCGATGCCACCAGCGCCGAGGCGTCGTGGGCGTGGTCGCGGAAGCGGCGGCCCGGGTGGACGCCGCGGGCGCGCTGGACGTGTTCGTCGACGGTGTGCGCGGTGCGGATGGGGTCCAGGTGCGCGGCCAGCTCGGCGGCTCGATGCGGCGCGCGGGCGCGGACCGCGTCCAGGACGGTGTCGTAGTCCGCGGGTGTGGCCTGCGCCGGTTTGACACCGATGACGGCGACCTGATCGTCGGGGTGGGCCTGATTGAATTCCCGGATCCAGGTCAGGGCCTCCGCCATTTCCGCTGTGCGCCACGGCCGCCAGGACAGGTCCAGCGCGGAGACGGCGGTACCCGCGCCGGTGCGGACGTACGCGTCCAGGGTCGCGCCGACGTCGGCGCTGTCCTGCACGGCCAGGGTGCGGAAGCCGTGGCGCTCGACCAGGTTTCGGAAGATCGCGTCGCGCACGGCGAAGGTCTGCTGGGCGAACCGGGTGGACTCGCCGATGCCGACGACGACCGCGTGCGACAGCGAGCGCGCGAGGGTCTCGGCGGTCGTGTCATCGAAGGGCGTGACGGCGAGGGTGGTTTCGGTCGACATGACCCCACCCTCCAACCTCAACCAATGTTGATGTCAAGCAACTGGCTCACGCGGGCTCCCATCGCCTGTCCGGCCGCCAGCAACGGCTCGGTCGAGCGCAGGGTCCGGCTGAGCACGAACGCGCCTTCCAGGGCGCACAATACGGCGACCATCAGCTCCCGGGCATCGGCTTCGCCGAGGCCGCGCCGCACGAAATAGCCTGTCCCCTCGTCGATCCAGGACCGCATGACGTCCGCGGCCACGTCGCGGATCCCGGGTTCGCTGTCGGCCACCTCCCCGGCCACGGTCCCGACCGGGCACATGTTCATCCACCCGCTCTGCTCGATGGTCTCGGCGGCGGCGGTGAATGCGGCGGGCACGGCCTCGCGCAGATCCTCGTGCGCGTCCATGAGCAGCGGCAGCAACTGGATGTAGGCCGCGCCCGAGGTGCGCAGCGCCTCCGCCGCGATGCCCGCCTTCCCGGCCGGGAAGTGGTGGTAGAGCGAGCCCATCGGGGCGCCCGAGGCCGCGGTGATCTGTTTGACGGTGATCGCGCTGTAGCCCTGGACGCGCATGAGCTCGGCGACGGCGGTGACCAGGCGATCCCGGGTGGTGGTTGACAGCTTCTCGCTCACCCGTCCAGACTAGAGCAAACGCACTAGAGCGTGTGCTCTAGAGGGGAGAAGGCGATGCCGACAGTCGAGCTGAGCGTGGGACGGGTGCACTACGCCGAGCGGGGCGAGGGACCGGCGGTGGTGCTGCTGCACGGACTGCTCATGAATCACACGGTGTGGGACGAGGTGATCGGCAAGCTGCCCCCGGGCTTCCGATACGTCCTGCCGGATCTGCCGCTGGGCGCGCATCCCGAGCCGCTGCGCGCCGACGCCGACCTGAGCATGCGGGGTCTGAATCGACTGCTCGCCGAATTCCTCACCGCGCTGGATCTGCGCGATGTCACCCTGGTGCACAGCGATTGGGGCGGCGGACTGTTCCTCACCGCGTACGGCCTCGACGAGCGGGTCGGGCGACTGATCGTGCTGCCCTGCGAGGCGTTCGACAACTTCCCGCCCGGACTGCCCGGCAAGACCGCCATCGTGGCGTGCGCGCTGCCCGGCGGAGTCACGCTGGCGCTCAGGCAGTTACGGGTGTCGTGGCTGCGCGCCACCCCGGTCATGTTCGGCTGGATGGCCCGCCGCCCGATCGACGACGACCTGGTCCGCGGCTGGACCGAACCGGGCTTGCGGGACAAGCGGATTCGACGGGACCTGCTCGGCTACGCGCGCTCCCCGCGGTCGAAGGCCGAGTACATCGCGAACACCGAAGCGCTGCGCGACTTCCCCGGCGACGCGCTGATCCTGTGGTCGTCGGCGGGCAAGGTGATGCCGCGTGAGCACGGCCGCCGCCTGGCCGAGCTGCTCCCCAAGGCCCGGCTGGTCGAACTCGACGACGCCTACGTCCTGTCGATGCTGGATCGCCCCGACGCCGTGGCCGAGGCCATGTCCGCCTTCCTGACCGGCGCTGTCGTCGAGAACGAATAGACCGGGCCGGGGTTTCGGTATCGTCGGCGGGAGCGGCCACACGACGCGGTGTGGGCACCCGAGAAACCCCCGGAGGCGCGAATGCCCAGCCTGCTCAGCCGGATAGTGCCCTGGTATCTGCGGGTCACGCGCGCCAACCGCCCGTTCATCACCGCGGCGGGCGCGCGCGAACGCATCCGGGAGCGCACCCTGCGGCCGCTGCCCTACGGCCCGCCGCGCCGCCTGCGCTCGGACGTCGAGGTCTCGGTGCTCCAGGATTCGGTCCGGCCCGTCTACACGCTGACGCCGCGGTCCGGTCGCGCCCGCGGCAATGTCGTCTACGCGCACGGCGGGGGCTGGGTCAACGAGATCGCGCCGCAGCACTGGCGGCTGGCCGCGGAGATCGCGGCCCGCGCGGAAACCACTGTCACGCTTCCCATCTACCCGCTCATCCCCTTCGGCACGGCCGATCGGGTGATTCCGGCTTTCGCGGAACTGGTGCTGGCCAACCGGGCCCGATACGGCGAGGTGTGCCTGGCCGGTGATTCGGCGGGCGGGCAGATCTCGCTGTCCACCGCCCTGCTGCTGCGTGACGAGCACGACGTGACGCTGCCGCGCACGGTGCTGATCTCCCCCGCCCTGGACCTGTCGATGAGCAATCCTGAGATCCTCGAGGTGCAGCCGAGCGACCCGTGGCTGGGCCGCCCCGGCGGCCTGGTGCTCGGCGAGCGCTGGAGCGGATCGCTGCCCATCACCGACCCGCGGGTCAGCCCGCTGTTCGCGGACTTCACCGGGCTCGGTCCGCTGACCGTGTTCTGCGGCACGCGCGACATCCTGATGCCGGATGTGCGGCTGCTGGTCGGCAAGGCCCGGGCCGCCGGCGTGGCGGTCGACTATCACGAGGCCGCGGAGCTGGTGCACGTCTACCCGCTGACGCCGACGCCGGAAGGCCGTGCGGCACAGGCCGTCCTGATCGACAGCCTGCGCGGGGCGCTCCGGCCGAACGGCTCGGAGCCGTCCGCTCACCCCTGAGCCGCGGGCCCGTTCTCGGCCAGCCACGTGCGGGCGCGCGTGGCCGAGGCGCGCGAAAGCCAGGCGTCCTGCACGACTTCGGTGAGTTCACCCAGGGTCAGTTCGGGAATTCGGCTGCCGCGCACCAGAACCGACAGGTGTCCCCGGAAGTGCGGCGTGGTGAAGAACGGTGAGTCCGGGTCCTGGGTCAGGGCCATTTTGTCGTCCTCGGACGGCACCCAGATGATGATGACGTCGTCATAGCGCTCCCCCGTCCGCGGATCGGCGGCGTCGGGGCGCGGGGTGCGGAAGTAGACGAAGGACTTGCGGCCCACCTGATAGACCGGATTGCCCGCGGGCCCGTGCTCGACGGTGACGTGCGGCATGGCCCCGGCCAGGTCGTGGACGTCGGCGAGGCGGGCGCGGCGGCTTCTGCTCGGCACCCGGTCGAGTGTATCGCCGCGCACACCGGCAATGCCCGCGAGCTGGGTTTATGCGCGCCTGCTGGCCTTGAATGCGGCAAATCACATAGGTTGGACCCCATGGCGCGGCGTGTCAATGGAAACCTCCCTGAAGAGGTCACTTCATTCGTCGGCCGTCGCGAAGAACTGGCTACCGCGAAACGCCTGCTGCCGACCACCCGGGTGCTGACCCTGCTGGGTCCCGGTGGCATGGGCAAGACTCGCCTGTCGCGGCAGATCGGGCACCTGGTGGCCCGGGCCTTCCCGGATGGTGTGTGGCTGGTGGAGCTGGCCGACGTCCAGGATCCGGCCCTGGTCACGCTGAGCGTCGCCGAGGCCCTGAATCTGCGCGACGAGTCCACCGCGCCGCTGCCCCGGCTCACCGAATTCCTGGCCGACAAGCGGCTGCTGCTGATTCTGGACAACTGTGAGCATCTGATCGAGGCGTGCGCCGCGCTGGTCGGCCGGATCATCGCCACCACCCCCGATGTGCGGGTGCTGGCCACCAGCCGCGAGGTGCTCGGCATCCCCGGCGAACAGGTGATGCCGGTGCCGCCGCTGACCGTGCCCGACACCCCGGGCGCGGACAGCGACGCGCTGCAGCTGTTCATCGAGCGGGCCACCGCCGCCAACCCGGGGTTCGAGGCCACCGCCGCCAACCAGGACGTGCTGGCCGAGATCTGCCGCCGCCTCGAGGGCATGCCGCTCGCGCTGGAGCTGGCGGCGCTGCGGCTGCGCATGTTCACCCCCGAACAGATCCGCGACCGCCTCGACGACACCATCGGGCTGCTCAGCGCCGGGCCGCGCACCGCACCGCAGCGGCAGCAGACCATCGAGGGCGCGATCCGCTGGAGCTACGACCTGTGCACCACCGCCGAACAGACACTGTGGGAACAGCTTTCGGTGTTCGCGGGCGGCTTCGACATCGACGCCGCGGAGGCGGTGTGCGAGCTGACGCCGGGCGCGCTCATCGAGGCGCTCACCGGGCTGGTCGACAAGTCGGTGGTGATGCTGCGCTTCGACGGCGATGTGGCCCGGTACTCGATGCTCGAGCCGATCCGCCAGTTCGCCGCCGACCGGCTCGCCGAACGCGGGACGGCGCAGCAGGTTCGGGCCCGGCACCGCGAGCACTACCGACGACTGGCCATGCAGGGGCAGACCGCGTACTGGACCTCCGCGGACGTGGCCTGGTTCCGGGAGCTGAGCCGCGAACACGCCAATCTGCGTGCGGCGCTGCGCTCGGGCCTGGAGGACGATCCGCTGCACACCATGGCGACGGTGACCGTGCTGCGGCCCTTCTGGGAGCACAACCGGTTCCTGTCCGAGGGCTACCGGTGGCTCACCGATTCCCTCGCCCGCAACCCCGAGCGCACCGCCGAACGCGCCAAGGCGCTGTCCTCGGCGGCGTCACTGGCCGCCCTGCTCGGCGATCAGGAGTCGGCGACGCGGCTGGTGGCCGAATGCATGGAACTGGCCGCCACCCTCGACGACGCCGACATCGTCGCGGAAGTAGCGCTGGACCGCTCGCTGCTGGCCTTCGCCAACGACCGTGAGCGCTCCCTCGAGCTGGGACGCTCCGCCATCGAACTGGCGGCCGAAACCGGGCAGCACGCCATCGAGATGGATTCGCACGCCTTCTCTTTCATGGCCGCCATGGTGCTGGAGGCACCCGGCCGTACCGAGCTGGCCGAGCGGTTCCTGGAACTCACCACCGATTCCGGCTCGCACCTGCTGGGCGGGCTGGCGCTGTGGACCGTCGGCATCGACCATTGGCGGCGCGGCGACCTCGAGGCGGCCGCCGAGTTCCACGGCCGCGCCATCGAACAGCTGGCCCTGTTCGAGCGGTGCATCTGGCTGTCGTCGGCCTTCGAGGGCCTGGCCTGGACGGTCTCGGCGGACGGCGACCACGAGCGGGCCGCCCGCTTGCTCGGTGCGGCGGAATCGCTGCAGCGCAGCACCATCCGATTGGCCGACTCCATCACCGTGGCCGTCGGCGAGAAGGAACGACTCAAGGTCCGCGAGGCCCTGGGCGAGGAGGCCTTCCGCGCCGCGTTCGGCGCGGGCGCGAGCCTGCCGCTGAGCGAGGCCATCGACTACGCGCTCGGCCATACCGCCGCGCCGGAGCCGGCACCGGTCGCCGCGCCGCCCGCGCTCAAGCGCCCCGTCCGCGCCGCGACGGCGACGCTGTCGGAGACCAATGTGCTGACCCGCCGGCAGAAGGACGTGGCCCGGCTGGTGGCGGCCGGGCACAGCAACAAGAAGATCGCCGCCGACCTGGTCATCTCGGTGCGCACCGCCGAGACCCACGTCGAGCACATCCTCACCAAACTGGGCCTGACCTCGCGCACCCAGCTCGCCGCCTGGGCCCACGAACACGACCTGTAGGTCCCGATCAGCATCCCGGAGGACTGGCTCGCATGACTTCCATCGATGACTACGGCCGGACCCGCGAAAGCCTGCACGCGGTGGCCGAACAACTACTGGCCGGACCGGAATACCAGCACAGCAAGACGATTCGGCTGACCCCGGTGCCCGGCGGATTCGCGACGGTGAAGGAGCCGCGACTCGCGGTGCGCGCGGATGTCGTCCTGCTCGACGACAAGCCGATCGGGAAGCTGGACGGCGCGACCATCACGGAGCTGGCCGACGCGGCCGGCGTCGAACCCGGGATGCCGGAGGGCGTGTACGCCAGCCGCACCACATTCGACCCGAACGCGCCGCTGTTCGTCGACGCCCGGCAGTCCCGGATCCTCACCAGCGCTTACGGACTCGGCGACGCCGCCCTGCGCGCCCTGGCCCCCGACCACACGCCGGTGCTGTGGCCCGAACATTTCGATCTCGGAATCGACGTGAACGAGGTCAATTACGGTGTCTCACCCGGCGACGCCCTGATCGGCGAGCCCTATGCCTATGTCGGCCCGTGGCGGCCGCGCACCGGCGACTTCTGGAACCAGCCCTTCGGCGCGGCCCGCACCATCGCCGAACTCGGCGAGCTGGACGCGCTCACCGAGTTCTTCCGGGAGGGCCGCCGCCGGGCCGCGGAATGAGCTCGAACGCCGCGGCAGGTCGTCGGCGGTGATCGCGCCTCAGTAGCCGGTGGAGCCGTCGATGCGCTCGCGCAGCAGGTCGGCGTGGCCGTCGTGACGGCCGTACTCCTCGATCAGGTGGAGGTAGATCCAGCGCAGGCTCAGGTCCTTGCCGGTGCGGGGATGCCGGGTGGCGTGGTCGAGCGGGAGGTCCGCGACCGCCTTGTCGCACAGCGTGATCTCCTCGAGGAAGCGACCGTAGTCGGCCTCGGCCCGCGCGGGGTCGATGTCGTCGAAGTCGCCGTCGCGGTTCACCTCGTCGGAGTAGAGGTACCCCGGCTCCTCGCCGGCCGCGCGCATGCGGAACCAGCCCCGTTCCACCTCGGTCATGTGCCGGATCAGGCCCAGCAGGGACATGCTGGACGGCTCCACGCTGCGGGTCGCGAGCTGAGCGCCGGTGAGGCCCTGGCATTTCCACAGCAGGATCTCGCGGCCGCGGGTGAGCAGGGAGTGCAGCACGGCGCGCTCCGCGCCGACCAGCAGCTGCTGGGAACGGGTGACCTCGGGGGCAATCCACGTCATGATCGGACTCTAACGCCGAGCCGGAATCCGGGAAAACGAATTCGGGGGGTGGGAAATCCCACCCCCCGAATCACGGGAAACCGCTTGCTACAGACCGTTTTTCAGGAAGTCGATCACCGAACGCTCGAACGCGTCCTTGCGCTCCACCATGACCCAGTGGCCGCAGCGGGCGAAGGTGCGCAGGTCCGCGTTGGGGATCTGCCGCGCGGCGAACAGCGAGCCCTCCACCGGGGTGACCCGGTCGTCACGGCCCCACAGGATCAGCACTTCCTGCTTGATGCCCTTGAGCCGCGCCCACAGCGGAACCGGCTCGGCCAGCTTCGGGTTGTAGAAGGTGGCGTAGGCGTCGCGCAGGGCGGCCTGGCCCTTCGGGTCGGCGGCGGCCTTCAGTCGCTTGGCGACGAGTTCCTCGGTGAGGGTGGCCGGGTTGGAGACCATGGCCCGCAGAAAGCCCATGGCCTTCTCGTCGCTGGGGTTCATGTTGAACTCCATGAGCCGGTTGATGCCCTCGGACGGTTCGGGTCCCAGAATGTTCACCCCGACCCCGCCGGGGGCCATCAGCACCACGCGGTCCACGCGGCCCGGGTGCTCGAGCGCGAGCAGGGTCGCGACCGTGCCGCCCATGGAATTGCCCAGCACGTGCGCCTTCTCGAGGCCCAGCTCGTCGAGCAGGCCGATCACCGCGTCGGCGGCGATGCGCAGGTAGTTGCGCTCGTACACCTCGGGGCGGCCGCTCTCGCCGAAGCCCGGCTGATCCAGGATCAGGCAGCGGAAGTGCTGGGCCAGCACCGGCAGGTTCTCACCGAAGTTGGCCCAGCCGGAGACGCCCGCGCCGGAGCCGTGCAACAGCACCAGCGCCGGGCCCTCGCCGGCCTCGTGATAGCGGAGCTTGTGACCGTCGACGGTCACCCACTTGGTGGTGCTCTCCGCGGTGAGGGTCATCAGAGCATCCGATCCGCGACCTCGAGGCCCATGGCGCCCTTGCCGTACATGGCCAGCGCGCGCTCCACGTCGTTGATCACGTGCACGCTGCCCGCGTGGGCGTCGCGCCAGTTGCGCTCGATGATGTTCGGCTGGCGGATGGCGTGGCCGCCGGAGTTCTTGAACAGCAGGTCGATCGCCTCGAGCGCGCGCTCGGTGCCGCGCACCTGATCGCGGCGGGTGGCCAGCCGCAGCTCGAACGGGATCTCCTCACCGGCCTGCGCGTAGCGCAGCTGCTCGGACATGTTGCGTTCCATCTGGAGCACGGCGGCGTCGATTTCCGAAGCGGCGCGGGCGATCCGGACGTGGGCGAAGGGATCCTCGGAGACCTTCTGGCCGCCGTAGGACAGCCGCACCCGCTCACGCTGACGCTCGATGTGCGCGTCGTAGGCGCCCTGCGCCGCGCCGATGATCGGGGCGGTGATGGTGTTGGAGAACAGCGCGCCGAACGAGATCTTGTACAGCGGGTTGGTGTTCACCGCCTGGCCGGGGCCGATCAGGTTGGCCTGGTCCGCGGCCGAGTAGGCGCGGTAGGCCGGGACGAAGGCCTTCTCGATGACGATGTCGTTGGAGCCGGTGCCGGCCAGGCCCGACACGTTCCAGGTGTCCTCGATGCGGTAGTCGGTGCGCGGCACCAGGACCGTGTAGTAGTCCATGCCGGTCGCGGTCGGCACCAGCGCGCCCAGGAACACCCACTGGCCGTGGTCGCAGCCGGAGGAGAACTGCCAGCGGCCCGACAGCTCGTAGCCGCCGTCGACGACGGTCAGCTTGCCGGTCGGCGCGTAGGAGGAGGACACCAGGGTGTCGGGGTTCTCGGCCCACACGTCCTGCTGCGCCTGGTCCTCGAACAGGGCCAGCTGCCACGGGTGCGCGCCCAGCACCGAGGACACCCACGCGGTGGACGGGCACACGGTGCCGATCGCGCGGATCACCTCGTAGAAGGCGACCGGGGACTCCTCCATGCCGCCGAAGCGGGCCGGCTGCAGCATGCGGAACACACCGGCCTCGGTGAGCTCGGCGATGCTGGCGTCGGGCACCCGCCGCTGCTCTTCGGCCTGAACCGCGCGTTCCCGGATCGCGGGCAGCAGATCGCGGACCCGATCGAGCACCTTGTTAGTCATGCGGGCGTTCCTCCTCGTGCAGAGTTTCCTGCCATCGAAGTTATGACCATCCAGGTGTTTCGAACCGAAATAGTCCCGATGATCGGAACCTCGGTTCCGGAACCGGAGTGCGGACACTCGGGGTAGAAGCCGGCCGGGCCTATTTGTGCGCGTACTCCCAGGTGATGTCCTCGTCGAGGGCCGTGCGGATGGCGGCGTCGAGGCCGGGGTTCCAGTCGGCCGGCTGGGCGACGGCGACCCAGCCGTCGAGGACCAGGTCGCCGTAGCGGTGGCCGTGGCCCGAGGGCACGCCCTGCGCGTTGGCCAGGTCGGCGCTGATCTGCCAGAAGGTGACGATGGGCCACCAGCGGATGGACTTGGAGACATCCTGGCCGCGCGGTTCCTTCAGCCAATCCGGTTGGGTGAACAGCAGATCCGGCGACCACCACACGATGGGGTCGGAGGCGTGTTGCAGGTAGACCACCCGCGGGTCGATCCACTGGCGGTCCGGGCGGGCGAGATCCGGTGCGGTGGCGGCGAAGCGGACGATGAGGCCGTCGGCGTAGATCGGCAGGATCTCCGGCGTCCCCACGTCGCGACGCTGCTCGATCTGGCTCCAGATGCGGTTCGAGTTGGGCGGGCCCACCCACAGCACGCCGTCCACCATGCTGCGGATGTCGTCGAGTCCGGAGAACGCGCCCTCGGAGCCCTGCGAGCCCAGGCTCTCGCCGTAGACCAGCAGTTTCGGCCGATGCTCCGGGGGCAGCTGGGCCCACCGTTCGTGGACGGCGTGGATGACCAGCCGCCCGGACTCGGTGGCCTTCTCACGGTCGGACAGGAACGACAGCACGCTGGGCAGATACGAGTACTGGGTGGCGGCGATGGCGCTGTCGCCGCCGTACATGTACTCGATCGAGGAGGCGGTGGTGGAGTCCACCCATCCGGTGCCGGTGGTGGTCACCACCACCAGCACCTTGCGGTCGAAGGCGTGCGTGCGGTCGAGTTCGCGCACCACCAGGGCGGCGATGTCCTCGGGCTCCTTCGCCGAGTCCAGGCCCGCGTACACCCGAATCGGTTCGCGCGCGGGCCTTCCCGTGACCTGCGCGATCCGTTCGGCGGTCGGCGCGGTGGCCACGAACCAGCGGCCCTCCGAACCGAGGGTGTCCCATCCGGCCAGAGACTGTGGGCTGCCGGACCTTTCGGGCAGCTGCGGCTGGACGGCGCTCTCCGAGGTCTTGCCGTTGCGCAGGCTGAATGCCGAATTGGCCGTGGCGAAGAAGGCTTTGGCCAGCACGCCCTGGAACAGCAGCACCGCCAGCACGCCCACCACGACGACCGCGCCGGGGTAGGCCAGGCCGCGCGGAATGTGCCAGTCGATATTGAGCAGCCGCACGATCAGCCGGATCAGCCACCGTACCACGCGGTACGCGGCGATCACCAGGGCCAGGGTGGCCGCGGCCAGCAGTTCGGCGCGCAGGTAGCTCGACGTGGTGGTCGGTTCCATCCCCATCAGCATTTCGAGGTCGCGCTGCCAGCGGGCCGACCGGGCCAGCACCAGCGCGGCGCCGACGATGGTGCCGACCAGGATCACGACTTTGCCGACGGCCCGGGTGGTTTCGCTCGGATTCCACAGTTTGGCCAGGCCCTCGGCGGAGTCGGGCAGCCGCGGCTGCACCCACTTCGCGAACGCCCACGCCAGCACACAACCCACGCCGTAGCCGATGGCCGCGCTGATCCCGCAGACCAGGCCCTCGAACAGCCAGGTGCGGGGCAGCAGGGAGGGCGACACCGCCCACAAGAAGAAGATCCATGCCACGATCAGGCCGGGATAGTTCGGGTTGATCGCGCGTTCCACGCGGGCGATCACCGCCCACACGCGGGACGGGAACGATCGGGTGTCCGGCTGCGCGGCGTCGGCGAGCATGTCGTCGGCGGGCTTGTCGAGGTCCTGACCGTCGGCCTTCATGGCTCCGAGTCTGGTCGCCCGGACTCGCCCGGACCGCAGCGACACGCGCGCACGACACCGGCGCCGCCGGACGCCGGGGGCTCAGGCCGGTGTCCGGCGGCGCCGGTTATCCGAGATTCCCTCATCGGGAAATGAGGGGTGCGCCTCATCGGGAAATGAGGCGGCCACGAACCGCAGGGAGGTTCGCGGTGGACGACGCAGCCCCCCGCGTTGTCCGCCCACGTCTGGCAACGGTAGGGCGTTCCGTCAGCAATGTGAAACAGCTATTTTTCGGTGATTGACAAGCGGCACTTGTCAATCAGAGGTGAGCCGGTAGCGTCCGATCCTCGAAATCGGGCCGTTCCAGCAGCTCGACCAGTTCCGGGCGCGCGGCCCGGACCTCCCGCGCGATCTCGACGAACGAACGCACCAGCGGGGTCTCGTGTTCCGCGGGCCAGGCGACGGTTACCTCGTTGCGCGGGGCATCGACAATCGGCAGCAACCGGACCCGGGGAAACGGCATCCAGCGTGCCGACGCCACGGTCAGCACCACGCCGACGCCCGCCGACACCTTGTGCAGCTCCTCCAGCAGCGACTTCGACCGCGACACCACCGGCGCGGGCGTCCCGTCCCGGTGATCGTGCAACTCCCAGAACGCATTCCACACCGGATCGTCGTTGTCCGCGCCGAGCAGCGGCTGATCCAGCAGGTCCCGCACCCGGACCTCGGGCAGTTCGGTCAGCGGATGCTCGGCCGGCACCAGCGCCACCAGCGGCTCGGCGAACAGCGGCTCGACCCGGATCCCGTCCGCGCGGAACGGAAGCCGCGCGAAGGCCACGTCCACGCTGCCGTCGGCCAGTCCCGCGGCGGGCTCCTCGTAGGTGAACTGCCGCATGTCGACGGTCACGTCCGGATGCCGTTCCCGGAAGGCCGCCAGGATCGGCTCGGTGAGGGTCAGCGCCGCGCCCTCGAGGAAACCGAGCACCAGCCGGTCCGATTCGCGCCGCTGCGCCACCCGCGCCCGCTCGACGGCCAGGCCCAAGGTGGTCAGCGCGCCGCGGACCCCCTCGAGCAGCGCCTCCCCCGCCGCGGTGAGCTCCACACTGCGCGTGGTCCGGGTGAACAGCACCAGGTCCAGAGCCTGCTCCAACTGTTTGATCTGCGCACTCAAGCCCTGCTGCGCCACGTGCAGCCGCTGCGCGGCCCGCGTGAAACTCAGGTCCTCCGCCACCGCGACGAAATACCGCAACTGCCGCGAGTGCACATCCATAGCGAGCGAGTCTAGATCGAAACCGCCTGCCCGATTCGCGAGTTCACGCCCGGCGGGCGGCGGCGGTTCCGGCCCGGCGGCCGAAGAAAGTGCCGTCACCCAGTGAGGTTCCGGAGATGTAGCCGAACCCGTGCAGCCCGTTGGCGGCCCGGCCCGCGGCGTAGAGGCCCGCGATCGGCTTGCCGTCGTGGTCGAGCACGTGCCCGTCGAGATCGGTGTGCAGGCCGCCCAGGGTGAACACCGAGGCGCCGGTGCCGCGCCGGTCACCGGCCTCCGACGGCGGGCGGACCCCGGCCTTCACGTCGATGGCGGCCAGCGGCGGGGTGAGTTCCCGCAGCCAGCGCGCGGCCTTGTGGTGATCGAGATCCGCGCCCTGCCGGGCGAATTCGTTGTAGCGGCCGATGGCGGTGGTCAGCGACCCCGCGGGCAGGCCGGTGAGTTGCTCGAGCTCCTCGGGCGTCTCGGCGACGTGCGTGGGCCGCACGCCCCAGCGCTGGGGTTCGGGGACGTCCTCGAAGCCCTCCTCGTCGACGATGACCCACATCGCGGTGTCGTCGCCCGCCCAGCTGCCGCCCATGTTCTGGCGGTAGAGCGCGTGCTGGCCGATCCGGCCCGGGTAGGTGTCCTCGTTGACGAAGCGGCGGCCCAGGGCGTTGACCACCATGCCGCGCACGGCCAGCCCCGGGATCAGGGACATGCCGACCTGCCCGGCGGACATGTGACGCACCGCCGCGCCCAGCGCCTGGGCCATCCGGATGCCGGACCCGTCGTCGGTGCCCGCGCTGACCTTGGTGTGGCCGAGCAGCTGCGGCGCGTGGGCGGCGAGCATGGCGTCGTTGTCGACGAAACCTCCGGTGGTGAGCACGATTCCGCGCCGGGCGCGAATGGTGATCTCCTCGCCGTAGCGGCGCGCGACCGCGCCGACCACGACGCCGTCCTCGTCGACGACGAGCGCGCTGACATAGGTGTCGAATCGCGTGGTGGCCCCGGCGGCCTCGGCCGCGGCGGCCAGGCACTCCATGAGCAGCTTGCCGCCGAAGTCGTTGGCGGTGGGCCGATGCCCGCGCGGGGCGGGGTGGGCCAGTTCGGTGAAGGGCCAGCTGTTCTCGCCCAGCCACATCAGGCCGTCGTCGGTGGGCGGCACCCAGGTGGGGGCGTTCCACATGGTCGGCTTGAACGGCACGCCGCGGTCGACCAGCCAGTGGAAGTGCTCCACGCTGCCCGCGCAGTACTCGTCGATCTTGGCGGTGTCCGCGCCCGCGCCGAGCGCGGCCTTCAGGAACGCGGCCATGGCCTCGGGGGTGTCGTCGAAGCCGCAGGCCACCTGGATCGGGGTGCCGCCGCCGAGGTAGATCTCGCCGCCGGAATTGGCCGACGCGCCGCCCGGACCGCCCGCCCGGTCCACGATCAGCACCTGCGCGCCCGCGTGCGCGGCCTCGAAGGCCGCCGCGGCCCCGGCCGCGCCGTAGCCGACGATCAGCACATCGGTCTCGATGTCGTAGAGGCCCACCTCGCCGGCCGCCCGCGGCGTGACCGAATTCCGCACTGTCATGCCTCGACGGTGCCCGCTCCGACCGCCATTCCTTAGCGGTCCATCTTGCTGACCGATTCGCCGATCCCGTTCAACGGGACTGCGACCCGTCACACCCTCGGGTAATGGGGATGGTGTGTGAACGGCGTCACTGTGGTTGGGGACGCCTGCACGAGGAGGAGAGTCAATGCGGATTCTGGTCACCGGAGTCACCGAGCCGAGCGGCCGTGCCGTCGCGCGCATGCTGCTGGCCGCCGGCCACGAGGTATCCGGTCTGGACCGGCAGCGGCACCGCTACGTGGACCCGCGGGTCGAGGTGACCGTCGGCGACCTGTCCGACGCGCAGGTGTGCGCGCGGGCCGCGACCGGGGCCGACGCGATCGTGCACCTGGCGGGCCCGGCGGTCGCGGCGATCGCGAAGGCGGCCCAGGAATCCGGTGCGCGCCTCGTGGTTCCCGTTGCGGCGGGCGCTGATTCGAGCATCGAGAAGATCGTGGCCGGCTCCGGCGCCGACGCGCTCATCGTGCGCACCGCGCTGGTGGCGGGCCGCCGCGTCGATCACGGCGGCTGGCGCACCCTGGAGAGCCTGACCGGCGGCGGCAAGGGCAGCGTGCAGGTGCTGCACTACGACGACCTGGAGCGCTTCCTGGTGCTGGCGGCGCTGTCGCAGCGCGGCGGCGTGGTCGAACTGGCCGCGCCCGGCGAGGTGTCCAGCGCCGAGGTCAAGCGCATCCTGTCCGAGGCGGGCGTGAAATACGGTGCGTGGCTGCCGAAGTCGTCGGCGACGCAGACCAAGGTCGACGCGAGCGCGGCCCGCGAGGAGTGGGGCTTCCGCTACGGCTGGAACGCCACCGAGGTCATCGCCGACACCGCACGTGGCCTGCACGGCCGCAAGAGCGGCGGCTCCGGCTTCCGCAACCGCCGCGGCGCGATCCCGCTGCCGACCCACGTGGTGCCGCAGAACGCCCCGACCTCCGACGGCTACCGGCTGACCTCCGCCGCCCCCGAGGGGCTGCAGGGCGAGTTCGACGATCTGATCGACGACCGCATCCCGGTCTACACCGCCACCAACACCTCCGAGGCACTGCCCGGTCCGCTCACCCCGCTCACCATCGACCTGCAGGCCGGGGCCATCCGCCTGGGCAACGAGGCGATGGGCCACATGATCGCCATCGAGGGCATCGCGCTCGAGCACTGGGTGTCCCGGGTGACCAGCGTGCTCGGCCACCACATGTACATCAACGCCTCCATCGGCGTCTTCTCCGCCGAGAACATGCCCGGCTGGGACGAGGAGAGCGTGCGCCGCGACGTCTACGGCACCATCGGCGACCTCGAGCTGCACCCCAAGGGCCGTCCCGCCATGCCGACCGGTATGGCCGCCCGGGCGGGCACCTTCAAGGCGATGGGCCGGGTCGCCTCGACCGCCCTGCAGTTCAGCAAGACCGCCGAGCTGATCAATGCCGCCTCGCACGCGGAGGCGCTGAACCGCGACCAGATCTCCGAGCTCACCGACGAGCAGCTGCACGCCCGCGCCCTGCTCTGGCGCGACCGCCTCAACCAGGCGTGGCAGGCGGCCTCCATCGGCGTCATGATGACCGGCGCGGCCACCGCCGCCCACAAGGGCGAGGTCAAGATCGACCTGAACCGCCTGGAGTCGGCCAAGACCATGCTGGCCGTGGAGCGGCTGGCGGGCCTGTGCCGCAAGGACGCCGGGCTGCAGGCGCTGGCCAAGACCGGTGATGTGGGCGCGTCCCGCGAGAAGTCGCCGGAGTTCTCCAAGGCTCTGGACCAGGAGCTGGCCAAGATCGGCCACCGTGGTCCGGGCGAGTGCGAGCTCATCAACAGCACCTTCGGCGACCGCCCCGAACTGCTGGTCACCGCCGCCGGGCGGGCCGCGGAAATGCCCGCGCCGCACCGCGAGCCGGTGCCGGAGCCGACCAGCCGCACCGCCAAGATGGCCGTCGGCGCGACCGTCTACCGCGAGCGCGCCCGCGACGCCGTCGTCCGGGTCACCAACTGCCTGCGCCTGGCCACCCAGGAGCGCGCCGCGCGCCTGGTGAAGGCGGGCAAGCTCACCGAGATCGAGGACTCGGTGTTCCTGAACCTGGACGAGATCCTCTGGGCCCCGGCCGATCTGCAGGAGCGCGTGGCGCGCCGCCGGGCCGAGCGCACCCGCTTCCAGGCCGTCCGCATGCCCGACGTGGTCAACGGCCCGTGGGAGCCGGAGGAGATCTCGGGCGCGATCGCGGTGGGCGAGACCATCACCGGTCTGGGCGTGAGCCCGGGCGTGGTGGAGGGCACCGTCAAGCGCGTGCTGACCCTCGACGACGACATCGAGCCGGGCGACATCCTGGTCGCCTCGGTGACCGACACCGGCCACACCGCCATGTTCGCCTACGCGGGCGCGGTGGTCACCGATATCGGCGGCGCGGCCTCGCACGCCGCCATCGTGGCCCGCGAGTTCGGCGTCCCCTGCGTGGTGGACGCCAAGGTCGCGAGCACCGGCCTGCAGGACGGCCAGCGCGTCCGGGTGGACGGCGCGGCCGGGACCATCACGTTGCTGGCCGACGCCGAATAGGCGCGGCCCGCAACCGAATCCGCCTCGGGCGCGCCGCGCTCGCGCCCGAGGACGGTCGGTCCCGACTGGAAACCAACCAGTCTCCTTCTTACGCGAGGCCGTCCCGAAAGCGCCCCAGAGCCCGGACCGCGACACACCCCACGACGCGCTCCGTGACCGAAAGGAATACCCCCAGTGACGATCTCGCGCGCCGTACGCGGCACTCTGACCGGTGTAGCCGCCGCCCTCATCGCCATCACCCCGATCGCCGTCACCCCCGCGATGGCCGCGCCGGTGCCGGTGCTGCAGACCCCCAAGGGCGTCTCGCTGAACCTGGCCACCGCGCCGAACGCCCGTGACCTGAGCGGCATCCCGCTCGGCGGCGGCGCCAAGGTGAAGGCGGGCTCGGTCTACCGTTCCGACGCCCTCAACAAGCTCACCGCCGATGATCAGCAGAAGCTGGTGTCGGCGGGCATCGCCGAGGTCATCGACTTCCGCAGCCCGATCGAGCGCCAGCAGAACCCGGACAAGCTGCCGGGCTCCATCCCGGCCAAGTCGCTGCCGGTCTACGACCCGAACAACGACTTCTACCTGTTCTTCGCCAAGGCCGTGCAGGGCGGCCCCGAGGTCCAGCAGCAGCTGCTCGGCGACGGCAAGGGCAGCCAGTACATGATCGACTACTACAAGTGGCTGGTCACCGACGCCACCTCGCGTGGTCAGTTCTCCGCCGCTCTGAAGGAGATCGCCAACGCCAACGGCCCGGTGCTGTTCCACTGCACCGCCGGTAAGGACCGCACCGGCTGGATGTCGGCGATCCTGCTGACCGCCATCGGCGCGAACAAGGGCCAGGTCTACAACGACTACCTGGACTCCAACGAGAACCTGGCCGCCGCCAACAAGGCCACCCTCGACGGCCTGGTCGCCGCCGGCCTGGTCACCGATCGTTCGCTGTTCGAGCCGGTCCTCGGTGTCGACCGCGCCTTCCTGGATTCGGCCTTCGACGCCGTCCAGGCCAACTACGGCTCCTTCGACAACTTCCTGTCGCAGGGCCTGGGCATCGACGCCGCGACCGTCGCGACCCTGAAGTCCAAGCTGGCCTAGCTGTATCCTCCGCAATGCCGGCGCCGTGGTGGGACGGCGTCGGCATTCGCATGTCCGCCCCATGTCCGCTTCCCCATGTCGATCGCCATGCGAAAATACGCATGGTGCACGAGATCTGGCAGCTGGACGGGCGGCGCACCCGCTCGGTGAGCGCGGAGAACCCGACCGGTGAGCCCGGTGGGGGCGGGCGAGCCATCTCCGGGACCGGTGCGTTCGCGGCGGCGGGGCTGGGGCGGGGCTGGAAGGTCTCGCCGTCCATCGACCTGCGACCCGGCGAAACCGCCACGCTCGCCGACCTTTCCGGGCCCGGCGTGATCCGGCACCTGTGGCTCACCACCGATCGCGCGCTGCTGCGCGACTTCACGCTCCAGATGTACTGGGACGACGCGCCGGAACCGGCCGTCGCGGTGCCGCTGGGCGACTTCTTCTGCAACGGCTGGGACCAGCTGGCCCTCGTCGACTCCGCCATGATCGTGGTCGCGCCGGCGGGCGGTCTGAACAGCTACTGGGCCATGCCGTTCCACTCCCGCGCGCTGATCACCCTGCACAACGGGTCCGAGCAGGCCGCGCCGGTCTACTACCAGATCACCTATCTGGAAGAGGACTTACCGGGCGCCGCCGGGTATCTGCACGCCCGGTGGCGCTGCTCCGATCCGCTGGGCACGCCCGCGGAACATCCGATCGTCGAGATCGACGGCGGCCCCGGCCGCTACGCCGGAACGTATCTGGCCGTGCAGCCGCGCGCCACCGGCTGGTGGGGCGAGGGCGAGCTCAAGTTCTATCTCGACGACGACACCGAATTCCCCACCCTCTGCGGCACCGGGACCGAGGACTATTTCGGCGGGGCCTGGAATTTCGACCTCGACGGCGCTTATCGCCCCTACTCCACCGCCTATCTGGGCATGCCGCAGGTGCTGCCGCCGCATCGAATCTACGAGCCGCACCAGCGATTCGGCATGTACCGCTGGCACATTCCCGACCCGATCTGTTTCGAGTCCGGGTTGCGCGCCACCGTGCAGGCGCTGGGCTGGCGCGAAGACGGCCACTACCTACCGCTGGACCAAGCCCATGTGGCGTCCACCGCCTTCTGGTATCAATCGCTCCCCTGATCCCCCGAACGTCCCGTAACGATTGTGGGACAGCAGAAAGAATGCGATTGCTATTGCGTAAAACGCGTCGAGCGCGTGGCACGCGGGTGCATGGTATTGCTATGCGCGCCTTGGTTGTCGAGAAGCCCGGACAGTTCTCGGTCGAATCGGTGCCGGATCCGCTGCCCGGCACCGGTGAGGTCGTGATCCGGGTGGACGCTGTCGGGATATGCGGGACGGATATCCATATCGTCGAGGGCGAATTCCCGCCCACCCCCTATCCGATCGTGCCCGGACACGAATTCGCCGGGGAAGTGGTGGCGCTCGGCGCCGACGCGGCCGGGGTGCGGATCGGCGACCGGGTGGCGGTGGATCCATCGTTGTTCTGCGGCCGCTGCCACTATTGCGCGATCGGGCGCGGGAATCTGTGCGAGAACTGGGGCGCCATCGGCGACACCGTGGACGGCGCCATGGCCGAGTACGTGAAAGTGCCCGCCGCCAACTGTTATCGGCTGCCCGGGCACGTGTCGCCCGCGCACGGCGCACTGGTGGAACCGCTCTCGTGCGCGGTGCACGGATTCGACGGGCTGCCACGGCGACTCGGCTCGCACTATCTGATCTACGGCGCGGGCACCATGGGTCTGCTCATGCAGCAGCTGGCGGCCGCGGCGGGCGCGGCCTCGGTGTCGGTGGTGGACACCAATGCCGACCGGCTGGCCGTCGCCCGCACCCTGGGCGCGGATGCGGCCACCGTGTCGGCCGACGACATGGACCGGCCCGAGGGCTGGGAGATCGTGATCGATTGCAGCGGATCGGTGGCCGCGATCGAGGACGGGCTCTCCCGGGTGCGGCGCGGCGGCACCTATCTGCAGTTCGGGGTGGCCCCGGCGGCGGCGCGGGCCGCCGTCTCGCCGTTCCGCATCTACAACGACGAGATCACCATCGTCGGATCCATGGCGGTACTGCACAGTTTCGGCCGGGCGGTGGACCTGCTCGGCGAGGGCGTGATCGACGCGGACACCGTGATCACCCATGATTTCGCCCTCGAGGAATTCGGCGATGCCCTGCGGACCTTCCGCGCGGGCACCGGACGCAAGATCCAGCTGCATCCCGGACGGGCGGCACGATAGAGGGTGGTGGCCAATGGCGGTCGTTGCCGGAGTGGATTCCTCCACTCAGTCCTGCAAGATCGTGGTGTGCGACGCCGATACCGGAACGGTATTGCGGCAGCGCCAGATTCCGCACCACGACGGCACCGAGGTGCCGCCGGCCATGTGGTGGGAGGCGTTGCGCGCGGCCTGTGACCGGATGATGCGCGATGTCGAGGCCATCGCGGTGGCCGGGCAGCAGCACGGGCTGGTGGTGCTCGACGCCGCCGGGCATCCGGTGCGGGACGCGCTGCTGTGGAACGACACTCGCTCGGCGGAGGCCGCCAGTCAGCTGGTGGGCGAGCTGGGCGGGCCGCAGGCGTGGGCGGACGCGGTGGGCAGTGTGCCGCTGGCCGCGCACACCGTGGCCAAGCTGCGCTGGTTCGCCGACCACGAACCGGAACTGGCCGACCGGACGGTCCGCGTGCTGCTCCCCCACGACTATCTGACCTGGCAGCTGCGCGGCGGCGATCCGGCGATCGAGCCCACCACCGATCGTGGTGACGCCTCCGGCACCGGGTACTGGTCCCCGGCCGCCGACGCCTACCGGCCCGACCTGCTGGCCATGGCCTTCCGCGGCCGCAGTCCGGCCCTGCCCCGGGTGCTCGCGCCCGCCGAGATCGCCGGGCACACGCCGGGCGGGCGGCTGGTGGCCGCGGGCACCGGCGACAACGCGGCCGCGGCGCTGGGACTGGGCATCGCGGACGGGGACGTGGTGGTGTCGTTGGGCACCAGCGGGACGGTGTTCACCCGGGCCACGGCGCCCAGCGCCGATCCCTCCGGGGCGGTCAACGGGTTCGCCGACGCCACCGGCGCGTTCCTGCCGCTGGTCTGCACGCTCAATGCCGCCCGGGTCCTGGACGCGACCGCGGTCCTGCTCGGCACCGACGTGTCTGGCCTGGAAGTCTTGGCCGCGCAATCCCCCGCGGGCGCGGACGGTCTCACCCTGCTGCCCTACATCGCGGGCGAACGCACCCCGAATCTGCCGCACGCCACCGGCAGTCTGCACGGCCTGCGCCCGCACACGATGCGCCCGCACCATCTGGCCCGCGCCGCCATCGAGGGCATGCTCTGCAATATCGCCGAGGCCTTGGACCGCCTGCCGACGGTCCCGCATCGAATCCTGTTGATCGGCGGCGCATCCCGCTCCCGCCTCATCGCCCACGCGGCGGCCACCATCTTCGGCCGCACCGTGACGGTCCCCAACCCGAGCGAGTACGTCGCCCTGGGCGCGGCCCGCCAGGCCGCCTGGGCACTGCGCGGCGGCCCCCGCCCACCCCGCTGGCCCACCCCGCCGGGCACCGAATTCCACACCCTGGCAGCGGGAGTCGGCGCCGCGATCCGCCAGCGCTACACCGAGATCAGAGACACCTACTACCCGTAGACGACCGGGCCGTCGGACAGGTAGTCATCCCAGGTCTGGTGCCGGGTGATGTAGTTCCGGATGGCGTCGCGGGCGATCTCCTGTTTGGATCGCCCTTCCATCGCCGCCTGCGCACCCAGCGCAGCTTCTTCGTCCTCGCTGAGCCGCAAAGTCCATGCCACCGCGAATTCATACCACCCCGGTGTCACCGTGTCTGCCGAACGACCGTCCAGTTGGCAACCATCACATGACGAACAGGTAGCCGAGACCCGGGATGCACACCGGCTATTGCACTCACGCCGAGTTCAACCATCGTCAGCACCGGTCGCTGACTCGTAGCTTCACGGGGTATGACGACCGAGCGCCGCGCGCTACGCCGAACGCAGCGGGCCGTCGACGAGCACTGCCCGGTGCTGGACCTCACCACCGGCCGTACCCCGGTCGAGACCACCCTCGTCACCCAGTAGCAGCACCCCACCCACCGGAGGCCCCGATGACCGAGTCCGTCCTGCCCGAAGACCCCAGCGCCACCTGGAGTTTCGAGACCAAGCAGATCCACGCCGGGCAGCAGCCCGACGCCACGACCGGCGCCCGCGCGCTGCCGATCTACCAGACCACGTCGTACGCGTTCCGCGACACCGACCACGCCGCCGCGCTGTTCGGGCTCGCCGAGCCGGGCAATATCTACACGCGGATCATGAACCCCACCCAGGACGCGGTGGAGCAGCGGATCGCGGCGCTCGAGGGTGGCGTGGCCGCCTTGCTGCTGGCGTCGGGCCAGGCGGCGGAGACCTTCGCGATCCTGAACCTGGCGGGCGCCGGGGATCACATCGTGTCCAGCCCGCGGCTGTACGGCGGCACCTACAACCTGTTCCGGTACACGCTGCCGAAGCTGGGCATCGAGGTGAGCTTCGTCGAGGATCCGGACGATCTCGAGCAGTGGCGGGCGGCGATCCGGCCGAACACCAAGGCGTTCTTCGGGGAGACGGTGTCCAATCCGCAGAACCACCTGCTCGACATCCCCGGGATCGCGGAGGTCGCGCACGGGTCGGGGATTCCGCTCATCGTCGACAACACCGTCGCCACCCCGTATCTCATCCAGCCGTTCGCGCACGGCGCGGACATCGTCGTGCACTCGGCGACCAAGTACCTGGGCGGGCACGGTGCGGCCGTCGCGGGCGTGATCGTGGACGGCGGCACCTTCGACTGGCGCGGTGGACGATTCGCGGGCTTCACCGAACCGGATCCCAGCTACCACGGTGTCGTCTACGCCGACCTCGGCGCGCCCGCTTACGCGCTCAAGGCGCGGGTGCAGCTGCTGCGCGATCTGGGTTCGGCGATCTCGCCGTTCAACGCCTTCCTCATCAGCCAGGGGCTGGAGACGCTGAGCCTGCGCCTGGAGCGGCACGTGGCCAATGCGACCGCGGTGGCCGAATTCCTCACCGGGCGGCCCGAAGTCACGGCCGTCTCCTACGCGGGCCTGCCCTCCTCGCCGTGGTACGAGCGCGGAAAGCAGCTGGCCCCCAAGGGTGTCGGCGCGATCATCGGCTTCGAACTGGCGGGCGGCGTGGACGCGGGCAAGCGTTTCGTGGACGCCCTGACCCTGCACAGCCACGTCGCCAATATCGGTGACGTGCGCTCGCTGGTCATCCACCCGGCCTCCACCACGCATTCGCAGCTGACCCCGGAGCAGCAGCTCGCGGCGGGCGTCGCGCCGGGCCTGATCCGCCTGGCGGTCGGAATCGAGGGGATCGACGACATCCTCGCCGATCTGCGCGCCGGATTCGCCGCGACCGCTTAGCCGGTCAGAAGCGGTCGAGGGGCCGGATCCGCGGGGACACCGCCGAATTCACCTGCAGGGCGATGATCAGGCCGATGCTGAGATAGGTGCTGATCGGGCACAAGGCCACCGCCGCCGCGTACAGGAATTGCACGATTCCGATGCGGCGGCGGATGGCCGTCAGGTCCTCGGGGGTGGCGTCGGCGGTGAGCAGGCCGGCGCGGCGGGCGTAGCGCAGGGCGGCGAGTTGCGTGAGTCCCAGGTACAGCAGGTCGGCCCAGTAGACCAGCAGCGCCAGGCGCGACTGCGGGAACGCGGCCAGCAGGGCGGTCGCGAACGGCACCATGCAGACGCCGAACAGGAACATCAGATGGATCCAGGTCAGCGTGCGGTCCGCGCGATCCATCAGTCCGAGCTGGGTCTGCTGGCCGATCCAGAACATGCCCAGGGTGAGGAAACCCAGGAAGCAGATGAGGAATTGGGGGCCGACGTGGGTGAGGGCGTGCCAGACCGGCTCCTCGTCGGCGGCCGCGCCGGAGGTCCACAGGGCGCGCTGACGCCAGGTCTCGCTCGCGGGGACGTGCAGTTCCAGCACGAGCAAAGTCATTGCCACAGCGAAGATTCCGTCGCTGAGCGCACCCAGCCGACCCAGGTCCTGTGCCGCGATGCGGTGATATCTGGCCATCCGCCCCACCTCCGTATCGGACCCTAGCCGAGATCAGGGTGCGGCGCGGTGTTGCTCCCGGGCGAGGAAGTGGGCGGTGGATTTCGTTGTCTCGTACAGGGATCGGTAGTGCCGGTAGTACGGGCCGTAGTGCGCGGTGGTGTCGGGATCCGGTTCGATGGTGTCGATGATCGGGTTCCACGCCGCGGTGTCCAGGCCCAGCGCCTCGGCGGCGAGCAGGGCGTCGCCGAGGGCCGCCCCGACGGTGTCGGCCGGAAGCTGTTGCGGCAGACCGGTGATGTCGGAGACGATGCGGGTCCACAGGCCGCCCTTGGTGCCGCCGCCGACCGCGACCAGGCGGGTGGCGGGGGCGCCGGCCGCGGCCATCGCCTCCAGATTGTGGCGGACCCCGTACCCGATGCCCTCCAGAACGGCGCGGTAGAGGTCGGCGCGCTGGTGGGTGAGGGTGAGGCCCGCGATCACGCCGCGGGCGTTCGGGTCGAACAGCGGGGTGCGTTCGCCCGCGAAATAGGGCAGCATCAGCAGGCCGCGGGAGCCCGGCGGGACGTGGGCCGCCTCGTCGAGCAGTTCGGCGAAGGCGCTGCCGGTGAGCGCCCGCAGCCAGTCGGTGACCGCGCCGGAGGTCGCCATCCCGGCGGCGGAGGTGTAGGTGCCGGGCCAGGTACCGCAGGTGGTCCACAGCCCCGGTTGCGGGCGCGGCTCGGCCAGCACCTGGGTGAGGAACATGGTGGTGCCGTACATGATCATGCAGTCACCGGGGGCGCGGACGCCGATCCCGGCCGCCTCGGCCCAGGCGTCGATGGTGCCGGTGGTGACCGGGAGCCCCACCGGCAGACCGGTGGCGGCCGCCGCCTCGGGGGTGACGCGGCCGACTATCTCGGTGGGCCAGGCCAATTCGGGCAGGCGCAGGCCGGGCGCGACGGATTCGGCCCAGTCGGTGGCCCAGTCGCGGGCCATCAGGTCGTACATGGGCACGCACTGGCTGGCGGACTGATGGTCGAGGACGTAGCGGCCGGTCAGGCGGTACACGAGAAACGAACTGGCCATCAACAGCATTCGCGTGGCTGACCACACCTGCGGCTCGTGCCGGATGAGCCAGCGCAGTTTCGGGCCGACGGCCTGACTGGTGAGCGGCGACCCGCACCGCTCCAGCACGGTCAGCGGCCCCAATTCCGCGTCCAGTTCCTCGATTTCGACGCCCGCGCGGGTGTCGACCCCGTACAGGATGGCGGGCCGCAGCGGGCGGCCGTCCGCGTCGGCGGGCAGCAGGCACGGGCCGATGCCGCTCACCGCGAGCGCCTCGATGGGTTCACCGTCTGCGGCCGCCACCAGGTCGCGGGCGATGCCGACGAAGTCGGCCCACCACACCGTCTCCGCGTCGTGTTCCACCCAGCCGGGCCGGGGCGTCGACACCCGGTGCGGTCGTTCGGCGCGCGAGGCGACCACACCGTCCCGGTCGGTGAGGACGCCCTTGGAGCCGGAGGTGCCGATATCGATGCCGAGGAGCATGTCAGCCCGCCCGGGTGAATTCGTCGAGGGTGACGCCCAGCAGCTCGCAGGCCGCGCGCACGGTGGCGCGCTGATCGCCGGGGACGGCGTGAATGTGGTTGGCGCCGAAGCGGGACAGGAAGTCCCCGGCGTCGGCGTCCAGGCGGGCGAAGGCGTGCGGCCACTCCCAGGTGGACTGCTTCATCAGCGACTCGTTGGTGGCGTCGTCGTAGGTCTCGAACGCGCCGAGCATGAGTTGCATGCGGTAGTCGCCGTCGCGGCGGGTGAGGCGGGCGAAGGTCATCTCGCCGGGCGCGGCCAGGTGGTGCACCGACGCGCCGCCCGCCGGGAAGAAGAACACCTCCGGGTACAGGTGCACCCGGGCCAGGTTCTCGGCCGGGTCGTCGCTGCGGGCCGCGTACCAGGTGGCGTGCTGGCCGGAATTGCACAGATCCCAGATGTCGCGGTCGGCGTGATAGTGGCGGACGTCGGCGAAAAGCACAGGCGTGCCGGAGATCTGCTTGAGCAGCTGCATGGTGAGCGCGCCGTCCATATCGGCCTCGGTGGCGCAGACGTGCGGCTGTTTGGGCCCGTTCCAGTCGTAGGGGTCGTTGAGGAACGCCTCGGTGACGTCCATGGTGGCGAAGTACTGGGTCAGTTCGGGCTGGCCCTTGATGCCGGAGAAGTCCAGCCGCCATTCCGCGATCAGATCCCGCACCGCCAGGTACGAGCGCAGCTGCCGTTCCAGCAGGTCCGGCGTCAGTTTGACCCCGTCGTAGTGCACCCCGGCGGTATTGCGCTCCAGCCATTCTCGCGCCGCCCGCGCCTCACCGGCGTCGGCCTGGTCGGCGCGGCGCACGATCTCCCACTGGTCGATCTCCTCCACGTCGATCCCGAACACCCGCTGCCATTGATCGGTATTGGCGACCGCCGTGTTCATCCCCATGGGCCGCCCGCCGAACCGCCCGAAGGTGCTGCCGCGCAGTCCCGCGACCGCCGCGGCGGCTCGCGCCCGCACCCCGATGGCCGCGATCAGTTCCGGATCGGCCGGGTCGCCCCACAGCCGGGCGTGCTCGCGCCCGATCTGATCGAGGGCCCCGCCCGCGGCCAGCATCCCCACCATGCCCGGCTGCACCGGGTCGATGTTCGACAACAGCAGCAGCGGCCCCCGCAGCGCGCCCGCCGCCAGCATGGTGAAGTGCGGGAACGCCCACACCGCGTAGTGCAGCACGGTCAGGTCCACCCCCGCGGCCTCCACCCGCCGGGCGACCTCGACCGCCCGGTCATTGCTCGCGACCGGTTCCCGGCCCCGGATCACGGTGTGGCCGGCGGCCGTCAGCTCGGCCACCAGCCGGTCTTCGGCCGTCTTGATGAATCCGACGATGCCGCCGTGCACGTAGTCGCGGCCGTCGGAAAGACTGATCACGCCGATTCGGGCCATGGTGCCTGCCTCCCCGCAACGTTCTGATCGTCAGCACTGGGTGGGACTCTCGACTCACCGTCCAGAATCCCAGTTCAGACCGCCCGCCACGCCCGAAATCGGATTTTCGGGTCAGTCCGGGAAGATCAAGGGCGCCAGCGCGACTCCCCCTTGGCCCCACCCGGCATGCGTCACCCACAGGTCGCCGTCGTGGGTGATCACCTCCGCGGCGTGGGCCCGGATGTGCCCCACGCGGCCGGACGTGTCGAAGTGAAAGGGATTGTCGCTGCGAAAGATCTCGGTGCCGACATAGTCCGGGCGCGGACCGATCAGCAGGTACCAGGCGTCCCCGTGCCGCACCACGAAGGGTGACTCGGTGGTGCCCGCGCCGGTCCCGGTCGTCGGATCGGTGTAGGCGATGCGGCGCTCGCTCCACCGCACCAGGTCCGGACTGGTCCGATAGGCGACGACATGATTCCCGCCGGCGGGAGTGCTGGTGGCGCAGTAGTACAGGACCCACTCGTCGCCGATCCGCAGCACCATGGGGTCCCGCGCGTCGTAGCCGTCCCGGAACACCGGGCTCGCCGGATGCCGCCGCCAGTGGAACAGGTCGCTGGAGGTGGCCAGGCCCATACCCGTTGCGGTGCGGTCGATTCCGCCGCCGTCGTAGAACATCCAGTACCGGTCCCCGGCGGGGACCACGAACGGCGCCCACAGATGCCGCTCGCCCCGCTCCCGGTCCACCGCCAGCACGGAGGGCTGCTTGGTCCACGGCCCGAGCGGATCGTCCGCGGTGGCGTGCGCGAACTCGGTCTCGTCGAAGGGATCGGCCGGTTCCGGATGCGTGATCCCGAACAGATGCCACCGTCCCCCGGCATCCCTGATCAGCGAATGATCGTTGATATACCACCGCTGACCGGCCTCGCTCGGGTCGTAGACGTGCCGGAACTCCCCCGCCCGCACCGTGCCCATAACCCGTCCTCCATGTAGGACAAGAACTGTCCTAGTCGCTGTCGACAATGGATTCATGCCGGAACTCTCGCTGCGAACCCTAAACCGCACCCTGCTGCTGCGTCAGCGGTTGCGCGAACGAACCGCGATGCCCGTCGCCGACCTGATCCGGCACCTCGTCGCGGTGCAGGGGCAGGAGCCGAACTGGCCGTACGTGGGGTTGTGGTCGCGGCTGAGCGGGTTCCGGCACGAGCAGCTGTCGGGGCTGCTGGAGGAGCGAACCGTGGTGCGCGCCACCTCGATTCGGCGCACCGTGCATCTGACCGACGCCCAGGACTATCGGTGGCTGTATCCGACCGTGCGACCGGCGGTCGAACCGACGCTGCGCTCGGTCTACCTGCGCGACGCGATGAATGGTCTCGACATCACCGAATTCGGTACGGCCGGAAGGGAATTGCTGGACGGCAGGGCCGTTTCCCGGCGCGATCTGGGGAAACTGCTGTCGGAGCGTTTCCCTGGCCGCGGGGCACGCGACCTGGTCCACGGTCTCGGCGTCGTCCAGCCCCTGGTGCACCACCCCGGCGCGGGAGCGTGGGGCGCGTGGCGTGGGCGGTCGGTGTCGGTGTCGCTGGCCGAGCAGGTCGTGGGCGGGCCGTTGGCGGAGGGGCCGGCGCCGCGGACTCTGGTCCGGCGCTATCTGGCGGCCTATGGTCCGGCGACCGTGGGCGATATCCAGGAGTTCGCGGGGGTCACGAAGCTCGCGGAGGTGGTCGAGGGGATGCGGGGCGAGCTCCGGGTGTTCCGCGATGACACCGGACGCGAGCTCTTCGATGTGCCGGACGCTCCGATCGCGGAGGCGGATTCGCCTGCGCCGGTGCGGTTCCTGCCCGCGTTCGACAATTCCTGCCTCGGTCATCGGGATCGGCGGCGGATCATCCGCGACGAGGATCGGGCCCGGATCGCGAGGATCGCGTCGGGCGGCGTGCCGATGTACCTGATCGACGGATTCGTGCACGGCCGGTGGGATGTGGACGGGTCGACCATCCGGATCACGCCGTGGCACGCCCTGGCCGCGGACGACGAAGCCGCCCTGCGCGCCGAGGCGGAACGGCTGCTGCCGTTCATCACCCCGGGCGAGGGCGGCGACGTGGTGTTCGAGAAGGGGGCCGCCTAGGCGACCAGAACCTCGCGCAGGCGCTCGAGCTCGGACTCGGTGAGGCCGTTGGCGAGCAGCCACGCGGCCGCCCCGCCGTGCTCGGCGTGCAGGTTCGCCACGAAGCCGAGCATGACCTCCGGGGAGACCGCGAGGATGCCGGTGTTCGTCTGCGGCAGGCCCTCGTACGACGGGAGGGCGTCGAGACGGTCGCGGACCTTCTGGATGCGCTCGTTGGTGAGGGCGTAGTCGTGGGCGATCGCCTCGGCGGGAACACCGACCGCGTCCAGCAGGACCGCGGCCAGCACGCCGGTGCGGTCCTTGCCCGCGGCGCAATGGAACAGCACCGAGTGGCGGGCCGGATCGATGATCAGGCGCACCGACTCGACGATGTGCTCGCCGCTGCCGCCGAGCAGCTGACCGTAGAGCTCGGTCAGGTCGACGCGGGTCTTGTCGGGGACGAGATCCCGTGCGGCCAAGGAGGACTGGGGCGACTTACGGATCGGCAGGTTCGCGATGTGCACCGCGGAATCGCCGATCAGGCCGTAGCCCTCGCGCTCCACCTCGTCGGGCAGGCGCAGGTCGATGACCGTGCGCAGCCCCAGCGTGTCGACCAGCTGCGACAGGTCGTCGGAGGTGGCCTGCTGCAGGGTGGACGAGCGCAGCACGATGCCGAAGCGGGTGGTGCCGCCGCCGGCGACCGGCAGGCCGCCCAGGTCACGGACATTGTCGATCTGGGCGAAGTCGATCCAGCGGCCGGTCACGGCGTCGGTGGTCACGGGTGCGTCGGTGGTCACGGGCTCAGTGGGCACGGCCGGCCGCCGCCTCTTCGGCGCGGGTCAGGCCGCACAGACCGATCAGGTCTTCGTGCAGCTCGAACCACACGGTGTGGTAGCTGTCCATGATCGGACGCGCCACGTAGGTGTGGTCGCCCTCGCCGATGCGCTCGACGGCGCGGTCCAGGCGATCCAGGTAGCGGGACAGACGCGGGGCCAGGCCGCCCAGGCGGGCGATCAGCGGGCGCAGGGTCTGGTGGGTGCCGTTGAGGCGGGCCAGGACCGAGGCGTCGTAGTCGGCGTCGGCGTGGTCGTTGACCGTGGCCGGGTCCTTCATCTGCCAGTCGGTGATGATGACCTTGAGATCGGCGTTGAAGACGCAGAACTCGTCGTAGGCGGCGGTCAGGGCGGCCGCGTCGACGGTGCCGCGCTCCTCGGCGAGCAGCTGCTCCAGGCGCGGGCGGCCCTCCGGGGTGATCCGGAAGCCGGCCGGGGTGGTGGCGCAGTAGCCCGCGCTCACCAGATCCTCACAGCAGGAGGCGATCTCGGCGGTGTCGGCGAACAGGCTGAGCGCCAGATTGTCGGCGTTCACCCGGCCCTTGATGCCGACCAGCCGCAGCACGGCCAGTTCGGTGACGGGAGCGTTCACGGCGGTCACTTCCTCCTGTTCGGCGTTCTCGCTTGCGGCGGAACGGTTTTCCAGGCGCTCGGCCAGCTGTTCGCCGTCCACGCCCGCCCACTGGGCGAGCTGGCGCACGTCGTCGAGCACGGACTGCTCGACCGGCTTGGCGACGACCTCGCCGGGCAGCACCAGACCGGCGCCGCCGTCCACGGTGACCGTCCTACCGGTCAGCGCCGCCACCACACCCGGGCCGCAGCCGACCACGCACGGGCGGCCGAGTTCGCGGCTCACCAGCGCGGCATGCGAGGTGGTGCCGCCCAGTTCGGTGACGATGGCGCGGGCGGCGATCATGCCGTGCAGGTCGTCGGGGCTGGTGGTGGGACGGACCAGGATGACGTCCTCGCCGGCCTCGGCGCGGGTCTCGGCCTCGTCGGGATCGGTCACGACCACGCCCGAAGCCAGTCCGGGGCAGGCGGATTCGCCGCGGGCGAGGGGCTCCTGGCCGCCGGTGTCGCCGGAGGCGGGGCGCAGCACCTCGCGCACCTGGTCGGGGGTCACCCGGTCCAGGGCCTCGTCGGCGCTGATCAGGCCCTCTTCGACCATGGCGACGGCGGTGCGCACCGCGGCGCGGGCCGACCGCTTGGCCGGACGCGACTGCAGCAGCCACAGGGTGCCGGACTCGACGGTGAACTCGATGTCCTGCAGGTCGCGACCGTCGTGCTCCAGCAGCTGGGCGGCGGCGATGAGCCGCTCGTGCACGGCGGGCTGGGTGACGGCCAGATCGTCGAGCGGGCGCGGGGTCAGGCGGCCGGACACCACGTCCTCGCCCTGCCCGCCGACCAGCCACTCGCCGTAGACCGGCTGATCACCGGTATTGGGGTTGCGGCTGAAAAGCACACCGGTGCCGGACGATTCGTCGAGGTTGCCGAACACCATGGCCTGCACGGTGACCGCGGTGCCCATGGTGTCGGCCAGGCCGCGGTGGGCGCGATAGGTCTTGGCGCGCGGGGAATCCCAGGACCGGAACACGGCCTCGATGGCGCCGCGCAGCTGCTCCCACGGGTCGGCCGGGACGACGCCGTTCGCGTCACCGAGCACGGTCTCGCGGTACTGGTGCACGAACCGGGAGCGGGTGTCCTCCGCGTAGCCGGGGTTGCGGGTCTCGGCGGCCAGCGCCTGCTGCACCGCGTCGGTCATGCCCAGGTTGAGGACGGTGTCCATCATGCCGGGCATGGAGATCGCCGCGCCCGAACGCACCGACACCAGCAGCGGGCGATCCGCCGACCCGAAGCGACGGCCGGTGCCGCGCTCGATCATGGTGATGCCCTCGAGCACCTGCGCCCAGATCTCCTCGGCGATCGCGCCGCGGGTGGTGTAGTCGGCCCAGCCGTCGGTGGTGATCACGAACGCGGGCGGCACCGGCAGCCCGAGCGCCCGCATGTGATCGATGCTCCACGCCTTGCCGCCGATCTTGTCCCGCGACAAGCCGCACGCGCCGTCGAGTTCGACAACGGTGGTCGCGCCCGCCGCGAGGTCCTGGCGCTGCGCAAGCTCCGTTCCGGCCGTCATGTCACTCCTTCGAGATTCTGGATTCATTCGCACTCCAGCGCTCCGCCGCTGCTCGAGCGGCCTGCCGGGCAATATCCGTCCCCCCGACGGTTCCACTACAACGAGGGTGCCGTGTGACGCCCCGCACCCCCAAGTCCCATCCCGATGACCGGAATGGGTACGCCCGGCACACCCCAGCAGGAACCACCGGAAAGTTCGCGGCGCGTCTCGTTCTGGACTGACGGAGCGGGGGAGCGAAGCGGAGGAGCGGAGGAGGGAAGAACGAGACCAGCAGCGCCGCGAACCCGCCCGAAGCGCAGCGGAGGGCCATCGAACACGGCACGCCCGGTCAGCGGGATGGCACGGCGAAAAAGGGCGATCGGGTGAGGGGGCTGGGGCAGGATGGGCGGATGGATCGGCGGCACTCGGGCGGCATCTCCGCGGTCGGAAGTGTGACGACCATTCCGGCGCTGGTGGCCGATCGGGCGCGGCGGTATCCGGAGGCCGTGGCCATTGCCGGACCGGCCGGGCGGCTCACCTTCGCCGAACTGGCCGAGGAGGCCGCGGCGGTGACGCGGGCCGCCATCGCCTCCGGGTTGGAGCCGGGAGATCGGGTCGGGTTGTGGGCTCCCAACAGTGTCCGGTGGATCGTGACCGCTCTCGGAATGCTCGGCGCGGGCGCGACCCTGGTGCCGATCAGCACCCGGCTGCGCGGCCCGGAAACCGCCGAGGTGCTGGCCCGCAGCCACGCCAAGGCCGTGTGCACCGTGCAGGAGTTCCTGGGCGCGGACTATCCGGCCATGCTCGCCGAATCCGGTCTCGCGCTACCGGATCTGGAGCACCTCATCCTGCTCGACGACGCCCGCGGCGAGAACGCGGCGGACTGGGACATCAGCTCGTGGGCCGGGTTCCTGGCCCCGGGCGCGGTGATCGAGCCGCAGTCCGCGATCGAACGCACGGCCGCCGTCGACCCGGAGTCCATCTCCGACATCCTGTTCACCTCCGGCACCACCGGCACCCCCCGCGGCGTGCTCGCCACGCACCGCCAGACCCTGGAGGTCTTCGCCCGGTGGTCCGAGGTCGTCACCCTGCGCCCGCGTGACCGATATTTGCTGGCGAACCCGTTCTCGCACACCTTCGGCTACAAGGCGGGCATCCTGGCCTGCCTGCTCCGCACCGCCACCATGGTTCCGATGGAACGCTTCGACGCGGCCACCGCCCTCCAGCTGATCGAGAGCGAACGCATCACCGTCCTGGCCGGGCCGCCAACGCTTTTCACCGACCTGCTCGCCGCCGGCCCCGACGACTACCTGCTCGGCTCGCTACGCCTGGCGGGCACCGGCGGCTCCACCATCCCCGCCGAACTGGTCCGCCGCATTCGCGAGGACCTGCGCGTTCCCGCCGTCTTCACCGCCTACGGCCTCACCGAATCGATCGGCGTGGTGTCCATCTGCCCACCGGACTCCCCCGCCGAACTGGCCGCCGACACCGTCGGAAAACCGCTGCCCGGCAGTGAGATCCGCATCGTGGACCGGGAAGGCAAACCCCTCGAGACCGGCGAGCCCGGCGAGGTCACCGTCCGCGGCCCCAATGTCATGTACGGCTACCTGGACGATCCGGAGGCCACCGCCGCCGCCATCGACCCCGACGGCTTCCTGCACACCGGCGATATCGGCACCCTGGACTCCGACGGCTATCTGCGCATCACCGACCGGCTCAAGGACATGTTCATCGTCGGCGGCTTCAACGCCTACCCGGCCGAGATCGAACGAGTCCTGCTGCGGCACCCCGATATCCGCGATGTCGCCGTGATCGGCGTCCCCGACGAGCGACTCGGCGAGGTGGGCCGCGCCTACGTGGTCCCCGTCGCCGGGGCGGCGACCGATCCGGCCCCCATCATCGAATGGTCGCGCGCGCGGCTGGCGGGCTACAAGGTGCCGCGGGAGATCGTCTTCGCCGACGACCTCCCGCGCAATGCCGGCGGCAAGGTGCTCAAACAGCGCCTGCGCGACCCGGACTGATCAGTTCCCCAGCACCGGGCCGTCGGCCCAGCGGTACAGGTGGGCGATCGCCGGGTCCACGATGGAGCCCGGGATCTCGGCATCGAACCAGCGGTCGACATGCGTCCAGTGGTACGGGTGCAGCAGGTAGTCGCCATTGAGGCCGTCGGGGTCGGCGAACTCCTGCTCCCAGACGTGCGTCCAGCGGGCGTGGCCGGGGACCCGGCTCAGCGACCAGGACCGGATGGCCGGGATGTGGGCGGGCATGGCCATCAGGTCGGATTCGAAGCGCGACACCGTGTCCGGATGCGTGCCGGCCCGCACCGTGAGCAGCAGGGTGCGCTTGACCCGGCGGCTCGCGTCCTGCCGCACCACACGGGCGTGCACCGGAGCCAGGGGCACCACATCGGCGTCCGCGGTCAGCCCGGGCAGCACCTCGGCCGGGGCGGAATCGGCGGACAGATCCCACAGCGCGCCCTGCCCGCCGGTACTGCCGGGCAGGTCGACTCCGGCCGAACAATGCGCGACGCGGGGGTTCGCGGCGGCCGCCGAGGCGAACGCGGCGAGGCGTTGGTCGGTGTCGTCCGGGTGCGGGGCGGTGAGAATCACCCAGCGGCTCATGCCTGTTCCTCCTGCATCGCCAGGACGTGCCGCTCGCGGGTCAGCGCCACGGCATCGGTGTCGGACCAGAACGCCGCGACCGCCGGATCGGCCGCCGCCGCGGCGCGCATCCCGTAGAACTCGTAGATGCCCGGCAGCTCCCAGATGATCTGCAGGGCCACCGAATCCGCGCCGGTGTGCTCACGCAGCACCTGCGGGGCCCGCAGGCCGCGCGCGGTCGCGCCGGGCAGGTAGTCGCCGCGCCAGCGGGTCAGCCAGTCCTCGGCCCGATCGGCGGGCAGGACGACGCGGTCGAGGACGCGGACGGGGGTCGCGGGGTTCACAGCTTCGCCTCCACGTCGTTGCGGTACCGATCCACGTAGGCCGCGAGGTTCTCCACACCGTTGAGCAGGGATTCCGGTCCGAACATGGGCGGGGTCAGGACGACTCGGCTCGCACCGGCGGTGACGTAGGGGCGCACGTAGTCGGCCTCGAACTCGCGGACGAAGTCGAACGACCCCGGCCAGATCGTCATCTCGACGGCATCCTCGGAACGCCCGGCCGCCGCGGACAGTTCGCGGATCTTGTCCGCGCCGCGCGCGAAATCCTCCGAGGAGATCGTGTACGGGAACCAGCCGTCGCCGACCTTGGCGGCGCGGCGCACCGCCGGAGCGCTGTTGCCGCCCAGCACGATCGGGATCGACCGCTCGGGCTGCGGCTGGCAGAACAGATCGTCGAACGACACGTGCTTGCCGTGATAGGTCGCCGGCTCCTGCGTCCACAAGGCCCGCATCGCCCCGATGGCGTCGTCGAGCCGGGTGCCGCGTTCCTCGAACGGCACCCCGATCGCCGCGTATTCCTCCTTCTGCCAGCCGATCCCGAGCCCGAGCAGCACGCGGCCGTCGGAGATCCGGTCCAGCGTGGCCGCCCGCTTGGCCAGCACCACCGGGCTGTGCAGCGGGGCCACCACCATGGCGGTGCCCAGCTTCACGGTGCTCGACGCCGCCGCCACGAACGCCAGAGTCTCCAGCGGATCGGTCATCGGCACCCCGATACCGCCGCCGCCGGGCATCCGGCCGTCGGGCGAGTACGGATACAGCGGCTCGTAATCCTGGGCCACCACAACGTGTTCCACGGTCCAGATCGACTCCAGCCCGCATTCCTCGGCCGCCGCGGCGAACTCCCGTAGGAATCCGCCCGAGGTCACCAGTCCGTCGAGATATGGCATGAGCATGCCGATGCGCATCGGACGCCTCCGTACTTCCGGGTACCGCCCATGTTTTGGGCCTCCCGACGATCGTGGCTGTTGCCGGCGTCACAATTAGGAGGGGTCCCGTTCACTGGGACCATATATATTCGCAGGTCAGAGCTGGTTTTCTGGACCACGGCCGGTAGCCCCGCACCGGGGGTGCGGGGCTGGTGACAAGCGGATTCGGTGGACCGGCCACCAGACCCTCGGTCCGTGTCCCGGCGCGAAACGCACCGGGACACGGGAGCTTCCGAGAGGTGGACTAGATCTCCTTGCGCATCTGGGCGGTCAGGGGCTTCATGTAGCCCGAGCCGAGCAGGCGGCGCATGACGTTCATCGCCTTGGCGTCCTTGCCGATCAGGATGAGCGGCTTGTTCTTCCGGATGCCGTTGACGATCGTCGTGGCGCAGTCCTCCGGGCTGGTCTGGGCCAGGCGGTCGAAGTTGGCGGCCAGGTCGTCGCGGGAGCGGTTGGCGGCAGCCCGTGCCTTCCAGGCGATCTCGGTCTTGATCATGCCCGGGTGGACGCTCGAGACGCCCACATTGTGCCCGGCGATGATCATCTCCTGGCGCAGTGCGTCGCTGATCGCGTGCATGGCGTACTTCGACGAGCTGTAACCGCCCTGGCTGGGGCAGGCCACCAGGCCGAACATGCTGGAGACATTGGCGAAATGGCCGTCCCCGGAGGCGATCACGTGCGGCAGGAACGCCTTCACACCGTGCAGGGTGCCCCAGTAGTTGATGCCGAAGATCCACTCCAGGTCTTCCCAGGAGACTTCCTCGATATTGGCGGTCAGCGAGACACCGGCGTTGTTGATGACGATGTTGACCTTGCCGAAATCGGCCACGACCTCATCGGCGTGGGCGTAGACGGCGGCGCGGTCGGACACGTCCAGCTTGTAGGCCCGCGCCTTGGCGCCGACCTTCTCGCACAGGGCCACGGTCTCGGCGACATTGTCGTAGTTGCGGCCGGACAGGGCCAGCTGGGCTCCGTTGCGCGCCAGCTCGAGCGCGAGCGCCCGGCCGATGCCCGCACCGGCACCGGTGATCACAGCGACTTTGCCGTGGAAGTCCTTCATGGGTGTTTCCTTGTCTCGCAACGGAGTTGTTACTGGGTGGTGAAGCCGCCGTCGGCGATGAACTCGGCGCCGGTGCTGTAGGAGGAGTCGTCGGAGATGAGGAACAGCACCATGTTGGCGAGTTCCTCCGGGGTGGCCGGGCGGGCGATGGGCTGATTGGCCGCGATGCTGGCCGACCGCTCGGACGCGGCCACCATCTCGGTGGCCACGATGCCCGGGTGCACGGAGTTGACGCGGACATTGTCGGCCGCGAATTCCTGTGCGGCCGTTTTGCTCATGCCGCGCACGGCCCACTTGGAGGCCACGTAGCCGAGGATGTTCGAGTAGCCGATCAGGCCGCCGGTCGAGGAGATGTTCACGATGGAACCCACCCCGGCGCGGCGCATGGAGCCGATGACGGCCTTCATGCCCAGGAACACGCCGACCTGATTGACGTCGATCACCTTGCGGTAGTCGGCCTCCGAGAGCTTCTCGATGGCGTCGACGTGCACGATGCCCGCGTTGTTGACCAGGCCCGAGACCGGCCCGAAGGCCGCCTCGGTCCGCGCGACCACGTCGTTCCAGGCCGCCTCGTCGGTGACGTCGAGCGGGAAGAACCGGGCGGCGTCACCGATCTCGGCGGCGACGGCCTCCCCGGCCTCGACGAGCACGTCGGTGATCACCACTTTCGCGCCCTCGGCCGCGAGCTTGCGGGCGAAGGCCGCCCCCATGCCGCGCGCGCCGCCGGTGACGATGACGACCTTCGAATCAACCCGTCCCATGTCAGTTCTCCTGCGCTGCTGCGGATTCCGCGTCGGCCAGGTGGTTGGCCGCGATGTAGCCGAACACCATGGCGGGGCCGATCGTGGCGCCCGCGCCGGCGTAGTCGTTGCCCATGACGGCGGCGGAGTTGTTGCCCGCCGCGTACAGGCCCGGGATGACGTCGCCCTGGTCGTTCAGGACGCGGGCGTGCTCGTCGGTGACCAGGCCGCCCTTGGTGCCCAGATCGCCCGGCACCATCTCGACCGCGTAGAACGGGCCGCGCTCGAGCGGGGCCAGGGTCGGGTTGGGCTTGACGGTCGGGTCGCCGTAGTAGCGGTCGTAGGCCGAGTCGCCGCGCTGGTAGTCCTCGTCCCGGCCGTTGCGGGCGAAGACGTTGAAGCGCTCCACGGTGGCGGCCAGCTTGTTCGCCGGGATACCCAGCTTGTCGGCCAGCTCGGCCAGGGTGTCGGCCTGCTTGATGATGCCCGCGTCGAAGTACTTCTGGGGCAGCGGCCGCTTGGGGAAGTTGCCCAGGAACAGGTACCGGTCGCGGAAGTTCTGGTCGAAGATGAAGTGCGCGGGAATGCTGCCCGGCACCTTCTTCTCCTCCTCGTACATGGTGTGCACGACGTTCACGTACGGCGCGGACTCGTTGACGAAGCGATCGCCCTTGGCGTTGACCACGATCGCGCCCGGCTGCGAACGCTCGGCCAGCATGAAGAACGGCGGGCCGTCGGGGTTGCGCACCGAGGGGCCCCACCAGGCGTCGTCCATCAGATCGACCGCGGCGCCGGCCTTCTGGCCCGCGACGATGCCCTCGCCGACGTTCTCGGTCGCGCCCACGGTCCAGCCGGTGTTCTGCGGGCCGTCGATGTACTGCTCACGCATCTCGAGGTTGTGCTCGAAACCGCCCGCGGCCAGCACCACGCCGCGGCGGGCCTTGATGGTGACGGTGCGGCCCTCGTGCTCGGCGCGCACGCCGACCACGGTGCCGCCCTCGATGACCAGGTCGGTGAGCGGGGTGTTCAGCCACACCGGCACGCCCGCGTCGCGCAGCGACAGCCACAGCCGGGCGGCGAGCGCCTTGCCCAGGCTGAGCGGCTTGGCGCCC
Source organism: Nocardia sp. NPDC005825 (assembly GCF_040630175.1). Classification (NCBI taxonomy): domain Bacteria; kingdom Bacillati; phylum Actinomycetota; class Actinomycetes; order Mycobacteriales; family Nocardiaceae; genus Nocardia; species Nocardia sp. NPDC005825. The sequence continues at coordinate 85,689 of NZ_JBEXXC010000006.1, forward strand.
TTGATCATGTTCAGCGCGGTCTGCGCGCCGACCTTCATGGCGGTCTTCTTGCCGGCCCAGGTGCGGGCGATCATGTTCAGGTCGTGGAAGTCCTTGACCGTGATCGCGATGCCCTTGGGGGCGGACATGGTCGGACGGTTGATCTTGTCCAGATCCGCGCCGAGCAGGCGACCGTCGATGATCTTGGGCTCGATGCTGCGACCCTGCGCCAGACCGCCCGGGAACTCCGGGTGGTAGTCGGAGTAGCCGCGGTCGTAGGCGAACGCCCAGTGCTTGGAGCGGGCGCCGATGTAGCGGAACATCTCCGGGCCCTGCTCCAGGAACGCGCGCTGCTTGGCCTCCGGAACCCGGTCGCCGACAACGGCTTTCAGGTAGGTACGGGCCATCTCCGCGCTGTCCGGCACACCCGCGGCCTGCAGCACCGGGTTGTTCGGCACCCAGATGCCGCCGCCCGAGCGCGCGGTGGAGCCGCCGAACAGGCTGCTCTTCTCGATCAGGGTGACCGACAGGCCCCGGTAGGCGGCGGTCAGCGCGGCGGTCATGCCGGCCGCGCCGGAACCCACCACAACGACGTCGAATTCGAATTCCATGAATCTCGTTCCTTAGTAGCCGCAGCTGGTCAGCATGCCGCCGTCGACGACGAATTCGCCTCCGGTGCAATAGCTCGAGGCGTCCGAGGCCAGGAACAACGCCACCTCGGAGACCTCGACCGGCTGACCCCAGCGCGGAATGGGCAATTCGGAGAAGAAGGAGTTGCCGTCCACCCCGGACGCGCCCGCCACGGACGCGGTCATGGGGGTGGCGATGCCGCCGGGATGGATCGAGTTCACCCGGATACCCGAGTGCCCCAGTTCCCGGGCGGCGGACTTGGTGAGACCCCGCAGCGCGAACTTGCTCGCGCTGTAGGCCGACAGACCGGCCGCACCGACGAAGCCCTCGACCGAGGACACGTTCACGATGGACCCGCCACCGGCCTCGATCAGGGCGGGCGCGGCCGTCTTGATGCCGAGGAAAGCGCCCGTCACGTTGATGTTCATGATGGTCTGGAACTCGTCCAGGCTCATCTCCACGATGCGCTTGAACCGCAGGATGCCGGCATTGTTGACCAGCACATCCAGCTTGCCGAACGTGGCGACGGCCGCGGAAACCGCTGCCTGCCAGTCGCTTTCGCTGGTGACGTCCTGATGCACGAAGTGGACGGCGTCGCCCAGCTCGGCGGCCAGAGCCTTGCCCTCGTCGTCGAGCACGTCGCCGAACACGACCTTCGCGCCCTCGGCCACGAAACGGCGCACATGCTCCGCTCCCATGCCCCGGGCGCCGCCGGTCACCAGCGCTACCTTGCCGTCCAGCTGTCCCACCTGATCCCGTCCTTCCGCTGCTGTTCAACCGACGCTAAGTCCCGATGCGGAAGACCGGCACGGTGTGGTCCCGGCCACTGAGACAACCTCATGACCTGAGGCTATGGGTGCAGTTGTATTCCGTTTAGGCATAGCGGCGCGGTTAGGAGCTCGGATGAAGTTCTCGATGATCTTCGAAGCGCAGATGACCGATCCCACCGCCGCCCACGAAGCCCAGGTGCTGCGCGACTGCGTCGAGCAGGCCGTGCTGGCCGACCGGGTCGGGTTCGACACCGTCTGGGCGGTCGAGCACCACGGACTCAAGTGGTACGCGCACATGAGCGCGCCGGAGATCTTCCTGACCTGGGTGGCCGCGCAGACGCAGCGGATCCGCATCGGGCACGGCGTGGTGTGCATGCCGTTCAACTTCAATCACCCGGTCCGCGCCGCCGAACGCGCCGCCATGCTCGACGTGCTGTCGGGCGGCCGCCTGAACCTGGGCGCGGGCCGCGGCGCGACCGCCGTCGAGACCTCGATGTGCGGAGTCGATCCCGACCGCACCTACCAGGAGGTCGAGGAATCGCTGCGGATGATCGCCGCCGCCTGGCAGGACCCCGAGGGCGAATTCGAATACCACGGTGAACTGCTCGACATCGGCCCGCACCACCTGCTGCCACGGCCGGTGCAGCGGCCCCATCCCCCGCTGTTCATGGCCTGCACCAAGAAGGACACGCTGAGACTGGCCGCCGAGTACGGAATCGGCGCGCTCGTCCTGGGTTTCGCGGGCATCGAGGAGATCGCCGAACTGCGCCGCATCTACGACGACGCGATCGCGGCCCGCACCGGCGAACGCCTGGTGTCCACCGTCGTCAACGACCACTTCGCGGCACTGTGCCCGACCATCGTGCTCGACGACCGCGAACGGGCCCGCCAGATCGGCGCGCGTGGGCAGCGGTTCTTCGCCCAGTCCATCAAGTACTACTACGGCGCGGGCCCGGTGCCCGACGAGGCCGTGGACCCGGGCGTGGACGAACTCGCCAAGATGCGCGAGGTCGCCGACGAGCACGTCGCCTACCTGCACGAGGCCAAGATCCCGGTGAAGACCGGGGCCACGGCCATCTTCAACACCGAGCACGCCTACGGCACCGCCGAGGACGCCATCGCCTACGTCGAGCGGCTGCGCGACGCCGGGGCCGACGAGATCCTGTGCCTCATCCAGATGGGCACCGTGCCCCAGGAGGCGTGCCTGGAAACCATCCGTCAGTGGGGGGAGAAGGTCATCCCCCACTTCCGCAAGTAACCAGCAGACAGAAAAGGAACCGAAATGGCTGATCTGACAGGCAAAGTCGCCCTGATCACCGGCGCCGCTCGCGGCCAGGGCGCGGCCGAGGCCACGCTGTTCGTCGCGCGCGGCGCGAAGGTCGTCATCACCGACGTGCTCGAGACCGAGGGCAAGGAGCTCGCCGAATCCCTCGGCGAGAACGCCCGTTTCGTGCGCCACGACGTCACCGATTCCGCGAGCTGGGACGCCGCGGTCGCGGTGGCCGTCGACACCTTCGGCAAGCTCGACGTGCTGGTGAACAATGCCGCCATCTACACCATGAAGCCGATCGCGGAGACCACTCCCGAAGAGCTGGAACGGATCCTGCACGTCAACCTGGTGGGTGCGTTCCGCGGCATCAAGGCGGTGCTGCCGGCCATGACCGCCAACGGCGGCGGCTCCATCGTGAACATCTCCTCGCAGTCCGGGCTCGAGGGCCTGATGAACCACTCCGCCTACGGCTCCTCCAAGTGGGGTCTGCGCGGCCTGTCCAAGGTCGCCGCCCTGGAGCTGGGCCTGTCCCAGATCCGGGTCAACTCGGTGTACCCCGGCCCCATCGCCACCCCGATGGTGCCCTACCTGACCACCGGCCCCGGCAGCTTCCCGACCCTGCCGCTCGAGCGCACCGGCCGGCCCGACGAGGTCGCCGAACTGGTCGCCTTCCTCGCCTCCGACGCCTCGGCCTACATCACGGGCGCGGAGGTGGCCATCGACGGCGGCCTGGCCGCGGGCAAGTTCATCCCGCGCGGCATGTAGTTCCGCGAACCCCGCAGTGACACAGCGCGATCCAGGAAGGCCCGTAATGACCCTGTCCCCCGAATGGCAGACCTTCGTCGACGCCGCCACCGCGGCGTTCCCGGCATTGGGCACCGAGGTGTTCGACGCCGCCGAAGCACGGGCCTTCCTGGCCGCCCGCCGCCCCGCCCCCGTCGAGCCCATTCCCGTTGCGGGAGTGGAGGATCGCGCGGTGCCGGGCCCCGCCGGCGCGCCCGAGGTGCCGGTGCGGGTGTACCGGCCGCTGGACGCCGAACCCGCTCCGGCCATCGTGGTCTTCTACCACGGCGGCGGATTCGTGCTGTGCGGCTTGGACTCCCACGACCGCTTCTGCCGCACCATGGCCAACGAGGCCGGGGTGATCGTGGTGTCGGTGGACTACCGCCGCGCCCCCGACGCCCGCTTCCCGGCCGCGGCCGACGACGCCTCCGCGGTGCTGCGCTGGGTCGCCGAGCACGCCGAAGACCTGGGCGGGGACCCCGGCCGGATCGCGGTGGCCGGGGACAGCGCGGGCGGCAATCTGGCCACCGTCGCCGCCATCGCCGCGCGCGACAACGGCGGACCCGACCTCGCGTTCCAGCTGCTCATGTACCCGATGCTGGATCCGGCCTGTGACCGGCCGTCGCACACCGAGAACGCGGAGGGCTACTTCACCACCGCCGCGCACATCCGGTGGTACTGGGAGCAGTACCTGTTCTCCGACGCCGAGAAGTCCGACCCCTACGCCAATCCCACCATCGCGGATCTGACCGGGCTGCCGCCCGCGCACATCGCCACCGCGGAATTCGATCCGCTGCGCGACGAGGGCGAGGCCTACGGGCAGCGGCTGCGCGAGGCCGGGGTGGAGACCGAGATCCACCGCTGGAAAGGCACCGTGCACGGGTTCATGTCGATGGCCTTCCATCTGCGAGAAACCCAGCACGCCAATAGAACCGCGTTCACCGCGCTGCGCCGGGCGCTGGCCCCTACACCCGTCGTCTGAATTTCACCGCTCGTTCCCGGCCCGACCGGTTAGCATCACCTGCGTTCGTCCGTTTTGAAACGTCAGGAACTCACTTGCCGGTTGCACGCCTCACCCCGGTCACCGGAGCGGCCACGCTCACCGCGGCCCTGGCCCTGTCGGGGCTGGCCCTGGCGGGCGGCGCCGACGCCGCACCCCAGTACTACGGCACCCTCGCCCTGTCCCGGCTGAAGAACACCGCCGTCTCCGGCACCGACACGAACCGGGTCGTCGCCGACGCCGCCGCCATCCGCGACTGCGCCAGCTACGACTGCGAGATCGTGCTGCGATTCACCGACGGCTGCGGCGCGGTCGCCCAAGGGGCGGACGGCACGTGGGGCTGGGCCGTCGGCCCCAGCCTGGCCGAGGCCGAGCAGAACGCGGTCGCCGGGCTGGGCCAGAGCGCTCCCCCGTTCCCCGACCTGGGCAGCGCCCAGCCGCGCGCCGCCCGGGTGGCCACCAGCGGCTGCACCGAAAACGCTCGGTAGCAACCGCTTTCGATCGGCGGCAACCGAACAGCCGCGTCAGTGCGGGTACTGGGCCTCGTAGGCCGCCCGCTCGGCGGCGCGCCGCGCGGCCCGGGCCGGACTCTCCAGATCCTCCGGGAAACCGTGCTTCACCAATCGGTGGGCACGGTTCATCGGCATGTAGGCCACGATGTAGAACAGCGCCAGCAGCAGGCCGAGCAGGATCACCGAAAGCTGTAGCCACAGCTCGCCCGGCAGCAGGAACGCCAGCGCGAACACCGGCAGCAGCGGCACCAGCTGGCGCACGATGTGCCGGGGCACCGCCCACGAACCGGTGAGGTCGTTGCGCACCCATTCGCGCAGGTCGTCCGGCATCACGCTGCCGAAGGAGTAGGCCAGCCACTGAGCAGGGTTGGGGCGCTTCATTTCCGGTGTCCCTTCGTCGATCCGGTGCGTTCGGTCTCCGCCGAAACCGACTGCCGCGCCGCGGCATTCACCCGGTTCAGCACATCGCGCAGTTCCTCGAGATCCGCCAGGCTCACCCCCAGCCGCGCCACCACGGCCGGGGGGATCTTCTCCGCCTCGGCGCGCAGCTCGCGTCCCGCGTCGGTCAGATCCACGACCAGGTTGCGTTCGTCGTGGCTGTCCCGCCGCCGGGTGATGAGCCCCGCCGCCTCCAGCCGCTTGAGCAGCGGCGACAGCGTGGGCGAGTCGAGCTGAATGGCCTCGCCGATGTCCTTGACCGACATCGGCGCCTCACCCCACAGCGCGAGCATCACCAGATACTGCGGATGTGTCAGGCCCATCGGTTCCAGCAGCGGCCGATACACCGCCAGGACCGACCGGTTCGCCACGGCCAGCGCGAAACACACCTGCCGGTCCAGCCGCAGCGGGTCGTCGACCTCCACCGTTCCGCCCTCCTCGCTCGTCTTCGTTAGGGCAATAATAGTTAATGCACTAACTGTTCGTCGACGACCCGGCGGGTAATTGGCGTCACATCACTCCCACATCGCCCGCATGGCCACGATCCGGCCGGTGTCCATGTAGTCGCGGAACAGCGTGACCTGGCCGTTCTCGACTCGGATCACATTGACCGACGTCCGCGCCCAGGCCCGCCCGGTTCCGGGACGGGTGACGTCGACGTCGATCTCGGTGATGAGGGTGTTCGGATCGGCGGTCTCGTGGATGACCGGGCGAATGGCGTGAATCTCGATGCCGGACATGCCCGACCAGCGCTGCGCGAGGTACGCGCGAATCTGCTCGCGGCCCTCGATCCGGGACGGCTCGCCCGGAATGAGGAACGGCATCTCGAACACGACATCCGGAGCGAGCAAGGCCGCGAACCGGTCCGCATCGCGTGCGGGCAAGGCGTCGAAGAGTCGAATCACAAGGTCACGAGGGGTTTCCACGGAAGTTGTCATGAGTGTCTCCTAAACGGAACGTTGGACCCGCTTAATAATCGGGGCGTGCGCCCCGCTTGTCAACGGCTGGGTAGGCTGTCGGACGTGACGGACAGACCCCTGCGCGCCGACGCCCGCCGCAATCGCGAGCGGGTCCTGGCCGCGGCCCAGGAAGCCTTTGCCGCCGAGGGCATCTCGGTGCCGCTCGACGAGATCGCGCGGCGGGCGGGCGTCGGGGCGGGCACCGTGTACCGCCACTTCCCCACCAAGGAAGCGCTTTTCGAGGCCGCCATCCTGGATCAGGTCGAGAAGATCACCGCGTACGCGCGCGAACTGACCGCGGCCGAGGATCCCGGCGCGGTGTTCTTCGAGTTCCTGGCGATGATGGTGCTCGAGGGCGGGGTCAAACGGGATCTGGCAGACGCGCTGCGCTCCGGCGGCGGCGAATATCCGCGCACGGTGTCGCACGACCTGAAAGAGGCGCTGGGGATGTTGCTTTCCCGCGCCCAGGACGCCGGGGCCGTCCGGCCCGAGATCAGCGTCGACGATCTGCTGACCATCATCAAGGGCGTATTCCTCGCCGTCCACGAAGCCGGAGCCGCACCCGGATTGCGTGAGCGCACCTTCGCCGTGATCGCGGATGGCTTGCGCACAAACCGCTGACCTGCGATTACGCGCGGACAGCCTTGTCTTCGATCGCTATGCGGGACATGCACTGGCCAGTACACATCCTGGCCAAACGCCCAACACGAGTGCTTCCATTCGGAAGGTACGCCGAGAAGTAGCCAGCCGATCTAGGAGGCTTGATGCTCGCGAACCTTCCCCCGCACGTCAGCAGACGGGTGGACCGCTTCTACTCCGTCCGCTGGAACGAGGAATGGGGCGGACGGCACATGTTGCACGGCCGGCGGAAGCCGCCCGGAGCAGTGCAGATCGACAGCAACGACTATCTGGCCCTCACCGGCGATCCACGACTCACCGAGCCCATGAGTGACGCGCTCACCGCAGACACCAAACTCGCCTCCGGCGTCTTCCTGCACGACGAACATCCGCAGCTGCGGCTGGAGAACGACCTCGCGGCCCTCATGGACGCGCCGGCCGGAGTGCTGTGTCAATCCGGATGGGAAGCCAATATCGGTCTGCTACAGGCAATCTGCACTTCCGAGACGCCGTTCTACGTCGACTATCTCGCGCACATGTCGCTCTGGCACGGGGCGAAACTGGCGGGTGCGCCGATTCATCCGTTCCATCACAACGACATCGATCACCTGAACACGCTGATCGCCGACCATGGGCCGGGTGTCATCGCGGTGGACTCGCTGTACTCCACCAACGGCAGTCGCGCGCCCCTGGTCGCGCTGTGCGCCATCGCGGCGGACTCCGGAAGCGTGCTGGTCGTCGACGAATCCCACTCGCTCGGCATCGACGGACCGGACGGCGCGGGTGCGGTCGCCGACGAGAACCTCGGCGACCGTGTGCATTTCCGGACCGCCAGCCTGTCCAAGGCGTTCGCGGGCCGCGCCGGATTCATCACCGCTCCCGACCGGCGATTCGCCGAGTACTTCAAGATGGAGTCCTTCCCCGCCATCTTCTCCTCCACGCTGCAACCGCACGATATCGCCGGACTCACCGCCGCGCTCTCGGTCATTCGTGACGCCGACAAGCGGCGACTGCGACTGCGGAACGTCTCTCGAACCGTTCGGGATGCCTTGCGGCAGATGGGATTCGACCTGGAGAGCTGCGACAGCCATATCGTTCCGGTCCTCGGCGGACCGCCCGATCGCACCATGGCGGTCCGGGATCTGCTCGAGGAATACGGCGTGTTCGGTTCGGTCTTCTGCGCACCCGCCACCTCCCGGGATCGGGCGCTCGTACGGTTCTCGCTGCACGCGGCGCTGACCGATCAGGACGTCGACCGGATCCTGACGGCTTGCCAGGCGGTCCGCGACACCTTCGGCGCCCGGCCGCCCGCTCGCCTGCCCCGCGCGTCCTGATCCGCTCGCAATCACGAAGCAATGGTCGCTGAAATATTGCGGAATAAACTGAACCATGGGTGAATCGCGCCCATGGTTCCGCAATGTCCGCGTGTTTTCCCGACTCTGATGCTTGGATGCTCCATGTGCTGACCAATTGCCGCCGGAGTTGACAACGGGAGATCAGATTCGATGAAGCGTGCGATCCGCGCCGTCGCCCTCACTGCCTGTCTAGCCCTGGCAGCCTGCGGCAATAGCCCGAAACCCGACGACGCGCCGCCACCGCCGCCCCCGCGGACGCTCACCATCGGCATCAAATTCGATCAACCCGGACTCTCGGTCGAGGGCGTCGACGGCAGACCACGCGGGTTCGACGTCGACGTCGCGACCTATATCGCCGGGAAGCTGGGCGTCACGCCCGAGCACATCACCTGGCGCGAGGCCCGCACCGACCAACGCGAAACCCTCCTGAGCTCCGGCACCGTCGACTTCGTCGTCGCCTCGTACTCCATCACCGCCGCCCGACAGCAGCTGGTCTCCTTCGCCGGGCCTTACCTGCTGGCCGGCCAGGACCTGCTGGTGCGACAGAGCGAACGCGCCATCGACCAGCCCGAGGACCTCGACGGCCGCACCGTCTGCACCGCCGAGGGCTCCACCGCCGCCGACAAGATCCGCCGCAGCTTCGCCCGCTTCGTCCGCCTCACCACCCGGGACAGCTACCCGCAGTGCGTGGCCGACCTGATCAGCGGCACCGTCGACGCCGTCACCACCGACGACGTCATCCTCGCCGGCTACGCCGAGGAGCACCCCGGCACGCTGCGGCTGTCCGGCCACCGGTTCACCCGCGAACGCTACGGCGTCGGAGTCCGCAAGGGCGACATCGAATTGCAGGGCCGCATCACCTCGATCATTCGGATGATGATCGACGACGGCAGCTGGCGGCGCGCACTGGAAAAGCACCTCACCGCGACCAGTTACAAACCGCTGCCCGCGCCCGCGGTATTCAACGCCCCCGACCGCACTGTCGAACCCGGCGACCCCACCACCCTCGACCCGGAATTGGTGAAAGCCGCCAAAGCCGTCGCCGCCACCTCCAATGCCCGCGACTGGGAAGGATTCCGCTCCCTGGTCTGCCCCGAGAACGCCGACGCCATCGACGAAATTGTTTTCCAATACACCCCCCAATACGACAAAACCCTGGGCCCGGAAATACGCAATGCCGGTTACACCAATACCGTCACCGGCGTCACCCAATCCGGCGCCGACTCCGCTACCTTCGCATTCCACGAGACGTTCACCAATGTGCCCGAGAAATACCGGCACTACTTCAAGGACGTCGACTACACCGGCGCCATGGTCCGGCGCGAGGGCTCCTGGAAGCTGTGCAGCCTCACCGCCGACTTCGTCGAACCCTGACCGCGAAATAATGCGGTGCGCCGGGACGGGCGGTGGACCTACCGTGAAAGGCAGTCGATCGAAAGGACTGTCCGATGTTTCCCGTCGAGCTGCGCGGTACCCGAGCGCAGACGCTCATGTGGGCCCACGAGCACGAGGTCGGCGCGGCCGCGCTTCAGCAGCTGCGCGATATCTCGCAACTGAAATGGGTGTACGGCGTCCGCGTGATGCCGGACGTGCACCTGGGCAAGGGCGCGACAGTCGGATCGGTCATCGCCATGCGGGACGCGGTCGCCCCCGCGGCCGTCGGTGTGGACATCGGGTGCGGTATGGAAGCGGTGCTCACCTCGCTCACCGCGTCCGACCTGCCCGACAACCTGCACTCGCTGCGCTCCCGCATCGAGGCGGCGCTGCCGGTCGGCTTCGCGGCGCACCGCGAACCCGTCGACGTGAACCGCCTGAACGCCGAGGTCTTCGGCCAGCGCGCCGCGGGCACCACCATGCGCGCGGGCTGGGAGCGGTTCTGGAAGGGCTTCGACACCCTGGATCCGATCGTGCGACCCCGGGAAGCGAAGGCCCACAACCAGATGGGAACCCTCGGCGGCGGCAACCACTTCCAGGAACTGTGCGTCGACACCGAGGACCGGGTGTGGATCCTGCTGCACTCCGGAAGCCGCAATATCGGCAACGAGATCGCGCAGCGGCACATGGCCGTCGCCCGCGACCTGCCGCACAACCAGGACCTGCCGCACCGCGACCTGTCGGTATTCCTCTCCGGCACGCCGGAAATGGACGCCTACCGGCGCGACCTGACCTGGGCCCAGGAGTACGCGGCCCGCAACCGGGCCGTCATCCTGGCACTGGTCTGCAAGGCCGTGCGCGATGAATTCGACGGGCTGGCAGTGCGTTTCGACGAGCCCATCTCCTGCCACCACAACTATGTGGCGGAGGAGATCATCGACGGAATTCCGATGCTGGTCACCCGCAAGGGTGCGGTCCGGGCCGGCGCGGGCGACCTCGCGCTGATTCCCGGTTCCATGGGAACGCGGTCGTATGTGGTTCGGGGCAAGGGGAATCCGGCCTCGTTCCAGTCCGCCTCACACGGGGCGGGACGGCGGATGAGCCGCAACGCGGCCAAGAAGCAGTTCACCGTGGCCGACCTGGTGAAGCAGACCGAGGGCGTCGAGTCCCGCAAGGACGCCGGGGTGATCGACGAGATCCCCGCGGCGTACAAGGACATCGACCAGGTCATCGCGGCCCAGGCGGATCTGGTGGACGTGGTCGCCACGCTGCGGCAGGTGCTGTGCGTGAAGGGGTGAGAACGGGTCAGCGGCGGCGGAACGTCGCCGCTGCACCCGCACCCACCAGCAGGATGCCCACGATGAGCGGGAATCCGGTCTGCAACCACTGGTAGAGCGCGACATGCATCTCGTCCGACAGGGGTAGATCGCCGATCAGTCGGAAGGTGTCGTCCGGGAAGATGAAGTGGATGATCCCGGGCAACACTCCCCACACCAGCCCCGCCACGACGGTGCCCGCCGGGGAGTAGGCGGCCAGCGCCGCCACCACCAGGAAAAGCGCTGCGGCCAGCAGGATCTGGAAGGTCGAACCGACCCGGTCCGCGAAGTCCCCCAGGATCGCCCACTGTCTGGTCCCGGCCGCGCCGCGGGCGGCCAGCGCGATCCCGACGGGGGTGATCAGCAACCCCGCCAGGGTGCCGGCCACCGTCCGCGACACCGTGCTGCTGCTACGGAACTGCGCCCCGGGCGGAGTCCACCCCGCGGGCGACGGAAACTTCTCCGGCATGTACGTCTCCCTGCGCGCCCCCGGACGCCTTCGTGCCCGGAACCCTATTGTCCGTCCGCACAGCGGATTCCGCCCGATCTTGACGGCACCGCAATCGAGGCGGGTTCCAACGGTTGTCTCACGCGCGCAATGCCCGCTCGGGAGGGCGGCCACGTTCGGCGCCGCCGGGACGCCCGGGTGGAAACGCACCACCGGCCGGCTCCCGGGACTCCCCACGGTTCGGCTGCTGATCGACATCGCGGCCACCGCCGGGGCGCCGGATCCCGAGGCCGCCGCGCAATGCCTGTGGGCGGGGATGCACGGCCTCATCACGCTGTGCCAGGACCGGCCGAGCTTCCGTGGCTGCCGCTCGATCGCCTGGTCGACACCCTGATCGCGGCCCACTCCGGCACCGGATAACCGACCGCGCGGGGGTCCGAAGTTCGCCGGACATCCGGGCGGCGGCGCCGCGGTGTCGGTGCGGTGAGGCACGATGGAGCGCGTGACCTCGACCGACTCCTCCCCCACCGCCCCCGTGTCCACCGATCTGCGCGAGGACGCGGAACGGCTGCTGCGGGAGCTGGCCGGGCCCGCCGCGCGGCTCCGGGAGGACCAGTGGGTCGCGATCGAGGCGCTGGTGGTGCACCGGCGGCGGGCGCTGGTGGTGCAGCGCACCGGGTGGGGTAAATCCGCCGTCTACTTCATCTCCGCGAAGCTGCTGCGGGCCCAGGGGCGGGGGCCGACGGTGATCGTGTCGCCGCTGCTGGCGCTGATGCGCAACCAGGTGTCGTCGGCCGAGCGCGCGGGAGTCGTGGCGGCGACCATCAATTCGGGCAATGTCACCGAATGGGACGAGATCCACGCGCGGGTGGCCGCCGGTGACGTCGACGTGCTGCTGGTCAGCCCGGAGCGGTTGAACAATCCGGACTTCCGGGATTCGGTGCTGCCCAAGCTGGCCGCCGACGCCGGACTGGTGGTGATCGACGAGGCGCACTGTGTATCGGACTGGGGGCACGACTTCCGGCCGGATTACCGCCGGATCCGCACGCTCATCGCCGATCTCGGCTCGGCGGTGCCGGTGCTGGCCACCACGGCCACCGCCAACGACCGGGTGGTCACCGATGTGGCCACCCAGATCGGCACCGACACCCTGGTGCTGCGCGGCAGCCTGGACCGGGAATCACTGCATCTGTCGGTGGTGACGATTCCGGACGCGGTGCGGCGCACGGCCTGGCTCAGCAAACGACTGCACGAACTGCCCGGCTCGGGCATCGTCTACGCGCTCACCGTGGCCGCGGCCCACGACCTCGCCGACGTGCTGAACTCGCACGGGCACCACGTCGCCGCCTACACCGGGCAGACCGACCCCACCGAACGCGAGGCGCTCGAGGCCGCGCTGCTGAACAACGAGGTGAAGGCGCTCATCGCGACCTCCGCCCTCGGAATGGGTTTCGACAAGCCCGATCTCGGCTTCGTGGTGCACCTGGGCGCGCCCTCCTCCCCCATCTCCTACTACCAGCAGGTGGGCCGCGCGGGCCGCGGCACCGAACGCGCCGAGGTGGTGCTGCTGCCCGGTCACGAGGACCGCCAGATCTGGAGCTACTTCGCCTCGGTGGCCTTCCCGCGCGAGCACATCGTGCGCTCGGTGCTGGCCGCCCTCGACACCGAGCGGCCGCTGTCGACCGCGGCATTGGAACCGCTGGTGGAGCTCAATCGCTCACGCCTGGAGATGGTGCTCAAGGTGCTGGACGTGGACGGCGCGGTGCGCCGGGTGCGCGGCGGCTGGCTCGGCACCGGCGAACCCTGGGTCTACGACACCGAACGCTACGAGCGCCTGAGCGTCGCGCGGGAGGCCGAGCAGCAGGCCATGATCGACTACCAGTCGACCAGCCAGTGCCGGATGACGTTCCTGCGCAGCCAACTCGACGACCCGGGCCTGGTGCTCGGCACCCACTGCGGGCGCTGCGACAACTGCACCGGAGCCACCCAGGACACGGCGGTCGACGACTCCGACCTGGCCGACATCCGCACCCGCCTGGACCGCCCCGGCATCGACCTGGCGCCCCGCAAGCAGTGGCCCACCGGCCTGGCCAAACTCGGAATCCCCTTGTCCGGCAAGATCACCGACGGCCCCGAGACCGGTCGCGTCCTGGGTCGCCTCAGCAATCTCGGCTGGGGCCAGCGGCTACGCCCGCTCCTCGACGGTCCCGACGCCGCCGTCCCCGACGAGGTCTTCCGCGCCTGCACCATCGTGCTGCGCGAATGGGGTTGGGCCCAGCGCCCGACCGCCGTCCTGGCCCTCGACTCCGGCGCCCGCCCCCTGCTGACCCGCTCCCTGGCCGCCCGCCTCGCCGAGATCGGCCGCCTCCAGGATCTGGGCGTCCTCACGCTGCGCCCCGACCTGCCGCCGGTCTCCGCCGCCAATTCCGCCCACCGGGTCGCCGCCCTCCACAATGCCTGGGAGACACCGGATCTCACCGCCGTCGACGGCCCCATCCTGCTGGTCGACGCCCTCACCGACACCGGCTGGACCTTCACCATGGCCGCCCGCCAGCTCCGCGCCGCCGGTGCCGACGCGATCCTTCCCTTCGCGTTGGCCACCCCTTCCTGACCTTCGGGCGTACCGTCGAACAGGGAAGGGAGAGAGCATGAGTACGGGGAACAGCGGCGACGAGGCCAACGATCCGCGGGCGCGCTGGCGCCGGCTGCCGCCCGAGCCGGCGCAGTGGATCGAGGAGGTCGACCGGGAGCATTCGGCCGTCGACTTCGGCTCGGACCACGACCCGGACGGCAAGGCCGCCACCTACGGGGGCACCGCCGGGCCCTGACCCGCTCAGGCGTCGGGGGTGGGCCGCCGGTTCTCGAGGTTCTCGATGGCGTCGACGTAGCGCAGCATGAGTCGCGCGAAGTCGAGGCGGTCCTGTTCCGGCCACTCGGCCGTGATGTATTCGAAGGCGGCGCGCTGCTGTCCACGGAAGCGGGTCATGAACTCCAGGCCCTCGGGGCTGAGTTCGAGGACGGCGCGTCGGCCGTCCAGCTGCGAGGGGACGCGCAGCAGGTAGCCCGCCTTGATGTTGTCGGTGACCATGCGACTCGCCACCGACGGGTCCACGCACATGGCCGCGGCGATACCGCCGACGGTCATCTCCCCCGGTTCGTCCTGCCCGCAGCCCAGGACCAGGCCCAGCACCAGGGCGCGGGTGGAGTCCTTGGCGCTGATCGGGTTCTCGACCTGCTGCAGGACGCCGCGGCGGAGCTTGCCGAAGGCCGGGCCGATGGCATCCAGCAGCTCGTCGGGGGTGCGGTCGTCCGTCGTCATCCCCACATCGTATCTGCATGCATGTCGGCATCTGCGTGCATCCTAGAACATATGTGTTGACTAGCAACTGTGTGCATGACAGCATGCATTTCATGACCATTCTCGTCACCGGCGCTCGCGGCCAGATCGGCCGCGCCGTCCTCACCTCCCTGCACACCCGCGGTCTCCCGGTCCGCGCGGCCAGCAAGGCCCCCTCGGCCCTCGACCTCCCCGCGGGGATCGACGCCGTCGCCCTGCCCGACGATCTCGAAAGCCTCACCGCCGCACTGAAAGACGTGCGCCAGGTCTTCCTCTACGCCAACCCCGCCGCCGCGGACACCTTCGCGCGGGCCGCCGCGGCCGCCGGGGTGGAGCACGTCGTCCTGCTGTCCTCCTCCGCGGTCAACGATCCGAACGCCGCCGACAACCCCATCGGCGCGAGCCACCTCGCCGTCGAGAACGCCCTCGCCGCAGCGGATCTCGCCACCACCGTGCTGCGCCCCGGCGGCTTCGACAGCAATGCCTTCGGCTGGATCGCCGCGGTCTCGTCCGGCACGCCGATCGAGCACGCGTACCCCGACGCCGCGCTGGCCATGATCCATCCCCTCGATATCGCCGACATCGCGGTCGCCGCCCTCACCGGCGGCGAATTGCGGGGCCGCACAGTCACTCTCACCGGACCGGAGGCGATCAGCTTCCGCGCGCAGATCGGTCACCTCGCCGCGGCCCTCGGCCGCGACATCCCGATCACCACCATCACCCCGGCCGAGGCCGAGGCACAGATGTCGCGCACCATGCCGCCCTACATCGTGAGCGCCCTGCTGAACATCTGGGCCATCACCACCGACACGCCCGAAGCCCCGGCCGACACCACCGAGACCCTGCTCGGCATCCCCGCCCGGACCTTCGAACAGTGGGCCCGGGAGAACGCGCCCGCCTTCACCACCTCCTGACGACTGGGTGCGCCCCGCGCCACGCCGAGCTGGTTCCGGTGACCTCGCGCGGGTTGCCGGTGAGTCGCGGAATCTGCCGACCATCGGGGGCCCGGCGCGTAGGATCGGACGAATCCCGCAGTCGCCGAACGATCCCGGGGAGTTCAGCATGGCGTCCGCATCACCCAAGATTCCACCGTTGCCGCTCCTGCGCGCCGTCACCTGGCTGCGCGACAGCCTGGCCGTCCTACACCGGCGGCTGGTCCCCGGCCACATCGCCCTCTTGGAATTGGGGACGGCCGGATACGTCTCGCAGGCCATCTGCGCGGCGGCCGAGCTGGGCATCGCCGACGCGCTGGCCGATGGCCCCAAACCGGCCGCCGAGCTGGCGCGCACCCTGAACGTGGACGAGGACGCGCTGCGCCGACTGCTACGCCTGCTGGTCAGCTGGGGCGTGTTCGACCAGCGCCGCGACGGGACCTTCCAGCTGACCGGCATCTCGCAGGGGCTGCGCACCGAGGCCGACGTCTCCCTGCGCGATCTGTTCGTCTTCTTCGGCTCCGAACTGCATCGCAAGCATTGGACGCATCTCGCCACCTCGGTCCGCGCCGGCGGGTCGCTGTGGCCGGAGCTGGAGGGCATGGAGTTCTTCGAGTTCGCCGAGCAGCACCCCGAGGTCGGGCAGGTCTTCGACCGGGCCATGACCAGCATCGGCAGCCTCTCCACCGAACCGTTGCAGGCGGCCTTCGACTTCGGCCGCTTCGGCTCGATCGTGGACGTCGGCGGCGGCCGGGGCAGCCTGCTCGTCGACATCCTGCAACGCCATCCGTCCATGCGCGGCACCGTGTTCGACCTGCCGCGGGTGGCCGAGGGCCTCGAGGAGCAGTTGCTGGGCCCCGGGCTCACCGGCCGCCTCACCGTCGAACCCGGCAGCTTCTTCGACGTCGTGCCCAAGGGCGCGGACGCCTATCTGCTCAAGCACATCGTCCACGACTGGAACGACGCCGACGCCGAGCGCATCCTGCGCACCGTGCGCACCGCCATGGAATCCGAAGCGCGGCTGCTGATCATCGAGATGGTGATGCCCGAGCACCACCGCCCGCATCCGGGCAAGGTCATCGACCTGGAGATGCTGATCCAGACCCGCGGCGGCCGGGAACGGACCCAGAACGAATTCGGAAACCTGTTGTCCCGCAGCGGTTTCGTGCTCACCGGGGTCACCACGACCGCCGCCCCGGACTGTGTCATCGAGGCTCGACCGACGGTCTGAACGAGGCGCCCGCGGGGCGTGTGCGGCGCAATCCACACGCCCACCGCGGGCTACCTCCTACCGCCCGGTTCCCATGGCGTCACCGGCGTTTCAGGCGGTACGGCGGATCCGCGGGCCGACAACCCCTGCGGCCCGATCGGTCCAGCCGTCCGCCATCTGCGCCAGCAGGAACCAGGCGGCGTGCACTTGTTCGTCCGACACGTTCTCGGCCGTTCGGAGCAGATGCACGGCGCGCACGTGCGCGGCCGCCATCGCATCCACCACGGCCCCCAGGGATTCGGCCCGCGCTGCACCCCTCCGCAGCGCTCGGCTCGCCACCCACTCGTCGATGAACGTCACCAGCTGAGCGCGTAGCTCGTCGATTCCGCCCACGTCGCCGGAGTGGACCCGGCGTCGCTGCAGATGCAGTTCGGCCAGCGCGCGGGACCAGCGGGTGACCGGGTGGTCCTCGGGCTGATCCCCGATGTGACCGCAGAACGCGGCCAGCAGCTCGTGCCAGTCGGGTAGCGGCGGGTCGTCGTATCTGGTGTCACGACCGCTCGCCCGCCACAACTGGGTGCTATCAGGTTGGGGTACGTACATACCTACCTCCACGGGCGCTGCGGGCGCACCCGGAGCCGCGGGCGGCCACCGGACCGCGAGCCCGGCGCGGCAAGGGCGGACCGCGCCGGATCCGGGCAACCGCTATCGGCGAAGGGCACATCTCGATGCGGCACCGGGTGCACTTCCAGCATGAACCGATCGCCGGTCCCGCCCACCGCCCTTCCCCCGCCCTCCCACTGCCCCTGCAATAGGAGAACGACCGCCCAGTCTGTACGGTTACTTGCCCTCTCCCCCAGCGCAATTCGCCCGTAACCGACGCTCGACTAAACCTTCACCAGGTCGTCGGCGTGCACCACCGGACGCTGCATGCTGTCGGGCAGCACGGCCGTGGAACGGCCCTTCATCGTCTGCAACTCATCGCTGTCGTAGGCCGCCACGCCACGAGCGACCAGCCCGCCGTCCGGCGCGATCAGATCGATCACGTCACCACCGAAGAAGTGACCCGTCACCTCGGTGATCCCCGCGGCCAGCAGGGAATGGCGACGCTCGGCCACGGCCGCCACCGCGCCCGCGTCCAGATGCACCGCGCCCCGCGCGTCGGCGGCGTGCCGGACCCAGAACTTGCGGGCCGACAACCGAACCGGGCGCGCCGCGAAGGCCGTACCCACCGTCGCACCCGACAACGCCGCCGCCGCGTCCGACGCGGCTGCCAGCAAGACGGGCACGCCGGCATCGGCGGCCAGGCGCGCGGCGGAGAGCTTCGACGCCATACCACCGGTACCCAGCGCACCACCCGAACCGGCGATCACACCGTCCAGATCCGCGCTGCTGCGCACCTCGGGAATGAAGTTCGCCGAACCCTTGCGCGGATCACCGTCGTAGAGGCCGTCCACATCCGACAGCAGGATCAGCGCGTCCGCGCCCACCAGATGCGCGACCAGCGCCGCGAGCCGGTCGTTGTCGCCGAACCGGATCTCTTCGGTTGCGACAGTATCGTTCTCGTTCACCACGGCGATGGCGTGCAGCGACCGCAGCCGGTCCAGGGTCCGCTGCGCATTGCGGTGCGGCTCGCGGCGACCGAAGTCGCCCGCGCTCAACAACACCTGCCCGACCACCCGGTCGTAGCGGGCGAACGAGGTCCCCCACGCGTGCGCCAGCGCCAGCTGACCGACACTCGCGGCGGCCTGCTTGGTGGCGAGATCCTTGGGCCGCTTGGACAATCCGAGCGGGGCCATGCCCGCGCCGATGGCGCCCGAGGACACCACCACCAGGTCCGAACCCGCGCGCATGCGGCCCTCGACCGCGTCGGCCAGCTGATCCAGGCGACCGGTGTCCAGACCGCCTTCCAGACTGGTCAGCGCCGACGACCCGATCTTCACCACGACGCTGCGCGCGGACGCGATGGCCCGCCGCGCGGCACTGAGCCCGTCAGCGCCGAGCTCCGCCGCTCCCTTGGCCTGTGCGCCACTCGAACTCACTTGCACCACACCTCAATTCGCCCGCGATACCCACGCACCGTCGCACCCGAATTCATTGTCCGTCCGCACCGGCCGCTCGCCTCCTCGCGAACGGCCGCGCGACACTGTATTACTCGTCGTCGTCGGTGACCAGACCACGGCGCACACGCGAGGCGTGCTTGCGCTCGGCCGCGCCGATGCGCTCGGTCTGATCCAGACGCGGGTCCACGCCGCGGCGGGTCATCAAGGTCTCCACGCCCGCGGAGATCGAAGGCTCCCAATCGAAGCAGTAGTCCGCGATGGTCACCGAAGCGCCGGGCTCCGCACCCAGCTTGACCAGCTCGTCCTCGACACCGAGGCGAGCCAGGCGGTCCGCCAGGTAACCCACGGCCTCGTCGTTGTCGAACTGGGTCTGGCGCACCCACCGCTCGGGGCGCTCGCCCACCACGATGAAGCCGCCCTCGACCTCGGGATCGCGAATCACGCGGAAACCGCTGTCGCCCTTGACGACCGGGCGGATGATCGCGCGCTTCGGCTCCGCCTTCGGATGCGCGGTGCGGTACTCGGCGACCATCTCGGCCAGCGCGAAGGTCAACGGGCGCAGGCCTTCCCGGCTCACCGCCGAGATCTTGAACACCGGCCAGCCGCGCTTCTCGAATTCCGGCAGCACGAACTCGGCCAGCTCGTCGGCATCGGGGATGTCGGCCTTGTTGAGAATCACCACGCGCGGGCGATCGGCCAGATCACCCAGACCGGTGTCACCGGCCAGCGCGGGCTGATACGCGGCCAGCTCGGCCTCGAGCGCGTCCACATCCGACACCGGATCACGGCCGGGTTCCAGCGTGGCGCAGTCCACCACGTGGGCCAGCACCGCGCAACGCTCCAGATGCCGCAGGAAGTCCAGGCCCAGACCGCGGCCCTCGCTCGCACCCGGAATCAGACCGGGCACATCGGCCACGGTGAAGGTGGTGTCACCCGCGAGCACCACACCGAGGTTCGGCACGAGCGTGGTGAACGGGTAGTCCGCGATCTTCGGCTTGGCCGCCGAGAGCACCGACACCAGCGACGACTTACCGGCCGACGGGAAACCCACGAGACCGACATCGGCGACCGACTTCAGCTCCAGAACGACATCGCGCTCCTGGCCGTCCTCGCCGAGCAGCGCGAAACCGGGCGCCTTGCGCGCCTTGGACACCAGCGCCGCATTGCCCAGCCCGCCGCGACCGCCGCGCGCCGCCACATACTGGGTGCCCGCACCGGTCAGGTCCGCGAGCACCTCGCCGTCGAGGCCCGTCACCACGGTGCCGTCCGGCACCTTCAGCAGCAGCCCCTCGCCCTGCTTGCCATTGCGGTTGCTGCCCTCACCGGGCTTGCCGTTGCCGCCCTTGGCATGCGGGTGGAAATGGAAGTCCAGCAGCGTGTGCACGTTCGGGTCGACCTCGAGGATCACGTCCCCGCCATTGCCGCCATTGCCGCCATCGGGACCACCCAACGGCATGAACTTCTCCCGGCGCACCGAAGCGCAGCCGTGCCCACCCTTGCCCGCGCGCACGTGCAGCTCGACACGGTCGATGAATTTGGACATATCGGTGATCATCCTCCTTCAGGACTTGTCGACTGGATGTGACGCCCCGGGCCTCGGCAGGAATGCCGGAAGCGGGGCTGAAACAGCAAAGCGGGCCAGGGTTACAACAAACCCTGACCCGCTTCGAAAAGCTAGTGGAGCGAACTCCGGTGCGCCGGTCAGGCGTTCACCGGCTCCGGCACCACGATGTTGACGGTCTTGCGACCACGCTTGGTGCCGAACTGCACCGCGCCCGCCTCGAGAGCGAACAGCGTGTCGTCGCCGCCACGGCCGACGTTGACGCCGGGGTGGAAGTGCGTGCCGCGCTGGCGGACCAGGATCTCGCCGGCCTTGACGGTCTGACCGCCGAAGCGCTTCACACCGAGCCGCTGGGCATTCGAATCGCGACCATTGCGCGAGCTGGATGCACCCTTTTTATGTGCCATGACTAACTCCTCGTGCAGGGGTGACGAACCCCAAGTCGGATTACTTGATGCCGGTGACCTTCAGGACCGTCAGCTTCTGACGGTGGCCCTGACGCTTGTGGTAGCCGGTCTTGTTCTTGAACTTGTGGATGCGGATCTTCGGGCCCTTGGTCTGTTCGACGACCTCGGCGGACACGGAAACCTTCGCCAGCTTGTCAGCATCGGAGGTCAGCTCGGAGCCGTCAACGACGAGCACCGGCGCCAGCGACACCGCAGTGCCCGGCTCACCCTCGATCTTCTCGACCTTCACCAGGTCACCGACCGCGACCTTGTACTGCTTTCCGCCGGTCTTGACGATTGCGTACGTTGCCATCGGTCGGCTGCCCTTCTTTCTTTACAAGTGCTCGGCACTATGCTCACACGGCCGGTCATCCGATTCACACCGGGGACCGCCGCAGACTGGTCTGGGGTATTCACCGCCGCCTCGGGCCAGTGGTTCTGCGAACCGAACCGGGCCCACTCACAGCACTAGTCACAACAGAGTGCCGTCGCAGGGGGCAGCGACTGACCAAGACTACAGGACAGGCCTGACCCCGACCAAACCGGGCCGCCCCGGCCGAAAACACGAAAGCCCGCCGGGTGCGACCGGCGGGCCATCCTGACCGACAGCGCGATTACTTGGCGCTGACGCTGCTGCTGCCGGCGGAGAGCAGCTTGGTGATGGTCTGCACGAGCACATCGCTCAGGAAGTCGGCTGCGGAACCCATGGTATTTCCTTCTTCAGTCGTGATCGGACGCCCGGAGCCTGTGCGCCCGACATGGCCGGACCGTGAGCGATCCGTGAATGGCGTTCATCACCCCGGGGAAAAGCTGTGGCCCCGCCGGAATCCGGCGGGGCCACAGCTCATCTCACGCTGACCGGCTAGTTCTCGCCCTCCGGCGCACCGGCGGGACGGCCCGCGGACCGGCGACGCGGGCGAGCCCGCGGCGGCACCACGGCCGGAGCCAGGTCGTCGAGGTTGAAGCCCGGCTTGTCGGCCTGATCACCGCTGGAGAGCACGAACACCGCGCCCTTGCTGTCGGTGGCCGGGGCCGACGCCGTGCGCGCCACCCGGCGACGGGCGGGACGACGACCCGAGGCGACCGGCTCGGCCGCGGCGGCCTCCAGGGCGGCGATCGCCGCGACGGCCGCGTGCGCCTCGGCGATCGGCGATTCGATCGCTTCCGGCTCGGACTCGACCACCACGGTGTCCACGGCGGGCGCGGACTCGGCGGCCTGCGCACCGGACGCGGCCTGTGCCTCCTCCACCAGCTCGGCGGCCTCCGCCGACGCGTCCAGGGCGGCGACCTCGGTCATCGCCGCCGCGGCGGCGCCGTTGGTGAGCGGCGCGCCCTCGGCGACGCCGTCCTCGTCGGGGTGGTCGGTGTGCGCGGCCATGGCCAGTGCGACCGGGTGGGCCCGCTTGGTGGCGGCCTTCTCGGCCTTCTCCGCCTCGTCCTCGTGCTTCTCGGCCGGTTCCTCGGCCACCGGCTCGACGGCCGGGGCGGCCTCGGCGGCGGCCGCGTTGCGGTCCTTGCGACGACGACGCGACCCCTCGCGACGGCTCACGCCCTCGCCGCTGTCCCCCGCCGGAGCCGAGGACTCGACCGGGTAGTTGTGCACCAGGATGCCGCGGCCGTGGCAGGTCTCACAGGTGGTGGAGAACGCCTCGACCAGGCCGGTGCCCAGCTTCTTGCGGGTCATCTGGACCAGGCCCAGCGAGGTGACCTCGGAGACCTGGTGACGGGTGCGGTCGCGGCCCAGCGCCTCGGTGAGGCGGCGCAGCACCAGATCCCGGTTGGACTCCAGGACCATGTCGATGAAGTCGACCACGATCATGCCGCCGATGTCGCGCAACCGCATCTGGCGCACGATCTCCTCGGCCGCCTCCAGGTTGTTGCGGGTCACCGTCTCCTCGAGGTTGGACCCGCCCGCGCCGGTGAACTTGCCGGTGTTGACGTCGACCACGGTCATCGCCTCGGTGCGGTCGATCACCAGGGTGCCGCCCGAGGGCAGCCACACCTTGCGGTCGAGCGCCTTGGCCAGCTGCTCGTCGATGCGCAGGCTGCCGAAGACGTCCACCGCGCTGTTGTCGTAGCGCTCGACGCGGGCCAGCATGTCCGGAGCGACCGTGCGGACGTAGTTCTCGACCGTGGTCCAGGCGCGCTCGCCCTCGATGACCAGCTTCGAGAAGTCCTCATTGAACAGGTCGCGGACCACCTTGACCAGCAGGTCCGGCTCCTCGTACAGGGTCTTCGGCGCGCCGGAGCCCTGCTTGGACTGCTCCTCGATGGTGCGCCAGGTCGCCTGCAGCCGCTCCACGTCGCGGGCCAGCTCCGGCTCGGAGACGCCCTCGGAAGCGGTGCGGATGATCACGCCGGCGTCCTGCGGCACGATGTCGCGCAGGATCTCCTTGAGCCGCTTGCGCTCGGTGTCGGGCAGCTTGCGCGAGATACCGGTCGACGAACCGCCCGGCACGTACACCAGGAAGCGACCGGCCAGGCTGATCTGCGTGGTCAGGCGAGCGCCCTTGTGGCCCACCGGATCCTTCGACACCTGCACCAGCACGGTGTCACCGGGCTTGAGCGCCTGCTCGATCTTGCGCTCCTTGCCGCCCAGACCGGCGGCCTCCCAGTTCACCTCGCCCGCGTACAGGACGCCGTTGCGACCGCGGCCGATGTCGACGAAGGCGGCCTCCATCGACGGCAGCACGTTCTGCACCTTGCCCAGGTACACATTGCCGACCATGGACGCCGAGCCCGTGGAGGTCACGAAATGCTCGACCAGGATGTTGTCCTCGAGCACCGCCACCTGGGTGGTGGAGGTCGGGTGGTCGGCGAAGTGCTTCTCGCGCACCACCATCACCCGGTCCACCGCCTCGCGGCGGGCCAGGAACTCCGACTCGGTCAGGATCGGCGGGCGGCGGCGGCCGGCCTCGCGACCGTCGCGGCGGCGCTGGCGCTTGGCCTCCAGGCGGGTCGAACCGCTGATGCCCTGCACCTCGTCGACCTGGGCGCGGCGCTTGCTGCGCGGCTCGCGCTCGTGCACGACCGTGTTCGGCGGATCGTCGTCGGAGACCTCGGGCTCGTTGTCGTCCCCGCCCTTGCGGCGGCGACGGCGACGGCGACGGCGGCTGCTCGAGCCCTCGGGCACGCCCGCGTCGTCATCCTCGTCGGCGGTGTCGGTCTCGGCGGATTCGGCCGACTCGTCCTCGGTCTCGGACTCCTCGCCGTCCTCGCCGTCGGCGTCACCGTGCTGCTCGCCCCGGCCCCGGCCGCGGCCGCGACGGCCCCGGCGACGGCGGCGCGAGGTGCCCTCACGCTGCTCACGATCCTGATCGGCGTCCCAGTCGCCCTCGTCCTCGGCGTCCTCGGCGGCGGTGTCCTCGGTCACCGCGGTCGCCTCGGTCACCGACTCCTCGGCGACCGGCTCCTCGGCGCGCGGCTTGCGCTCACGGCGCTTGCGGCGGGTCTCCTCGACCGCGGTGGCGTCCGGCGACAGGAACAGCGGCGCCGCGACGACGGCGGACGGCTGGTACTGGACCTGTTCCTCGGCCTGCGCCTCGCTCAGGAAGGGGCTGGCGAACAGGGTGGACTGCGCGCCGGCGGCCGGGGCGGCGGCCTCCGCGGCCTCCACTTCCTCGGCGGCCAGTTCGTCGGCGGCCCGGTCGTCGTCCGCGGCGATGGCGGCGTCGACGGTGGTCTCGGCGATCGGCTCGGGCCCGGCGGGGGCGGCCTCGACATCACGCGGTCCGAAGGCGTCGCGCACGGTCTCGGCGACGGTCCGGTCCAGGCTGGATTGCGGGCTTCTCGCCTGCGCGCCCATCTCGGTCAGGTGGGCCAGAATACGTTTGCTGGTGGTGCCCAGCAGCTTCGCCAGTGCGTGCACTCGGATCCGTTCCGGCAATTGTCCGGCAGCCGGGGTGATCTGAGCGCCCCCTTCACCGTTCACCTGCGATGCGTCCTGCGGCTCTTGATCGGCCACGAAATCTCCTCGGGGCCCCCGGGCGCGTTCCTCCGAGGAGCGACGCGGCCGACGCGGGGGCGCTGTCTTGTTGGCCTCACACCCGGAGGCGCGAGATCGTAAGTCTTCGCGCCGCGTGGCCCGTTATCACCGGTATCTCGTCGTTCGGGCTAACAGTTCACGTGGCGCCTGGTTGGTTGGCTCAACTCCGTGTCACGAGCGTTCATCCAGCGTGCCTGCCCGGCGGCCGAGTCTTGGAGCCGTCGGCGGCAGCGATGATCGTCCGTCGCTCCGCGGTGTCAATCGGAGGTGAACGATGCCTGCCGCAAACGGCCGGCGTCGGTCACTTCCAGAGCCAGTATCCCACACCGTGCCGGGGCGTCGTGCCCACGCGGCCCGGAGCGGCCTCGCGAGTCTCACGAGCGGCCGCTGGGTGGCAGGTCCGGGGGCGTGGCCCCGGACCCGGCCGAAGAGGAAGCGGGAGCAAACGCTCCCGGAAGATCAGTGCGCGAACCCGGGGAACCAGATGTCGATCTCGCGCTTGGCGGACTCCGGCGAGTCCGAGCCGTGCACGAGGTTGAACTGAGTCTCGAGGGCGTAGTCGCCGCGGATGCTGCCCGGGACGGCCTTCTCGACCGGGTCGGTGCCGCCGGCGATCTGGCGGAAGGCGGCGATGGCGCGCTCACCCTCGAGCACGGCCGCGACGACCGGGCCGGAGGTGATGAACTCGATCAGGGAACCGAAGAACGGACGCTCGGCGTGCTCGGCGTAGTGGACGACAGCCACTTCCTCGGAGACGTTCACGAGCTTCATGGCCGCGAGCTTCAGGCCCTTGCGCTCGATGCGGGTGATGATCTCCCCGACGAGGCCACGGGCCACGCCGTCGGGCTTGATGAGTACCAAGGTCTGCTCAGTCACCCGTGAAGCCTAACCGTCGCTTGCTCGGCAGGAAAAACGCAGGCCGGGGCTGATGTCCCGGCCTGTCCGATTCCGGGCGGTATTTCAGGCCCCCGACATGCGCTGGCTGGGCAGGGTTCCCGCCTCCATGCGCTTCTTCACGTCCGAGCGCAGGAACAGCACGAAGACCCACACGGCGACGAACACCACACCGATCACCAGGATCGAGATGTGGATGAAGCCGCCCAGCAGCAGCGCCACCTGCAGGGCCAGGTTGAACGGGATGGCCCAGGAGCGGCGCTGCACGCCCGCGCCCAGGAACATGACCACGGCCAGGCCCACCACGTAGAGCACCGACCACCAGCGCAGGCCGCCGCCGACCGCGCTGATCACCGGCAGCGCGAGCAGCACGGTGATGGCCTCCAGGACCAGGGTCCCGGCCATGACGCCGCGCAGGCCCTTCCACGGGTCGGCGGCGGGGGGCGGGACCTCGGGGGTGGCGTCGCTCATGCGGGATCCTTTCCGAACAGGCTGCGGGCGGACCCGGCGGTGACGACCGAGCCGGTGATGACTATGCCCGCGCCCGAGACCAGTTCGCCGTCCTCCCCGCCTTCGGCGAGGGCGATGGCGGTTTCGATGGCGTCGGCCAGGTCGTGGGCGACGGCCACGCGTTCGTCGCCGAAGCGCTGGACCGCGAGGTTGGCCAGGTCGTCGACGGGCAGGGCGCGCGGGGAGCCGTTCTCGGTGACGACGATCTCGTCGAAGACCGGTTCCAGGGCGTCGAGGATGCCGCCCGCGTCCTTGTCGCCCAGTACCGCGATCACGCCGACCAGTTTGCGGAAGTCGAATTCGCTGGTGAGGGTCGCGGCCAGCGCCTTGGCGCCGTGCGGGTTGTGGGCGGCGTCGATGAAGATGGTGGGCGCGCTGCGCATGCGCTCCATCCGGCCGGGGCTGACGCAGCTTCCGAATCCGGCTCGCACGGCATCGATGTCGAGCTGACGGGACGCGCCCGCGCCGAAGAACGCCTCGACCGCGGCCAGGGCGAGCACCGCGTTGCGGGCCTGGTGCTCGCCGTGCATGGGCAGGAAGATCTCGTCGTACACGCCGCCGAGGCCCTGCAATTCGAGCATCTGCCCGCCGATGGCGATCCGGCGCGACAGCACCTGGAACTCCGAGCCTTCGCGCGCCACCGCGGCGTCGACCTCGACGGCCCGGCGCAGCAGGACGTCCATGACCTCGGGTTCCTGCTGGGCGATGACGGCGACGGTGTCGCGTGGCGACAGTTCGTCCTCGGCGGCCTTCTTGATGATCCCGGCCTTCTCCCCCGCGATGGAGGTGAGGTCCGGGCCGAGGTATTCGGTGTGGTCGAGGCCGATGGGGGTGATGACGGCGACCTGACCGTCGATCACATTGGTGGCGTCCCAGCGGCCGCCCAGTCCGGTCTCCACCACGGCCACGTCCACCGGCGCTTCGGCGAAGGCCGCGTAGGCCATTCCGGTGAGCACCTCGAACTTCGACATGGCCGGGCCGCCCGCGGCTTTGGACTGCGCGTCGATCATCTCGATGTACGGCAGCAGCTCCCGGTACGTCTCGACGTAGCGACCCGGCGTGATGGGCGCGTTGTCGATCGCGATGCGCTCGGTGGCCAGCTGCAGGTGCGGGCTGGTGATCCGCCCGGTGCGCCGGTGCAGCGCGGTGAGCAGCGAGTCGATCATCCGGGTGACCGAGGTCTTGCCGTTGGTGCCGGCGATGTGGATGGCCGGATAGGACTGCTGGGGCGAGCCCAGCAGGTCCATCAGCGTCGCGATCCGGGACAGCGACGGCTCGATCTTGGTCTCCGGCCAGCGCTGGTCGAGTTCGGCCTCGACCAGCGCCATCTCGGCGAGATCCACCGGCGAGGTGCCGTGGGACAGCGGGCCCTCCGCGTACTGACGCTCCGGTTCGTCGTTCACTTGGCGGCCAGCTTGGCGATCTCGGCCAGGCGTGCGGTGACGCGCTCGACGTCGCCCTCGGCGATCTCCTTGCGCGCCTTGATCTTCGCGACCACCTCGTCGGGGGCCTTGGCCAGGAAGGCCTCGTTGCCGAGCTTGCCGTTGGTGCCGGCGAGCTCCTTCTGCGCGGCGGCGAGGTCCTTCTCCAGGCGGCGGCGCTCGGCGTCGAGGTCGACGGTGCCGGAGGTGTCGATCTCGACGGTCACGGTGGCGGCGGACAGGCGCACCTCCAGCGACGCGGTGGCGGCGAAGTCGTCACCGGCGGCGGTGAGCTTGGCCAGGTTGGCGATGCCGGCTTCCTGGGCGAGCAGGTCGACGGTGTCGATGCCGATCAGCTTGGCCGCCACCTTCTGGCTGTCGGACAGGCCCTGGTCGGCGCGGAAGCGGCGGATCTCGGTGATCAGCTTCTGGGTGTCGGCGACGCGGCGGGCGGCCGCGGCGTCGGCGGTCGCGCCGGAGACGGCCGGCCAGGAGGAGATGACGATGGACTCGCCCTCCGCGCCGTCGGTGAGGGCCTGCCACAGGGTCTCGGTGACGAACGGGACGGCCGGGTGCAGCAGGCGCAGCACGGCGTCGAGGACGGTGCCGAGCACGACGCGGGTGCTGGCGGCGCGCTCCTCGGAGTCGGCGAACTGAACCTTCGCCAATTCCAGGTACCAGCTGCAGAATTCGTCCCACGCGAAGTGGTACAGCCCTTCGAGCGCCTTGCTGAACTCGTAGCGGTCCAGGGCGCCGTCGACCTCGGCGATGACCTCGTCGAGGCGGTCCAGGATCCACAGGTCGCTGTCGGTGAGGGTGTCGCGGGCGGGCAGTTCGCCCGGCTGCGCACCGTTCATGAGCGCGAACTTGGTGGCGTTGAACAGCTTGGTGATGAAGCTGCGCGAGGCGGTGACGTGCGCGGTGCCGACCGAGAGGTCGCCGCCGGGCTGGGCGCCGCGGGCCAGGGTGAAGCGGGTGGCGTCGGCGCCGTACTCCTCGATCCAGTCCAGCGGGTCGATGCCGTTGCCGCGCGACTTCGACATCTTCTTGCCGTGCTCGTCGCGAATCAGGCCGTGCAGGAACACATCCTGGAACGGGACCTGCTTGGCGTCCTTGCCCGCGGTGAGCACCGGATCGTCGGAGACGAACATGCCGAACATCATCATCCGGGCGACCCAGAAGAAGAGGATGTCGTAGCCGGTGACCAGCACGCTGGTCGGGTAGAACTTGCGCAGTTCCTCGGTGGAGTCGGGCCAGCCCATGGTGGAGAAGGGCCACAGGCCCGAGGAGAACCAGGTGTCGAGCACGTCGGGGTCCTGGACGTAGCCCTCGGGGGCCTGCTCGTCGGGGCCGACGCAGACGATCTCGCCCTCGGGGCCGTACCAGATCGGGATGCGGTGGCCCCACCACAGCTGACGGGAGATGTTCCAGTCGTGCATGTTGTCGACCCACTCGAACCAGCGCGGTTCCTGGCTGGCCGGGTGGATCTGCACGTCGCCGTTGCGGACAGCGTCGCCGGCGGCCTTGGCGATGCCCTCGACCTTGACCCACCACTGCATGGACAGGCGGGGTTCGATGGGTTCGCCGGAGCGCTCGGAGTGGCCGACCTGGTGGATGTAGGGGTACTTGCGGCCGACCACGCGGCCCTCCGACTCGAGCCGCTCGCGGATCTTGACCCGGGCCTCGAAGCGGTCCATGCCGTCGAATTCGGTTCCGCTGTCGGCGATCTTGCCGGTGACGTCCATGATGGTCGGCATGGGCAGGTTGTGGCGCAGGCCGAGCTCGAAGTCGTTGGGGTCGTGCGCCGGGGTGATCTTGACCGCGCCGGAGCCGAACTCGGGGTCCACGTAGTCGTCGGCCACGATCGGGATCTGACGGCCGGTGATCGGGTGGTACACGGTGGTGCCGATGAGTGCCTGGTAGCGCTCGTCGTCGGGGTGCACCGCGACGGCGGTGTCGCCGAGCATGGTCTCCACGCGGGTGGTGGCGACGATCACGTGCGGCTCGTCGTCGTTCAGGGAGCCGTAGCGCAGCGAGACGAGCTCGCCCTCGACTTCCTTGTGGTCCACCTCGAGGTCGGAGATGCCGGTCTTGAGCACCGGCGACCAGTTCACCAGGCGTTCGGCGCGGTAGATGAGGCCCGCGTCGTAGAGGCGCTTGAAGATGGTCTGCACGGCGCGGGACAGCCCGTCGTCCATGGTGAAGCGGTCGCGGCTCCAGTCGACGCCGTCGCCGAGGCGGCGCATCTGGCCCTGGATCTGGCCGCCGGATTCGCGCTTCCAGTCCCAGACCTTGTCGACGAACAGTTCGCGGCCGAAGTCTTCCTTGGTCTTGCCGTCGACGGCGAGTTGCTTCTCCACCACGGTCTGGGTGGCGATGCCGGCGTGGTCCATGCCGGGCAGCCACAGCACCTCGAAGCCCTGCATGCGCTTGCGGCGGGTCAGCAGGTCCATGAGGGTGTGGTCGAGGGCGTGGCCCATGTGCAGGGTGCCGGTGACGTTCGGCGGAGGCAGCACGATGGAGTACGCGGGCTTGGCGCTGCCCGGGTCGGCGGTGAAGTAACCGGCGCCTACCCAGCGCTCGTACAGGTCGGCCTCGACGTCGCTGGGGTTCCAGCTCTTGGGGAGGGCATCGGCACGATTACGCGGGTTCTCAGAGGCTGCGCTGGTCACCGTGTGATTCTAAGGGCTGGGATTATCGCCCAACGACCGGGTTTTTCCCAGGGGTGATTTTGGATAGCCGAAGGGCGGGGCTCTCGGTGGATGAGGGACACCGAAAGCCCCGCCCTCGATGGCCAGCCTACCGTCGTTTCGGCGCATTCCCCCGGATCCTTGGCCAATTCTCAGGTTCTCACCCAAATGGGCCAGGGTAGACCAGGTTTCGTTGCATTCACGTTGTGTCGGACACATTGTTCCCGCGTCGTGACCGGAGTCGTTGCCGTGTCGTCACACGGCCTTTTCGAGGCAACCGACCGGTAGCCTGAAATCCATGAATCCGATTGTCACACGGTTGATGTCGACGGTCGCCGGCCAGCTGGGCCACCCCAGCGGCCTCCTCGGAAAGGGGGTCGCCCGCATGCTCAACCGCAGCAACCGCCCCCTGATCGAAGGCGCGGTCACCGCCGCCGAGGTCACCCCCACCGACGCGGCCGCCGATATCGGCTTCGGCGGCGGTCTCGGCCTCACGCTGCTGCTGGGCCGGGTCGGCACCACCGGCACCGTGACCGGCGTCGAACTCTCCGCGGACATGCTGTCCCGGGCCCGCGCCGAGTACTCGGCCGACGTGTCCTCCAACCGATTGCGCCTGGTCGAAGGATCGCTGACCCAGCTCCCCCTGGCCGACGACTCACTGGACGCCGTAATCACCTGCAACACCATCTATTTCGTGCCCGAGCTGGACGCGGCCTGCGCCGAGCTGGCTCGCGTCCTGAAGCCCAAGGGCCGCTTGGTGATCGGCATCGGCGACCCGGACGCAATGGCGAAAATGCCGTTCACTTCTTACGGATTCACGCTGCGCCCGGTCGCCGAGATCCGTGCGGCCCTGGAGCGGGCCGGCCTCACGGTCGATCAGCGCGAGGTCACCAACAGGCCGATGACGGGCTACCTGCTCATCGCCCGCCCGGCCTGAATACGACTGGCGCCCCACGCCTTTCGACGTGGGGCACCAGTGTGCACGGTTCAGGGGACGAGGACGTCCAGTACACCGGGGTGGGCGCGAAAGAGCGCCGGGAGGAGACCGGCCGGGTCGCCGTCCGCGGTGGCGGGTGCGCCGGGGGCGGTGAGGCGGATCTCACGGGCCTGGTACTGGACCGCGGCCGGGTGGTCGATGCGCTTGCCGGAGGACAGGGTGGGGAGCAGGCGCAGCATGTCCAGGCGGGACATGGCGCCGACGACGGTGAGGTCGAGCAGGCCGTCGTCGATCTTCGCGTCGGGGGTGATGAGCATGCCGCCGCCGTAGGTGCGGGTGTTGCCGACCGCCACCATGACCGCGTCGAGTTCGAGGACCGTGCCGTCCGGGTGGTCGGGAGAACCGGTCAGTTCGATGCGGTACGGCACCGCGAGCTTGCCCGCGAGTTCGAGCAGGGCGGCGACGGTGTAGCGCATCGGGCCGTTGGGCCAGCGCAAGGCGTTGGCGCGCAGGGTGACCCGGGCGTCCAGGCCGGTGCCGGTGACGGTGGCGAACCAGATGGCCCGGCCCGACTCCTCGGTCTCGACGGTGCCGAGGTCGATGGCGCGGGTGCGGCCGTCCAGGATGGTGGCCACCGCGGCGGCGGTGTCGTCGGGGACGCCGAGTTCGCGGGCCAGGTCGTTGCCGGTGCCGCCGGGGATCAGACCCAGCGGGACGCCGGTGCCGACCAGGGCCTGCAGCACCACGCCGACCAGTCCGTCACCGCCCGCGGCGACGACGGCGTCGGGGCGGGCGTCCGGGTCGGCCAGGGCCTTGCGGACCAGCCGCTCGCTGTCGGCGGCGGAGTCGCCGAGGATCTCGGTGACCTGGACGCCGAACTCGGCGAACCGGTTGGCCGCCTCGACGGCGACCGTGGCGCCCTTGCCGTGCCCGGACAGCGGGTTGGTCACCAGGGCGATGGAGCGGATGGTTCTCACGGAATCAGCTTCCCAGGGTTGAGGATTCCGGTGGGGTCGACGGCCTGCTTGACCGCGCGCAGCACCTGGACGCCCAGGTCACCGACCTCGTCGGTCATCCACGGGCGGTGATCCGCGCCGACGGCGTGGTGGTGGGTGATGGTGCCGCCGGCGGCCACGATGGCGTCGCCCGCGGCCTTCTTGGCCACGGCCCAGCCCGCGATCGGGTCCTCGGCCTGCTTGGCGACGATGGTGAAGTACAGCGAGGCGCCGGTCGGGTAGGTGTGCGAGATGTGGCACATGACCAGGGCCGGCTGTCCGAGCGCGTCGACCAGCGCCGTGGTCACCCGCTCCTTCAGGTTGGCGAGATTGCTCCAGGTGGTGGCGGTTTCCAGGGTCTCGCACAGCACGCCCACGTCCAGCAGCGCGTCCCGCAGGTAGGGGGCGGCGAAGCGGCCGTGCTCCCATTCCTCGGCCGGGCTCTCGCCCAGCGCGGTGCCGCCGGCGGCGGCCAGCAGGGCGGCGGCCTCGGTGCTGCGGGCGGTCACGTGCGCGGCGGTGCCCTCGAAGGTGGTGACGGCGAGGCAGCCGCCGACGGCCGCGCCGCCGATGTTCCCGGCGCGCGCCAGGTTCAGGCCGGTCTCGGCCTCGTCGGACAGCCGCATGACGGTCGGGGCGGCCCCGGCCTGGATGACCGCGCGCAGGGCGTTGGCGCCGGTGGTGAAGTCGGGGAAGGACCAGGCCTGGTAGCCGGTGGTCTCGGGGATCGGGTGCACGCGCAGGGTGACCTCGGTGATGATGCCGAGCGCGCCCTCGGAGCCGGAGAACAGTTCGCGCAGATCGGGTCCGGCGGCGGAGGCGGGGGCGCGGCCCAGGTCGAGATCGCCCGCGGGGGTGGCGATCCGGAGGCGCTGGATCATGTCGTCGAAGCGCCCGTACCCGGCGGAGGCCTGGCCCGAGGACCGGGTGGCCGCGAAGCCGCCGATGGTGGCGTATTCGAAGCTCTGCGGGAAGTGGCCGAGCGAAAGGCCGTGGCGGGCAAGCAGTTCCTCGGCCTGCGGACCGGACAGGCCCGCGCCGAGGGTGGCGGTGCCGCTGATCGGGTCGACGTCGGTGAGGGTGTCGAGGCGGCGCAGGTCGAGGGCGAGGACGGCGCCGAAGCCGCCGCGCGCGGGGTCGAGGCCGCCGACGACGCTGGTGCCGCCACCGAAGGGGACGACCGCGATGGCATTGGCGGCGCAGTACCGCAGGACCGCGAGGACCTGGTCGTGATCGGCGGGGAAGACGACGGCGTCGGGCGCGTCCTGTTCCCCGTCGGCGCGGCGGCGCAGCAGGTCGGGGGTGGATTTGCCGCCGGCGCGGAGCAGCCGGTCGCGGTGGTCGATGGAGAGGTGCTCGGCTCCGACCACCGCGACGAGCCCGGCGTGCTGGTCCGGGGTGAGCGCGGAGGCGCGCAGCGGCACGTCGCCCTCATCGCGACGGGTCACCGGTTCGCCGGACACCCCGAAAACCTGCGTGAGCAGTCCCCGGATCTGCTCGGACAGTGGTTTGTGTCCGGCCGGGGAGCCCCAGGCGTCCCACACCATACTCGGGCGGAGCTGCGGCTCGCCCGGGTTCGCAGTGGATGCGGAAGCTGCTTGTGTGTCGACCATGCGTTACAGTGTGACATAGAATGTCAAGCAGTAACGGCAACTACTCTCCCATGGTGGCAACCATGAGCTCTACCGAACCATCTTCCGCCGTCGACCGGGCGATCCTGGACGCGGCGCGCGCCTGCGTGGCCGAATTCGGGGTCCGGCGCACCACCCTGACCGAGGTGGCCCGCCGCGCGGGCGTCAGCCGGCCCACCGTCTACCGGCGCTGGGCAGACACCGGTTCCCTGGTGGCCGACCTGCTGGTGCGGGAGCTGCGCGAGATCATCGCCGACACCGCCCCCAGCACCGGCACCGGCCGCGAGCGCCTGGTCGGCGCGATCGTCGGCGGCGGCTCCATGATCCGGCGGAACCCGCTGTTCGCCAAGATCTTCCGCGCCGACGCCGACGTCATGCAGACCTACGTCTTCGAACGCCTGGGCCGCAACCAGCGCGCCCTGATCGACCTGTTCGCCGGAGGCATCCGGGAAGGCCAGGCCGACAACTCGATTCGCGACGGCGATCCGGCGCACCTGGCCGCCATGCTCCTGCTCATCGCCCAATCCGCGGTCCAGTCCGCGTCCGCCTTCGCCGTGGTGGTCGACAGCGACCACCTCGACGCCGAACTGACCCACGCCCTGCACGGCTACCTCGCACCCGCCCCCGGCGACTCCGGACCGCGATAACGCGTCCGGCGATCGACACCGCATCGAAAGGCCCTGATATGACCAGCAATCCGGCTCCGTCCCATTCCGCGCTCAATCGCGAGCGACGGCAGCGGGAGCTGACCGCGCTGGGCGACGGGTCCGCGATCGACCTGCTGGTGATCGGCGGCGGCATCACCGGTGTCGGTGTGGCGCTGGACGCGGCGGCGCGCGGGCTGCGCACGGTCCTGGTGGAGAAGCACGACTTCGCGTTCGGCACCAGCCGCTGGAGTTCCAAGCTGGTGCACGGCGGGCTGCGGTATCTGGCCAGCGGCGGCGTCGGGATCGCGCACGAGAGCGCGGTCGAACGCGACATCCTGCTCACCCGCACCGCCCCGCACCTGACCCGGGCGCTGCCGCAGGTGGTGCCGCTGCTGCCGAGTATCGGCACGGCGCAGAAGCTGCTGGTGCGCACCGGATTCCTGGCCGGTGACGTGCTGCGCCGGACCGCCGGGACGCCGGCGGCGGTGCTGCCGCGCTCGCGACGGGTGGCGGCCGCGGAGGCGCTGCGGCTGGCCCCGACGGTGCGGCGGTCCGGGCTGCGCGGCGGATTGCTGGCCTGGGACGGGCAATTGGTGGACGACGCGCGACTGGTGGTGGCCATCGCCCGCACCGCGGCGCGGGAGGGCGCGACGGTGCTGACCCGGGTCGAGGCCGTCGACGTCACCGGCACCTCGGCCACGCTGCGGGACACGCTGACCGGTGAAACCCTGTCCGTGACAGCGCGTTCGGTGGTGAACGCCACCGGCGTGTGGGCCGATCAGGTGGATCCGAGCATCGAGTTGCGGCCCTCGCGCGGCACCCACCTGGTGTTCGACGCGGCCGCGTTCGGCGGCCTGACCGCCTCGCTGACCGTGCCGATCCCGGGCAGCACCAGCCGTTTCATCTTCGCGTTCCCGGCCGCGCACAACCGCGTGTACCTGGGCCTCACCGACGAGGAGGCGCCCGGCCCGGTGCCGGACGTCCCGCACGCCACCGACGGCGAGATCGACTTCCTGCTCGACACCGTCAACACCGTGCTGCGGGAGCCGTTGCGCCGCAGCGATATCCGCGGCAGCTTCGCGGGCCTGCGGCCGCTGCTGCGCACCG
Organism: Nocardia sp. NPDC005825; assembly: GCF_040630175.1. Taxonomy (NCBI): domain Bacteria; kingdom Bacillati; phylum Actinomycetota; class Actinomycetes; order Mycobacteriales; family Nocardiaceae; genus Nocardia; species Nocardia sp. NPDC005825. The sequence continues at coordinate 121,507 of NZ_JBEXXC010000006.1, forward strand.
GCGACGACAGCACCGCCGACATCTCCCGCGAGCACGCGGTGCTGACCTCCCCCACCGGCGTGATCACCGTGGTCGGCGGCAAGCTCACCACCTACCGGAAGATGGCCGAGGACGCCGTGGACGCGGCCGTCGGGCACGCGCGGCTCGCCGCCGGGCCGTGCCGCACGCGCGCGCTGCCGCTGGTGGGCGCGGTCTCCGGTGCGGCGCGCGACGCCATCGAGGCCCCGCCGCGGCTGGTCGAGCGCTACGGCAGCGAGGCGGCCGCGGTGCTGGAATTGTCGCGGCAGCATCCGACACTGGCGGCGGAGGTCGCCCCCGGCATGGATGTCACCGGGGCCGAATTCGCTTACGCGGTCAGCCATGAGGGCGCGCTGGACGAATCCGATCTGCTCGACCGCCGCACCCGGATCGGCCTGGTCGACACCGACCGCAAGGCCGCCGAACCGGCCGCGCTGGCCGCCGTCCTGTAGTTCCCGGCCGCCGTCCGGCGCGGCGATCAGCCGGTGACGGCGCAGCCCGAGCCCGTCGGCAGTCCGGTGCCCACCTGGATGTCGACGTAGGGGAAGACGTCCGGGGACCCGGCGTGGCGCTGCCAGATCTGGAGCCGGTGCGGTCCGGGCGTGGTGGGCGTCCAGCGGGCCTGTGCCAGCGAGCCGGAGGGGTTGGCGACGGCGAAGGGAACGCTGTTGTCGTAGAACACGACCGGGGTGACCGGGTCGTCGACGATCCCGTCGATGTCGTAGGAGCAACCGGTCCCGTAGTTGGTGGCCGGGCCGAAGCTGATGCCCGGATCGATGCCGACCCGGGTGCCGGTGGCCGCGGCGGGGGCGGCCAGTGCGGCGAGCGCGGCGACGGTGGCGAGGGTGGCCGCGGAGGCGGTGGTGGTCCTGATGATCGAGCCCGTCATGGTTCGGTCCTCATCGGGTGCCGCCGGGGCCGACTGCCCCGGCACGATGCCTCGATCCTGGCCCCCGGATTGCCGCTTCGGGCCGCATTGCCGCGATCCGCCCGATCACGTGTCGCCGCGAGCGGGCTGTGGAGCTGCCGGATACGCGGCTGTGGTCCGGCCATAGGCACGAGTGCGGAACGGTCATATGCTTGGCTGCGATGTTCCGAGCGCGGGGAGAGGCGCGGGCAGAGGGAGGCGCGGATGGGTCGGATTCCGATGAGGGTCGGGGTGATACCTGGGGCCGGACTGGTCGCCCGGTTCGGAAACGTGGTGATCGTCCTGCACGGCGAGAGCCCGTCCATGGACCGCATCCTCGGCGCGGCCGAGACCGCCGCGGGCGCGGCCGACCCCGGCATGGCCATCGCCCAGCGCCTGGCCGCCACCGTCTTCACCAGCAGCACCGCCCAGCCCCCGGCCTTCGGCGTGGTCGCCCCCACCGCGGGCGGCATCCTGATCCTGCTGCGCGGCTCGGTCACCGCCACCGTCGACGGCCCCGAGGGTCATCGCGTCCTCTCCGGCCAACGCGCCATGACCTGGGCCGACGAGATCATTCAGGACCCGGTCCGCCGCCTCACCCTGTCCGCCGACGGCGCGACGGGCGAGATCCCGCACAGCGACCTGCGCGCGGGCGTCGTGCCCGGCGGCGGCGTGGTCCTGCACGCGCCCGCCTCCGGACTTCCTTCCCAGCGCGGCGACTCACCCGCGAAGGCGGCGCACGCTCCCGCACCGGACTCCGCTCCCCCGCACAACCGCGCCCCCGATCAGCGTCCCCCGGCCACATCCGGCCCGGCGACACAACACCCGTCGGGTCCGTTCGTCGCGTCCGGTCCGGCGGCACCTCCTGCCATCCAGCACGGGTCCACACCGCCTCCCACCCAGCACGCCGCCGCGCCACCCACCCCGCACGCGCAGGGGCCAGGTCCAGGACCGAATGTGGACGTGACCCGACGTGTCACACCCACGCAGTCGCAGACCGGTTCCACCCCCGCCCCCTCCGCGGGCGTGGAAGCCGATCGCGGGCAGGCGGTTTCCCCGCCGGCGGCCGATTCGATGCCCACATCCGGGCCGATCCACCCCCGGAATGCGGCGACGACTCCGCGAGCCGGCGGCCCGGACATGACGAAGAAGCCCGCGGCCCCGTCGCAGCCCGCCGAGCGGCGGGACGATCGCCCGGTTCCGGAAGAGCAGCCGCCGACGGCGGCCTACGTGCCGGAGCCCGAGGTCGCCGAGACGCGGGCGGCGGGCGGTCCGCCGTCCACGTCCACGCTGGCGGGTCCGGGCGCGTCGCTCACGAGCGCGGAGGGTGAGACCTATCCGCTGGATCGCCCCTATGTGATCGGGCGCGATCCGATGATCGACGAGGCGGTGCGGCGAGCGGTGGCCTCGCCCATCGTGATCGCGCGCGACCGGCATGTGTCCCGGGTGCACGCGCGCGTGTTCGTCGAGAAGGGCCAGGTGTTCGTGCGCGACGCGGGCACACCGGGCGGCACCTATGTGGCGGCGCCCGGTGCGGCGGACTGGGTTCGGGTGGGTCAGCAGCCGATGGAGTTGAAGGTGGGCTGGAGCCTGCGGATCGGCGAGCGGGTTCTCACCTACCGCACGGCGTGAATCTCATTGCAGCGCTGACCAGTCCCCGCGCTGGAGGGCGTTGCGGGCGTTCGGCGGGATCGCGAGGCGGGCACGGACGGCCTGTTGGGCGGCGGCCACGTCGGTCGGGTGGTGGCCGAGGACGATCGCGCCGACCACCCGGCCCTGGGACAGGATCAGGCGCCGGTAGGAGGGCCGCGGCGACCCGTCGACGACGATCACCTCGTCGTGCTGCTCGGGTTCGACCCGGCCGATGCCGAACAGTTCCAGGCCGACGCCTTTGAGGATGGTCGCGGGTGTCTCCGCGGTGAGCACCTGCTGTCCGCCGAGCGCGTTGACGGCGGCGGCCTGCGCCTGTTCGGCCGCGATGGGCCACAGGCCCAGGACGCGGTCGCGGTGTTCGGCGACGTCCCCGGCGGCGTACACGTTGGGCGCGGCGGTACGCATCCGGTCGTCCACGAGAATGCCTCGACGGCAAGGGATTCCGGCTCGCACGGCTAGATCGGTGTTGGGTTTGATGCCGGTGGCGGCGAGGAAGACCTCGCAGGGCAGGACGGTGCCGTCTTTCAGAACGACACCGCGTACCGGGGCCGCCCGGTGCCGGTCGGCCGCGGATCCACTCGAGCCGCGGGTCCCACTGGTACTGGAATCTCCTGTCAGCGAGGCTGTTTCGGCCCGGTACCGGACTTCGATCTGCGCCCGGGTGAGGTGGTCGGCGACCATGGCGGAGGCGCGCGCGTCGAGCTGCTTGCTCAGCAGGCGGGAACCGCGCTCCAGCACGGTGACCCGCAAGCCCAGCTGGTGCAGCGCGTACGCCGCCTCGAGTCCGAGCAGGCCGCCGCCCGCGACCACGGCACGGGTACACGACCGCTGCTGGGCATAGGCCCGGATGTCGAGCGCGTCCCCGGCTTCCCGAAGCACGAAACTGCCCGGCCGGTGCAGGCCCTCGATCCCGGGCAGCGCGGCGGACGCGCCGGTGGCCAGGATCAGCCGGTCGTAGGGCAGCACATCACCGGTACCGAGGTGCACTCGTTGCGCACGCGGATCCAGGTGTGTGACAAGGGTATTGAGCCACGGCGTGATCCGGTGATCCTCGTACCACTGCTCGGGTTGCAGGTACAGCCCCTGCATGGCGGAGCGGCCGGGGATGAGCCGGGAGATGCCCATGCGGTTGTAGAAGTCGTGGGATTCCCGCCCGACCAGGTGGATCTCGCAGTCCGGGTGGCCGCGGCGCAGGAAGTCGGCGGCGGTGACGCCCGCGATGCCGGTGCCGATGACGACCAGGCTCACCAGGGAGCGGTCGAAATGGGCGGGCCGGTCGCCGGTGGCGCGGCCGGGCTGCGGGGTGAGCGAGACGCGCACTCCGCCTTCGGTGATCCGCGCGCAGCAGGCCATGCGGGTGTTGTCGGCGAATCCCAGTCGGCGCAGGGTGTTCTGCTCGTCACCGGTCGGTGCGCACAGTTTCTCGCCGCCCTCGAGGATGGCGACCGGGTCCGCGCCGCAGACGCCCATGCGGCAGCCCGACTCCAGCGGCAGGTTCGCCTTCTCGGCCAGATCGAGCAGGCTGACACCGATCTCGGCGGCCACGGCGCGGCCGTCGAACTCCACCGAAGCGCCTGGGGCCGTTGCCTTCTCGGCCTCGCGCGGGCGCGGGAACGGCAGCAGCACCGGTGCGGTGCGCGCCCCGGTGGTGAGTGCGTACTGGAGTTCACCGACCCGGGCGCGAGCCAGGAACAGCAGCGTCGCCGCCAGGACGAAGAGGCTGATCGGCCAGTGCAGCCAGGCCACGCCCCCGATACCGGTGACGGTGGTGAACGCCCCGAGCAGCACCGGCCCCGCGAACCAGTAGAAGCCGTTCAACGCGATCGCCGCGTACACCGCCGACAGCACGGCCGCGCTCACCCCGGTCAGCGCCTCGACCGCGAAGTAGACGCCCACCGCGACCAGCACGGCCGCCCCGAGCGCCAGATACCGTTGCGGCACAGCGACACCCGGATACCCGGCCAGCACCATGAATCCGAGGACGAATCCGGGCAGCGCGGCGGCGAACAGTTTGCGCGGCGCGCTCCAGCCGGGATCCGGGTCGGCCATGTCGGCCTGGTAGGCGGCGCGCGGTTTGAAGTCGAAGCAGTTCTTGGCGCAGCCCAGGCACGGCCGGCAGTGGTTGTTGGCGATGGTGACGAACGGCGTCTGCCCGTAGGCGCGCTGCAAGGGGAACAGCGGGCAGATGCTGGAGCACCACCCGCTCTTGCCCTTGAACGCGATGCCGCCGGTGAACGCGGCCAGCAGCACCGTGGAAAGCACTATGCCGGTGGCGATTCCGCTGCGATCGAGTCCGGCCACCCGGGATCCGGCGATGCCGAAGAACAGGGCGACCGCGATCAGATACCCGCGCTGCTGCAACCAGGCCGGTGCCGTGGCCCCGCGGGTGAAGCGCAGCAGCCGGGGCAGCTGATTGGTGGCGGCGAGCGGACAGGTGTTGCGCCACAACCCCGGTGCGATCAGGAACAGCCCCGGCAGCAGCGGCACCACGATCTTGAAGAAGACGAACAGCCCGCCCGCCGGCCGCACGAACAGCGTGACGATCAACGCCAGGTACGCGGTGATGCTCAGCACGCGCACGCCCTGCCAGACCCGCAGCGGGATCCGGCTGGGCAGTTCGGTGAAGGCGGGGAACAGGTTCCGCTGCCCGGTCGGGTCGAGGCCGAGGACCCGGTTGGCGACCGCCACCCAGCCGGGCGGCGGGGTGGGTTCCGCGCCGGGCGGCCGGGGAATCACGCCGGAGGGCCCGAGCACGGTCTCGGATCCGTCGAAGCCGTCGGGTTCGGCGGTGGGCATGTGCAGCACCAGGATCTCGCAGCGTCCCAGCCGCACCACGTCGCCGGTCATCAGTTCGCGCCGCCCGGTCAACGCCACCCCGTTGACGGTGGTGCCGTTGCGGCTTCCCAGGTCGACCACCGACAGCGCGGTCGGTGTGGGCACCAGCCGCAGGTGCTGCCGGGACACCCCGCCGTCGGCGAGCACCTCGTGGCTGCCGTCTCGTCCGAACACGATGGGCCCGTCCAGCATGCGCCGCCGCGCGGGCCGTCCCCATTCGCGGATCTCGATGACCGGCCGACCAGCCATGCTCCCACCCCTTCCCCGGCGCGGCCACCGATCGCGCCGCGCTCGTGTCTATATCGCCGATTTCCGGGCTCACCATTACCGTCGGGGCGGTATGTCATTGCCGCCGCGGCGCTGTCGTCATCAGCCGCCCCGGCGCTGTGTCCCGCGCCCGCGCCTGTTCGCGCCGGTCCGCGCCCGTCAGGCGCGCTCCCGTAGTCGCTGCACCCGCACGTAGCGGTACCGCTTCCCGACCCGCCGGCATCCGGTCGCGAGCGCCAGTCCCGTCGCCGCACCGCCTGCGGCACAGGCGATCACGCTGAGCAGCGTGGGTTCCCGCCCGAGCAGCACCCACGCCGCACCGACGGCCGCCACCCCCAGCAGTCCCATACTGATGGCCAGTCCGACGGTCGACGCGAACCGGGCGCTCCCGCGCCGCAGCGTCCGCGCGTTCGATTCGGCGTAGGCCGCCGCGAACAACAGCAGCAACGCCAGCCCGACCCCGGTGGCCGTGGTGGTCGCGGGCTGCCGTGTCCGCACCCCGAACCGGTAGGCCGCCGTCTGAGACCCATTGCGGGACAATGACAATTCCCCGGTCAGCCGTCCGGCGAGCACATACCGGTGCACCGGCGCGGCCACCTCCCCCGCGCCTCCGGCCAGCGTCGTCTCCCCGCCTCCGGCCCGCAGCCCGAGCACATTCACCGACAGCTTCGCGCCGTCGGCCGCCCCACCCGACACCGTGATCGGCACCGGCTCGGACAGATCCAGCACCACCGTCCCGGCGGCCGGATCGACCCCGCCGATCCGCACCATCCCCACCGGCGGCGCGTCCCGCCCGACGGCCCCGATCCCGAGCACCGCGGCCCCGCCGGTCACCACGGCCAGCAGCCCCGCCACCAGGAACGGAACCCGCGGCGACGGCAAGGTCACCACCTGCTGCACCGGCACCAGATCCGCCCGCGCCACCTCCACCAACCGCACGCCACCGTGCTGGATCGGCTCCCGAGGCCGCACCCGTTCCATCGGCAGCGTCGATCCGGGCCCGAACCCGAGACCCGCGGCCCCGCGGCCGTCCGTCCGTCCGCCACCTCCCGGCCCGGGAACCGGTCCCCCGGGCCTCGGCCCGCCATGACCTGCGGGAGGAACCCCTCCGGGCGCGGGTCCTGGGCCCTGCCCGGCCCGCATCGTGGGCGCGGAGCGTCGGTCGGCGTCGGACCGGTGCGGTGACCGAATCGGCTGCGGCCCAGGCGTTATCGGGCCGGATCCGGAGGCGCGCGTCGGCGCGTTCGGCGGCGGGTTCCCGGGTCCGGGTCGCGCAGCTCGCGGTGGCGTCATCGGGCCGGGCGCTGATCCCGTGCCGGGCGTGGTCCCCGGACCGGTTCGCATCCCCGGACCGGTCGGCATCCGGTCGCCGGGCGGTGGGGTGAGGGGGCCGTGGGGGCCGTGGGGGCCGTGGGGGCCGCGCATCGGAGGCGGGGTGTGGGGCGCGGGCCCCGAACGGGGGGTGCCGGTGGCCGCGGCGACGATGGTGTCGGCGCCGATGACGGGGATGCCCACGGGGGTGAGCCAATTCGTGCCCCACAAGTGGGCGGCGGTTTCGGCGATGGCGATGCCGAAGGTCTCGGCGGTGTCGTAGCGTTCGGCCGGGTCGGAGGCGAGGCCGCGCATGACGGCTTCGGCGATGGGGTGGGGGACGAAGGGGGCGACCTCGGTGAGGGGGACGGGGTCGGAGTAGGCGTGGGCGAAGAGCAGGGCCAGCGCGTCGGATCCGGTCGGGAAGGGCAGGACGCCGGAGAGGAGCTGGTAGAGCATGGTGGCCAGGGCGTAGACGTCGGTGGCCGGGGAGAGCCCTTGGCCGCGAACCTGTTCGGGGGCGATGTAGGAGGGGGTGCCGATGATCTCCCCGGCCTTGGTGACCAGGGTGTCCTCGCCGCCGACGATCTTGGCGATGCCGAAGTCGGTGAGTTTGAGCGCACCGTTGGCCGCGAACATCAGGTTGGAGGGTTTGACGTCGCGGTGCAGGATACCGATGCGGTGCGCGGCGTCCAGTCCGGCCGCGCAGGACAGGGCGACCGCGACCGCGGCGGTGGCCTCGAATCCCGCGGTGACGAACCGGTTCTCGACGGTCCCGCCGGGCAGGTATTCGAGGACCAGCAGGCACAGGTCGTCGTGTTCGACGTAGTCGTAGACCGGCACCACGTGCGGGTGGTCGAGCGCCGCCATCACCCGCGCCTCGTCGACGAAGCGCCGCCGCACCTGCATGTCGTCGGCGAAGTGCGGCGGAATCTGTTTGATGGCGACCCGCCGGTGCAGTCCGCGATGCACCCCCGCCAGCACCACCCCGCATCCGCCGCGCCCGATCTGCCCGCCGATCTCGTACCCGGGCAGCGCGGCCCGCACGCGCGCCACATCGGCGTCGCTGAGATTCCCCGCGCTCATCTCCCCGCGCCCTCCGGCCGGAATCCGCTCCCGCCGGGATCACCGCGTAGCGTCGGCTCGTCGTCGGGATCGGGCGTGCCGGGTCGTTGCACACCCGCCGGATACCCGGCGGTCTGCTCGCCGGTTCCGGCCGGACCCGTCCCGCCACCGGGGTCGCCGACGGCGGGCGCCCCGCCCGAGGGCAGCAGCGTCTCCGCGCCGACCTCCGGCCGCCCACCCGACCGCGGGGAATGCACCGTGGTGGTGGCGTTTTCGCCGGTGTCGGGCAGCATGGCGGATGCCAGTGGCCCGCCGCCCGGGTACGCGCCGCCGAATCCGGACTTCGAGATGCGGGTCGTCTCCCCGCTCCGGAACGCGGCGGGATCGGGCGTGGGCGCCGGGGCGGGACCTCCCGGGAAGACACGCATCGACCCGGGCGGCGCACCCGGTCCGGGCGGCGCCGCCGTGCCGGAACCGGCCGGCCCGTAGGGCACGAATTCCGTTGCCGCACTGGGCGGCTGGTTCCGGACATCGAGGTCGGGATAGGTGCCGCCCGGCCCGACCGGCCTCAGGTCGCGGAACGTGCCGCCGTAGGGCGGATTCGGGCCCACCGGCACGGCCTCGTGCGCCGGTTCGACCGGGCCGGGGAACGGCATCGGCGCGCCGCTCGCCTGGGGTGTGCCCATCCCGGGCTGCCCGCCGAACGGCACGCCCAAGCCGCGTGGCGCCCCGCCCTGCGGCGCGCCGAGCCCGACAGGCGCTCCGATACCGAGGGGTGAGCCGGACCCGGCGGGGAAGCCGCGGGCATCGAGTTCCTGTGCGGCGGCGAGATCTTCGGGATCCAGCCCGAGATCATCGGATTGCCGTGGCGTGGGCGAGAGGTACCCGGCCAGGAAGAACACGGCCGCCAGCACCCCGGCCAGCGACAACCACAGCACGGTCCCCGGCACCCACCACCGGGCCACCGACCCGGTGAACCCGATCATCAGCCCGATGCCGATGCCGGGCGCGAGCAGCCGCAGCCCGCGCTGCCAGCGATTGGCCGAGAGCCGGTGGCGCGCAACGGTCAAGGCCGCGTCGGCTATAGCGAGACCGGTCAGTACCGCGATGATGATCCCGAACAGTCCGTACACCGAAGCCAGGGACCCGCGCACGTCGACGACGGTGTGCAGGGAGGCCAACGGCTTGCCGTCCTGGCCGATCAGGGTCAGGTCGGAGCCGATCAGCCCGGTCGCCTGCCCGTCCAGTCCGGCCGGATCCAGCCGGTAGGTGAGCTTCTCGGTCTTGCCCGCCCCCACCGTCAATTCGACTGTCGTGGAATAGGAGTAGAAGTTCAGTCCCAGCACGTGCCCGGCGAGGTCGACCCGCCGGATCGACACCGAACCGGACGACTTGTTGGTCACCTCGACGACGACCAGGGACACCTTCTCGGGATCCAGCCGCACCGGATTCCCGGCGTCCGCGCCGCCGATGGCCCGCCCGTCCAGCGTGGCCGTCGCGCTGACCCCGCCCGCCGCGCTCGCGGGCGGGGCCGCGAACAGTAGTGCGGCGACGGCGAAGACGACCGCGGCCAGCCCGGCGTACACCGCCCGGCCCGGTCCCCGCATGCTTCGGGCACCGCGCGCGGTGAGCGGCGGTGCGGTGCGTTCGTTCATCGGGGCCTCCGTGCCGGGAGATGGGAGATCATCCGGTGGCCGTAGAACCAGCCGCCGATGAGCAGGAAGAACACCAGCACCGTCATGGTCGCCGCGCCGCCGCCGACCTGACTGACCAGCACGATGTCCAGGGGCGCGGCCAGTTTCTTGCCGCACTCGGCGGTGACCTCGTGCTGACCGATCTCGGTGCCGCCGGTGGTGAGCGTGGCCTGGAACCCGCCGTCCGCGCCGGCGGTGGTGTCGGCCGCGGCGGCCCCGCCGATCGAAAGCCGCACCGCCGCACCGGGATCACAGCCGCTGCCACTGGCCACCACGGGCGCGCCGGGCGGGACCGCGGGCGGATTCAGCTGCAATCCGGAAACCTGCGGGGCCACAGGCGGCTTGGTCTCGGTGGTCGGCGGTGTGGTGTCGGTCGTCGGCGGCGGTGTGGTGGTTGTCGTGGGCGGCGGCGGTACGGCGGTCGTCACCGAGGTGATCGGCGGCGGATTGCCGCCACCGGTAGCGCATTGACCGTTCGGGGGCTTGACCGAACCGTCGGGACATCGCGGTGGCTGGGTGGTCGGGCAGTCGCCGTTCGCAGGTTTGACCGATCCGTCCGAGCACGTGATCGGTGGATTCGTGGTGGGACAGTCACGATTCGGGGGTTTGGTCGAACCGTCCTTGCATGTCACCGGTGGCGGACAGGTGCTCCCGGCGGGCTTGGTCGTGCCGTCCGAACATTTCTCGATTGCCGGACACGACCCGCCCGCGGGCTTCCAGGAACCGTCCGGGCACTTGGTCGGGCACTCCCCGCCGGCGGGCTTCGTCGAACCGTCCGGGCACTTCGTCGGGCAGTCCCCGGTCGCGGGCTTCTGCGAACCATCCGGGCAGGTCGGGCGTTTAGGGCACTCGCCGCTCGGCGGCTGCACCGAACCGTCCCAGCAGTACACGATCGGCTTAGACGGGCATACGCCCGACGCGGGTTTCAAGGTGCCGTCATCGCAGTACACGGGCTTGTTGCAGTCGGTGCCGCAGCCGTCGCGGGTGCCGGTGTCGTCGCAGCTGTGGCCGCATTGCTGCTTCTTGGTGTCGCCGCCGCAGTTCTCGGCGACGGCGCATCTCGGTGGATTCGTCGTGGTAGGTGCGACTTTCACCGGCGGGCCGCCCTGGGGTGCGGGCTGCGGGACGGTGGTGGTGATCGGCGCCGGGGCGCTGATTCCCGGGTTGGCCCAACCGATTCCGGCCGGGAGCCCGAGCGCCAGGAGCGCTGCGAGCAGGAGAACAAGGTGTAAGGTCCGGGGTGAAAATCTCACCGCGCGGGCCAGTTTCGCGTGCCGGTCCCCACCAGCACGCCGAGTGGAATTCAGTGAAGTATTCATTCGGCGTGACCTCGCTTGTTCGATGGTAAGGCCAACCGCGCCCCCGCCGCCCTGTCTATCGCTGTGGCGATCACACCCGTTCACACTCGGGACCGACCGGTCCGCTGGGTCTCGGGTACCGCGCCCTACGATGGCGATGACCGACTGGGACGCTCCATCGCGCCGAGAGGACAATCGTCACCATGCATCGAGCCGCGCCTGTGAGCGATATCGACGAGTCCGCGCTCCAGGTCACCGCTCCGAAGACCGAGGCGGCCGGAGTCAAGGCGGTCACCGTCGCGCTGGAGCGCGCGGTCGAGGAGATGGGCGTGGTGCGCACGGCGCGCACGCTGGCCCGGCTGAATCAGCGCCACGGCTTCGACTGTCCGGGATGCGCCTGGCCGGAACCGACCGGTCGGCGTCGCCCCGCCGAGTTCTGCGAGAACGGCGCGAAGGCCGTCGCCGAGGAGGCGACCCTGCGCACGGTCACCCCCGAATTCTTCGCCACCCACTCGGTCGCCGACCTGGCCGCCAAGTCCGGCTACTGGCTCGGCCAGCAGGGCCGCCTCACCCATCCGATGGTGCTGCGCGAGGGCGACACCCACTACTCCCCCATCGCCTGGGACGACGCCTACCGCCTGATCGCCGACGCCCTGCGCGACCTGGACTCCCCCGACGAGGCCGTCTTCTACACCTCCGGCCGCACCGCCAACGAGACCGCCTTCCTCTACCAGCTGCTGGTCCGCGCCTACGGCACCAACAATCTGCCCGACTGCTCGAACATGTGCCACGAATCCTCGGGCACCGCCCTGGTCAGCTCGATCGGCATCGGCAAGGGCTCGGTCACCATCGACGACTTCACCAAGGCCGACCTGATCATCGTGGCCGGCCAGAACCCGGGCACCAACCACCCGCGCATGCTGTCGGCGCTGGGTGAGGCGAAGGCGCACGGCGCGACCGTGATCGCGGTCAACCCGCTGCCCGAGACCGGCCTCATCGGATTCAAGGACCCGCAGACCGTCAAGGGCTTCACCGGCGGCATCAGCATCGCCGACGACTTCCTGCAGATCCGCCTGGGCGGCGATATGGCCCTGTTCCAGGGCCTGGCCAAGCTGCTGTTCGACGCCGAGGACCGCGCCCCCGGCACCGTGGTGGACCGCGCCTTCGTGGACGCGCACACCGCGGGCTTCGCCGACTACGAGAAGCACATGCGCGCCGTCGATCTCGACACGGTCGTCGAAGCCACCGGGCTGACCCGCGAAGACCTCGACCGCACCGCGACCCTGCTGGCCGAGTCGAAGTCGACCATCATCTGCTGGGCCATGGGACTGACCCAGCAGGTGCACGGCGTCGCCACCATCGAGGAAGCCACCAATCTCCTGCTGCTGCGCGGCATGATCGGCAAGCCCGGCGCGGGCGTGTGCCCGGTGCGCGGCCACTCCAATGTGCAGGGCGACCGCACCATGGGCATCTGGGAGAAGATGCCCGAACCGTTCCTGGCCGCCCTGGACCGCGAATTCGGCATCACCAGCCCCCGCACCCACGGCCTCGACACCGTGAACGCCATCCGCGCCATGCGCGACGGCCGCGGCAAGGTGTTCTTCGGCATGGGCGGCAATTTCGTCTCCGCCACCCCCGACACCGAGGTCACCGAGGCCGCGCTGCGCACCTGCGCGCTCACCGTGCAGGTTTCGACGAAACTCAACCGCAGCCATGTGGTGCACGGACGCACCGCACTGATCCTGCCGACCCTGGGCCGCACCGACGAGGACGTCCAGGGCGGTGTGCGCCAACAGGTTTCGGTCGAGGACTCCATGTCCATGGTGCACCTGTCGACCGGCCGCCTGACCCCGGTCGGTGACCAGCTGCGCAGCGAGGTCGCCATCGTGTGCGAGCTCGCCCAGGAGCTGTTCGGACCCGAGCACGCGATCCCGTGGGGCGCGTTCCGCCGCGACTACGACCGGATCCGCGACGCCATCGCGCGGGTCGTGCCCGGCTGCGCCGACTACAACGCGAAGGTGCGCGGCCGCAACGGATTCCAGCTCCCGCACCCGCCCCGCGACGCCCGCGAGTTCCGCACCACCACCGGCAAGGCCAATTTCGCGGTCAACGACCTGCACTGGCTACCCGTCCCCGCGGACCGCCTCATCCTGCAGACCCTGCGCAGCCACGACCAGTACAACACCACCATCTACGGCCTCGACGACCGCTACCGCGGCATCCACAACGGCCGCCGGGTGGTGCTGGTCAACCCCGCCGACATCACCGCGCTCGGATTCGCCGAGGGCGACCTGGTGGACGTCGTCTCCGAGTTCGAGGACGGCACCGAGCGCAGCGTCGCCGGGTTCCGGCTGGTCGGCTACCCGACCCCGCGCGGCAATGCCGCCGCCTACTATCCGGAGACCAACCCCCTGATCCCCCTGGACCACGTGGCGAAACGCTCCAACACGCCCGTCTCCAAGGCCGTCACCGTCTGTTTCGAACCGCACACCCACGTCACCGCATGAACCGGGGCCCCGCATGAGCCGAGTCACCGCACGCCGCCGCACGCTGCGCATCTCCCCGAACGGCACCATCACCCGGCCCGACACCCTGGCCGTCGAGGAGCCCCTGGAGATCCGCACCGGCGGGCAGTCACTGACGGTCACCATGCGGACCCCGGGCGCGGACATCGATCTGGTGCACGGCTTCCTCTACGCCGAGGGCGTCATCGACACGGCCGAGGACATCGTCAGCGCCCGCTACTGCGCGGGCACCGACGAGAACGGACAGAACACCTACAACGTCCTCGACATCCAGCTGCGCAATCCGGTTCCGATCCAGCCCAGGCCGTTCCTGACCAACAGTTCGTGCGGCCTGTGCGGGAAGACGGCCCTGGACGAGGTCCGGACCCGGATCCGCCACGAGATCCCGGCGGGCGCGCCCCGCATCGACGTGCACACCCTGGCCAAGCTCCCGGCCGAACTCCGTTCCCGCCAGCAGGTTTTCGACGCCACCGGCGGCCTGCACGGCGCGGGCCTGTTCACCGCGGACGGCGAGGCCGTGGCGGTGCGCGAGGACATCGGCCGGCACAATGCCGTGGACAAGCTGGTCGGCTGGGCCCTGCGCGAGAATCGGCTCCCCGCAAGCGATCTCATCCTGATGGTGAGCGGCCGCGCCTCCTTCGAACTGATCCAGAAGGCCGTGATGGCGGGTATTCCGGTGCTGGGCGCGGTGTCGGCCCCCAGCTCGCTGGCGGTGGATCTGGCCGCCGATTCCGGCCTGACCCTGGTCGGTTTCCTGCGCGGGGAAACCATGAACATCTACACCGGCGAGGACCGCATCGCACTGTGATGCCCGCGGTGTTCCACAGGGTGAGGCAGCGGGGTCCTTTCCGCCGCTCCGGCTGCTAGTCTCCGCAATAGAACACGTTTCAATTCTGATGGGAGAACCCCTATGGCAGCGCAGCCCCGGGATGTCGTGGAGCAGTACGTCAAGCTGGTCGCGACCGGCCCGACCTCGGCGATCCTCGACCTGTACGCCGAGGACGCCGTGATCGAGGACCCGATCGGCAGCCCCGAACGTCGTGGCCACGAGGCCATCGGCGAGCTGTACAAGGCGCTGGAGAACCTCGAGCGCGAGACCGAGCTGCACACCGTCAAGGTGGCCGGCAACCACGTCGCGGCCCACTTCACCCTGGTCACCGTGTCCAACGGGCACCGCATGACCCTGGCGCCCATCGACGTGATGGAGCTGAACGACGAAGGCAAGATCATCAAGATGCGCGCCTACTGGGGTCAGGACGACCTGAAGATGGAGCAGATCTAGCCACGGGCTTGCCCCTCACCCCCGCCCGAATTACGGTGACAGCACAGTGATTCGGCGAGGGTGGGAGGGCCTGTGCGGATCTCGTTGCGCGGCACCGGTGACGGGGTGCGGATCAGCATGCGGCTGGAGATCAACCGGCGGCGCTGGATCGCCCTGCTCATCATGCTGGGGGTGCTCACCGCGACCGGCCTGATCACCGGACTGTGGGCGGTGATCGCCCCCGAATCGTTCTACGACAGCTATCCGGGATTCGGGCTGCACTGGGTGCGCGCCGACGGTCCCTACAACCACCATCTGGCCGCCGACGTGGGGGCCTTCTTCCTCGCGCTGGGCGCCGTCTCCGCCGCCGCGCTCTACTACCGCGACAGCGTCATCGCCCGGGTCTCCGGACTGGGCTGGCTGGTCTTCGGCCTGCCGCACTTCCTGTACCACGCCTTCCACCGGCCGGACGCGCTCAGCGGCCTCAGCTACGGGCTGTCGCTCTTCGCGGCCCTGCTGCTCCCGGCGCTCGGCCTGGCCGTCCTGCTGGTCGCCCCGCGCGAGCGGTTCCCGGTCCCGGAACCGGCCCCCTTCACGTTCAAATTCCCCCGCCGCGGCAACACCGCCCAGCGATGAATTCCCCGTGGTCGCGTCGTCGTAACAGGTGACCCGAACGCACCGATTTTCGGAGTAGCGGAGTAAAGGTTCAACGGCGAACCACGGAGGATCAACGGCGATTCTCGACACGGGCACAGTCGGCTCACCCCGACCGTCACCGACTCCACGGCGATCCGGAAACGGACGAGCCCACAGTAGAAAACACCAACGAACGGTCGGTCACCCAGTTCGTCCCCGTGGACGGCGCCTGCCAGGCCCTGGATGCACCGGAGGAAGTTCCGAGCGGGGGTTCGCGCACGGCGGCTGGTCAGCGCCCGGCGCAGCGACCTACGACGACTTCTCCGCCGACCGACCCATAGCGGCACAAAAGAACCGGCTCCGCGAGAGGAATCTCGCGGAGCCGGTTTCGTTCGGGTCGGGCTACGCCGACTTCTCGCGACGCTCCGGGGCGGAGCGCTTGCGCGGCACGATGGTCGGCAGCACGTTGTCGTTCACCGTGTCGGCGTTGACGACCACCTTGGCCACGTCATCCCGGCTGGGGATGTCGTACATGACCGGGAGGAGGACCTCCTCCATGATGGCGCGCAGACCGCGGGCGCCGGTGCCGCGCAGGATCGCCTGATCCGCAACGGCTTCCAGGGCGTCCTGGGTGAACTCCAGATCCACGCCGTCCATCTCGAACAGGCGCACGTACTGCTTCACCAGGGCGTTCTTCGGCTCGGCCAGAATCCGGACCAGGGATTCCTTGTCCAGGTTGGTGACCGAGGCGACGACGGGCAGACGGCCGATGAACTCGGGGATCAGACCGAACTTGATCAGATCCTCGGGCATGACCTCGGCGAAGTGGTCGGCGGTGTCGATCTCGGCCTTGGACCGGACCTCCGCGCCGAAACCGATGCCGCGCTTGCCGACCCGGTCCTGCACGATGCGCTCCAGGCCCGCGAACGCGCCCGCCACGATGAACAGCACGTTCGTGGTGTCGATCTGGATGAATTCCTGGTGCGGGTGCTTGCGGCCGCCCTGCGGCGGCACCGAGGCCTGGGTGCCTTCCAGGATCTTCAGCAGTGCCTGCTGCACGCCCTCACCGGAGACGTCACGGGTGATGGACGGGTTCTCCGACTTGCGGGCGATCTTGTCGACCTCGTCGATGTAGATGATGCCCGTCTCGGCGCGCTTGACGTCGTAGTCGGCGGCCTGGATCAGCTTGAGCAGGATGTTCTCGACATCCTCACCGACATAGCCGGCCTCGGTCAGCGCGGTGGCGTCGGCGATGGCGAACGGCACGTTCAGCATCTTCGCCAGCGTCTGCGCCAGGTAGGTCTTGCCGCAGCCGGTGGGGCCGAGCATCAGGATGTTGGACTTGGCCAGCTCGACCGGTTCACCCCGCGAGTCGCGGCCCTTGTCGCCGGCCTGAATACGCTTGTAGTGGTTGTAGACCGCCACCGCCAGCGTCCGCTTCGCGGAATCCTGCCCGATCACGTACTGCTCCAGGAAGTCCCGGATTTCCGCGGGCTTGGGCAGTTCGTCGAGCTTGACCTCGCTGGACTCGGCGAGCTCTTCCTCGATGATCTCGTTGCACAGGTCGATGCACTCGTCGCAGATGTACACCCCCGGTCCCGCAATGAGCTTCTTGACCTGCTTCTGGCTCTTTCCGCAGAACGAGCACTTCAACAGATCGCCGCCATCACCGATGCGCGCCATCTCCTGGGTCCCTACTTCCTTGTCCGCGTGCAACCATCTGTCCCCGGTTGCCGGCGAGCTGCCTTCTTCGAGCGTATGCCGCGACCCCTGAATTTGCGGATCCGGCAATTCGGCTGTGTATCCAAGTTCGAACCAAAAGCAGAGCCGACAACCACGAGCAAAGGTCCCTAGAGTGACCGTACCCGTTTCGCGTGACCGAGGTCGACAACTTGGGCACGTTTCTCGCCGGACATGTGCGTGGACTCACCTCTGCCCGGGTGGCGGGGACGTTCGCGGCACGCCGCGACCCCGCCACCCGCCCAGCTCACTTCTGGGCGCTGAGCTTGCGGTACTCGAACACCGTGTCCACGATCCCGTAGCCCTTCGCCTCTTCGGCGGTGAGGATCTTGTCGCGGTCGGTGTCCTTGCGGATGACGTCCGAGTCCTTGCCGGTGTGGCGAGCCAGCGTGGTCTCCATGAGGCGACGCATGCGCTCGATCTCGGCGGCCTGGATCTCCAGGTCGGAGACCTGGCCCTGGATGCCGCCCGAGGTGGACGGCTGGTGGATCAGGATGCGGGCGTTGGGCAGTGCGGCGCGCTTGCCGGGGGCGCCGGCCGCGAGGATGACCGCGGCGGCCGAGGCGGCCTGGCCCAGGCAGACGGTCGCGACGTCGGCGCGCACGTACTGCATGGTGTCGTAGATGGCCATCAGCGCGGTGAACGAGCCGCCGGGCGAGTTGATGTACATGGTGATGTCGCGGTCCGGGTCCTGGGACTCGAGCACCAGCAGCTGCGCCATGATGTCGTTGGCGGAGACATCGTCGACCTGGTTGCCCAGGAAGATGATTCGCTCCTCGAACAGCTTGTTGTACGGGTCGGAGGTCTTGACGCCGAAGCTCGTCTGCTCGGTGAACTGCGGCAGGATGTAGCGCGACTGCGGCAGGTTACCGGCGGCGGCGAAGGTGATGCCCGCGGCCCGCGGATCGATCATGTTGGACATAAACGTCTCTCCAAAGTCTGTGTGGTGGGCTGCGGAACTACTTGCTGCTGCTGCCGTTCGCCTGGCTGGCGTGGGTGACCACATGGTCGATGAAGCCGTAGTCGAGCGCCTCGGCGGCGGTGAACCAGCGGTCGCGGTCGGCATCGGCGGTGACCTGCTCGATGGACTTGCCGGTGTGCTGGGACTGCAGCTCGTTCAGCTCACGCTTGGTGTAGGCGAACTGCTCGGCCTGGATCGCGATGTCGGCGGCCGAACCACCGAGACCGGCCGACGGCTGGTGCATCATGATCCGCGCGTGCGGCAGCGCGTAGCGCTTGCCCTTGGTGCCCGCGGCGAGCAGGAACTGGCCCATGGAGGCGGCCAGGCCCATGCCGACGGTGCGGATGTCGCATTCGGCGAACTGCATGGTGTCGTAGATGGCCATGCCGGCGGTCACCGAACCACCCGGGGAGTTGATGTAGAGCGAGATGTCCTTGGTCGGGTCCTCGGCCGTCAGCAGCAGGATCTGCGCGCACAGCTTGTTGGCGATGTCGTCGTCGACCTGAGTGCCCAGGAAGATGATGCGCTCGCGCAGCAGGCGCTCGTACACCGAATCACTGAGGTTCAGACCAGCAGTCGCGGATGTCATGCGCACCCCTGCCTGATGAATTGTCACGGATACCTGCCCTCTCTCAACGGCTCGGTTAACAAGCCCCTACTGATTCGCTGACACAAACCCTAACGAAGCAGGGCGGTACCGAACTCCCGGTACCGCCCTGCTTCGCTCACAGCGCAAACTTACGTCAACGCTTCGCGTTCCGGTGTACGGGGGTTCTCGGGGGTGTCACCCCGAGAACCCCCGTACACAGGGGTGAGATGAAATTCTTTACTTGGCCTCGGCCTCGGCGGCCTCGGTGGCGTCGGCGACGGTCGCCAGCTCCTCGGCGGAGACCTCCTCGGCCTCTTCGGCCGGGTTGCCGAACATCTCGGCGGTGTCCACGGTGTTGCCGGCGGTGTCGGTGACGGCGGCCTGGACCACGACACCGGCGAGGGCCTTGCCGCGACGCACGTCGGCGAAGACGGCGCCGAGCTGACCGGCCTGCTGGATCTGCTGGATGAACTGGTCCGGGCTCATGCCGTAGCGCTGCGCCTGGAAGATGATCCGCTCGTACAGCTCGTCCTGGCCGACCTGGGTGTTCTCGGCCTCGGCGACGGCGTCCAGCAGCAGCTGGGTCTTGACCGACTTCTCGGCGGCCTGCTTGGTGTCGGCCTTGAACTCCTCGAGCGAGGAGCCCTGCGCCTCGAGCGCCTCGGCCAGCTTGGCCTCGTCGTGGTCGAAGCCGTGGACGGCGTCGTGCTCGACGGCGTCGATCTCGGCCTTGACGACGCCCTCGGGCAGCGGGATCTCGACGGTCTCGAGCAGCTGCTCGAGCACCTTGTCGCGGATCTCGCCGGCCTGGGTGACCTTCTTGACGCGCTCGACGCGGGTCTTGAGGTCTTCCTTCAGCTCGTCGATGGTGTCGAACTCGCTGGCCAGCTGGGCGAACTCGTCGTCGGCCTCGGGCAGCTCGCGCTCCTTGACCGACTGCACGGTCACGGTGATGACGGCTTCCTTGCCCGCGTGCTCACCGGCGACCAGCTTGGAAGTGAAGTCCTTGGACTCGCTCTCCTTGAGGCCGATCAGGGTCTCGTCCAGGCCCTCGATGAGCTGGCCGGAGCCGACCTCGTGGGACAGGCCGGTGGTGGAGGCCTCCTCGACGGCCTCGCCGTCGACGGTGGCGGACAGGTCGATGGAGACGAAGTCGCCGTTCTCGATGGCCCGCTCGACCGCGGTCAGGGTGCCGAAGCGCTGACGCAGCGACTGCAGCTGCTCGTCGATGTCGGCGTCGGTGATCTCGATCGGGTCGACGGTGACGGCGACGGCCGAGAAGTCCGGCAGAGTGATCTCCGGGCGGATGTCGACCTCGGCGGTGAAGGCCAGCTCCTGGCCGTCCTCGATCTTGGTGATCTCGATCTCCGGCTGACCGATGACCTTCACCTCGGTCTCGATCACGGCTTCGCTGTAGCGCTTGGGCAGCACGTCGTTGACGACCTGCTCCAGCACGGCGCCACGGCCGACGCGGGCCTCGAGAAGCTTGGCCGGCGCCTTGCCCGGACGGAAGCCGGGGATACGGATCTGCTGCGCGAGAGCCTTGTAGGCGCGGTCGAAGTCCGGCTTGAGCTCCTCGAAGGGCACCTCGACATTGATGCGGACCCGAGTCGGGCTCAGCTGCTCGACGGTGCTCTTCACGGACATGCTCCTTGTTCGTTGTTCATGGTTGACGTCTAGGTTCCCCCCGAACGCATCCCGACCAGGTTAGTTGACGGCCCGGGGGGCCGTGTAACCGGTCGTCGCGCAGGGGGTGCCCGATTACTGCGCAGGGCACCGGGACGGCCGGTCGGTGGACCGGTCGCCCTGGTACTCGGGGTTTTGTGTCAGCTACCGACCTTGACGGCGTCGGTCACGAAGACCAGCGTCTCGCCCGGCTTCATGCCGCTCGGCGGGCGGTCGCCGTAGCCGAGGGCGGGCGGGATGATGAGCAGCCGGCGGCTGCCCTCCTGGATCCCGACCAGGCCCTGGTCCCAGCCCTTGATGACCTGGCCCGCGCCCAGCGTGAGGGGCAGCGGCTTGCCGCGGTCGAAGGAGCTGTCAAGCTTCTTCTGGTTGGACCAGGTGATCAGCGTGTAGTTGGTGCTCAGCTTGTCCCCGGCCTTGGCCTCGGGGCCACTGCCCACGACCAGGTCCTTGGTGATGAGCTCCTTGGGCGGATCGCAGTCGGCGGGCAGCGTGATGGTCGGCGCGGTGCCGAAGCCGCCGTCCACCTTGATGTCCTCGGCGGTGCACTCGCGGCCCTTGCTCGCGGCCGTGGTGGCGGCCGCGCTGGTCGAGGCAGCGGCGGCGGTCGTCGTCGTGGTCGACGACGCCTTGTTGTCGCTGCTGCCGCCGCAACCGGCCGCCAGCATCGTGGCGGCCGCGACCGCACCGATCACACCGACCTTGCCCACCAAGCGCATTCCCGCTCCTGTCCGTCAGTCCGGTTGTCGCACAGATTGCGACGCCGCGCCGAACCTACACGGCTTCGGGCGGTCGAGCCGGTCGGGGCGCGCCCGCAAGGCTTTCGGCGGCGCGCCGGGCGCGGTCAGCGGGCGCTGACGAGGACGGAGTACTGGGCCGCGGCCATGTGGTGGACGGCCGATTCGCTGGGGCCGGACACCGTAGCCAGATAGCGACCGTCCAGTACAAGGCAGGTGTATGCGGTGCTCGACTCGGCATCGGCATCGGCATCGCGCAGGCAGACAGCTTCCGGAACGCCGTCGGGCGCGGATACGACGGTTCGGGTGGCGGTCGGCTCCGAGAGCCGCTGAAAGGCGTGCCGTGCGCTGACCGCGTCGGAAAAACGCAGCAGCCGTGTGGAATCCGTGACGGCCGCGGCCTGCACCGCGAGGCTGTTCTCACCGGGACGGTCGATCAGCAGCCCGGCGACGACCGGGCCGTAGACGACTCCGGTGGCGCGCCGCGGCCCGCCCCAGCCCGCGATGAGGCCGTATTCGTCCTGGAACAGCCTGGGATACGGCCAGTGTCCGGGCTCGGCGGGCAGCAGCCGCGACAGCATGCCGTCCGGGTCGAGGGTCAGCGCCGGGAGCGCTTCGGGCGCGGTGGCCGTGAAGGCGTCCAGCCGTGGGAGTTCCGCGTCGAAGGCGCGAGTGGCGAGGGTCTTCATGGCGGCGCGGTCGGTGGCCGGATCGACGATGAAGAGGCTCACGACGTACGGGCCGTGGGCGAGCGTCACGGCCATGGTCGGAACCCTCGGACGCCAATGCCCGTGTGTCGCGAAGTATTCGGTGAACGGGACCGTGACATTGTCGCGGTTGACCGCGGCGTCGGCGGCGTCGATCTCGCGGGCGGTGTCGATGGCCGCCATCGGGTCGCGCATGCGCAGCACCGTGATCCGCAGTCCGGTGGCCGCGCCCTCGGTCGGGCTGCCGCTCGGGTCGTCGGTGCCGCCGATGCTGAATCCGGCCAGCATGCCGTGCGCGGTGAGGGTCGGCCGGGTCGCCTCGGCGAGGATGCCGACCGCGTCCGTCGGCGTCGGCACCGGGATGGCCGAGAGCCGGGACAGGACGGGGTCGATGTCGCGCGGCGAGACGACGGCGTCGGCCATGCGCACCGATTCCAGCAGCCGCGCATAGGTTTCGCCGGTATCCCGGGGCGCCGCCAGTGGCCGTCCGCTGTAGCCGCCCAGATCCAGGGAGCGCAGTTCCGGTGTGGCCGCGCGCGGTGCGCCCGCGATGGCGCAGGCGCTGACCAGCACCGCGACGGACACCAGTGGAATTCGCCCGGCCTTCCCCCGCCGGTTCGCCGGATCACCTCGGTGCATACCGCCACCCCCGTAGCCGCTTGATTTCCGAGTGTGGGCGCACCGATTACCCGCGGCAACCGGTTATCGGGACATCGCGACCGGTCCGTGACAATTCGGGCCCGCCGCAACGGCTTCCGTAGACGGAAAATTGTTTGCGACCACCCCTGGCCTACGGGAGCATCTCAGGATGCTGTTGACGATCTCTTGTACGCGCCCCACGGGAGCCGAGTGGCCCGCCACCGATCTGGGGTACCTGCTGCACAAGAATCCTTCGCGCAGACAGACTTTCGAGCAGTCCTACGGTGTCGCGCACGTCCTCTACCCGGAGGCGAGCGACGACCGTTGCACCGCGGCGCTCCTGCTGGAGATCGACCCGGTTCGGTTGGTTCGCGGAAAAACCAAGGGCACACCGGACTTCAGCCTCGGCCAGTACGTCAACGACCGGCCGTACGCGGCGTCGTCGCTGCTGTCC
Organism: Nocardia sp. NPDC005825; assembly: GCF_040630175.1. Classification (NCBI taxonomy): domain Bacteria; kingdom Bacillati; phylum Actinomycetota; class Actinomycetes; order Mycobacteriales; family Nocardiaceae; genus Nocardia; species Nocardia sp. NPDC005825. The sequence goes on from NZ_JBEXXC010000006.1 coordinate 144,490, forward strand.
GTGGCGATCTCGACCGTGTTCGGCACCGCGCTGCACGGCCGCTGCGCCCAGCGCCCCGAGCTGGCCGAGACGCCTCTGGACCTGCGGCTCGAACTTCCGGCGGTCCCGTGCAAGGGCGGACCCGAGTACGCCGAGCGTGTCTTCGCGCCGCTCGGCTGGACGGTCGTGGCCACTCCCCTGCCGTTGGATCCGGCCTTTCCGGAGTGGGGCGACTCCCACTACGTCCGTATCGAACTCACCGGCACGCTGCGCCTGGCGGACGCGCTGGCCCATCTGTACGTCCTGCTCCCCGTCCTCGACGGCAGCAAGCACTACTGGCTGGACGCCGCCGAGATCGACAAACTCCTGCGCTTCGGCGAGGGCTGGCTCACCGGCCACCCGGAACGCGAGTGGATCACCCGCCGGTATCTGACGCGCCGCCACACCCTGGTCCGCACCGCCTTGGCCCGTCTGGCCGAACTCGACGACGCGGCCCCGGAAGAGCTCGACGCGATCGAGACGGACGACGACGCGGCCGAGGCGGACTCCGCGGCCGAAGCGCCGAGCGATGCCGCCGCCGGAATCGGTGACGCCGCGACCGCTGCCGAATCAGCCGAGGCCGGGGAGCGCGCCCCGTCGCTGGCGGTGCTGCGACGCGCCGCCGTGCATCGGGCCGTGCTGGCGACCGGGGCGAGCCGGGTGCTCGATCTCGGATGCGGTCAGGGTGCGCTGCTGCTGGAGCTGGCGGCGGATCGGGCGTTCGGCGAGATCGTCGGCATCGATGTGTCGATGCGGGAGTTGAAGATCGCGGCACGACGGGTGCGGCGGCTGCCGGAGTGGCAGGCGCGGCGGGTCACGGTCCGGCAGGGCGCGCTGACCTACACCGACGCCTCCCTGCACGGGTACGACGCGGCGGTGCTCATGGAGGTGATCGAGCATGTGGACGCGACCCGGTTGCGGGCGCTGGAGCAGGCGGTGTTCGGGGCGGCGGCCCCGGGCGCGGTGGTCGTGACCACGCCGAACAGCGAGTTCAATGTCCGCTACGACGGTCTGGCCGCGGGTGCGTTCCGGCATTCGGATCACCGATTCGAGTGGACCAGGGCAGAATTCGCGGACTGGGCACACCGGGTCGGTGCGGCGCACGGGTACGCCGTGCGCTTCGAGCCGGTGGGACCCGTGGATGCGGAAGTGGGGGCCTCGACACAGATGGCTGTGTTCACCAGGAACAACGGGTTCACCGAGAACCACGGCGGCGACGAGAGGGGAGCCGCGTAATGGCGGAACTGTCCATCCCGGCGCTGTCGCTGGTCGTCTTGATCGGCAGCAGCGGTTCGGGCAAGTCCACGTTCGCGCACAAGCATTTCCGGTCGACGGCGGTGCTGTCCTCGGACGCCTATCGCGGTCTGGTCAGCGATGACGAGGCCGATCAGTCGGCCACCGCGGCCGCGTTCGAGTTGCTGCACCATGTGGCGGGCGTACGGTTGCGGCGCGGGCTGCGCACGGTCATCGACGCCACCAATGTGCAGCCCAAGGCGCGGCAGTCGCTGGTGGAGCTGGCGCGCGCCCACGACGTGCTGCCGGTGGCGATCGTGCTGGATGTGCCCGAGAACGTCTGCGTGCAGCGCAATGCCCAGCGCGTGGATCGCGCGGATCTGGGCCCGCACGTGGTCGGCCGCCACCAGCGGGATCTGAAACGCTCGCTGAAGTTCCTGGAGCGCGAGGGTTTCCGCACCGTGCACGTGCTGCGCGGCGTGGCGGAGGTCGAGGCGGCGACCATCCGCGACGAACGGCTGTGGAACGACAAGACCGATCTCACCGGCCCGTTCGACGTGATCGGCGACGTGCACGGCTGCCGGAGCGAACTGGAGACGCTGCTCGGCGAGCTCGGCTACGTCCTGACCCGCGACGACGCGGATCGCCCGGTGGACGCCCGCCACCCCGACGGCCGCACCGCGGTGTTCGTCGGCGACCTGGTCGACCGCGGACCCGACACCCCGGGCGTGCTGCGCCTGGTGATGGGCATGGTGGCGTCCGGGAACGCCCTGTGCGTCACCGGCAACCACGAGTTCAAACTGGTGCGCGCCCTCGACGGCCGCCGCGTCAGCGTGCAGCACGGCCTGGCCGAGTCGCTGGCGCAGCTGGAGGCCGAGGATGCCGAATTCCGCAAGGCCGCACAGGAGTTCATGCGCGGTCTGGTCAGCCACTATGTGCTCGACGGCGGCGACCTGGTGGTCGCGCACGCCGGTCTGAAGGAGGAGTATCAGGGCCGCACCTCCGGCCGAGTGCGCGAGTTCGCCATGTACGGCGAATCCACCGGCGAGACCGACGAATACGGGCTGCCGGTGCGCTACCCGTGGGCCAACGACTACCGCGGCAAGGCGCTGGTGCTCTACGGCCACACGCCGATGACCGAACTGGTGTGGGTGAACAACACCCTGTGCCTGGACACCGGCGCCGTGTTCGGCGGCCGGCTGACCGCGCTGCGCTACCCGGAGCGGGAACCGGTATCGGTTGCCGCCGAACAGGTCTGGTTCGAGCCGGTGCGCCCGTTGCAGGCCGCGACCTTCGCCACGGGCGAGGCCGTGGTGCGGCGGGATCCGGGCGTGCTGGACCTGGACGACGTGCTGGGCCGCCGGGTGGTGGAGACCCGCCACCTGGGCCGGGTCACCGTGCGGGAGGACGCCGCGAGCGCCGCGCTCGAGGTGATGAGCCGCTTCGCCGTGGATCCGCGCTGGCTGGTGTACCTGCCGCCGACCATGTCCCCGTGCGCCACCTCCACCCTGGACGGCTTTCTCGAGCACCCGGCCCAGGCCTTCGAGTACTACCGCTCCGAGGGCGTGGACACCGTGGTGTGCGAGGAGAAGCACATGGGTTCGCGTGCGGTGGTGGCGGTTTCGCGGTCGGCCCGGGCGGCCCGGGACCGGTTCGGGGTGGAGGACGGCAGCACGGGCGCGGTGTACACCCGCACCGGCCGCCCCTTCTTCGACGATCCGGAGCGGACCGAGACCCTGCTCGCCCGGGTGCGCGCGGCGGCCGAAACCGCCGGGCTGTTCGAGGAATTGGGCACCGACTGGCTGCTGCTGGACACCGAGCTGCTGCCGTGGTCGGCCAAGGCGCTGGGGCTGTTGCGCTCCCAGTACGCGGCGGTCGGCGCGGCGGCCCGCGCCTCCCTCGCCGACGCTGCGTCCGTCTTGGCGGCCGCGGCCGAAAGAGGCGTGGAGGTAGGCGATCTCGCCGCGCGCACCACCGCGCGCCTCGAGGACGCCGACGCCTTCACCGCCGCCTACGGCCGCTACTGCTGGCCCACCGACGGCCTGGAGGGCGTGCGTCTGGCCCCGTTCCAGCTGCTGGCCGCCTCCGGCGCGAATTACGCCGGGCGCGAACACACCTGGCACCTGGAGCGCATCGACCGCCTGATCGCGGCCGACCCGGAGTTCTTCACCGCGACGGCCCGCCGCGTGGTGGATCTGTCCGCCCCGGAGGCCGAGGCCGCCGCGACGGCCTGGTGGACAGAGATGACCGCGGCCGGCGGCGAGGGCATGGTGGTCAAGCCGCTGGGCTCGCTGGTGTCCGGCGCCGGCACCCGCAGCGGCAGGCCGGTGCAGCCGGGCGTGAAATGCCGTGGGCCGGAATACCTCCGGATCATCTACGGCCCGGAGTACCTGCGCCCGGATCAGCTGGACCGGCTGCGGCAGCGCGGGCTCGGCGGCAAGCGGTCCATGGCCCTGCGTGAGTACGCGCTGGGTCTGGAGGCCCTGGACCGGTTCGTCGCCCGGGAGCCGCTGTGGCGGGTCCACGAGGCGGTGTTCGCGATCCTCGCGCTCGAGACCGAGCCGGTCGACCCGCGACTGTGAGTGGCGTCGCGTGGCACGCATCCGCGTGCCACGCGACGTGCTCAGCCGAGTTGGTCGCGCAGGCGGTCCAGGTAGGGCCGCTGCCCCTTGCCGAGTTTCTCGTGCGCGGTGTCGAGGTCGAACCAGTCGGCGCGGTCGATCTCCGGGAATTCCGCCATGCGCCCGGAGCGCGGGGGCCATTCCATTTCGAAAGTCCCGGGCACGACCCGCGCCGGGTCGAGATCGGCTTCCACGGCCCAGACCGTCAGTTGTTTCTTGCCCCGGCCACTCCCGTATTCCACGTCGCCGAGGGCGATCCACTCACCGTCGGGCACCGGTAATCCGAGTTCTTCGTCGAATTCGCGCCCGGCGGCCTCGCGCGCGGATTCCTCGTCGGGCTCGTATTCGCCCTTGGGGATGGACCAGGCGGAGGCGTCCTTCTTCGCCCACAGCGGGCCGCCCATGTGCCCGAGCAGCACTTCGAGGCCGGTGGTGCGGCGGAAGAGCAGGACTCCGGCGCTGTATCTGAGGCTCATGCAGACGAGTTTGCCGAATCGGCGGCGCGGGCACACTTCGGGCACTGTGTCGGGCACACTTCGGGCACTATGTTGAGCCACATTGCGGCAATCCGGATGTTAGGGATCATTTCCCGATAACGGACGAATAATTCGCAGCGTGGCTTCTTGCGCCCGAAACCTGCTCGGCACCATCGAATTCCATTAAGCTCCTGGGTTCGTATCGCCCTACATCTGTTGACGGATTGGATACCGCATGCAGTTCCGTACCGCCGCCGCGGCTACCACCCTGGTGATCGGAGCTTTTGCCACCCCGGCAGTCCTACCCCTGGCAACCGTCCCGGCGAACGCCCAGCCCGCCGACGCCCTCGGCCTCTCCTACTCGACCAAGCTGGTGAACGGCGCGGTGGTCACCACCCTCAAGGGCGGCACCTTCGAGCTGACTCAGAGTCCGGACGTCGTGACCGTGAAGGACGGCGACGGCACAGTGCTGCTGACGCTGCCCCTGGCATTCCATCTGGGGCAGACCGATATCCCGGTCAAGCCGGAGGTGCAGAAGGACGGCACCGTCCTGTCCCTCACCCCCGACAAGCCCGCCGGAGTGTCGCTGTCGCAGCCGCTGGCCGTGAAACCCGTTGCCTCGCAACTGGAGAACGACCGCGCCATGAACAACTTCAGCAGCCAGTTCGGCCTGGCCACCACCATCGGCGCCTTCGTCGGCACCGCCATCGGCGCGACCATCGGCTGCGTGGCCACCCTGTGGGCGGGCTGTCTCCCGGGCTTCATGACCGGCGCGACCGTGGGCGGCATCATCGGCTCGATCGCCGTGGGCGGCCCCGTCCTCATCGCCGACGGCATCGACCTGCTCACCACCATGCAGGCGGCCGACGGCACCACCAAGTGGGCCGACAAGACCATGCCCGCACCGACTCCGGCCCAGCCCGCCGAGCCCACCCAACCCGCCAACTGACCGTCCGGCCGGGAAGGCCGATACCGCCGTCCGTCGACGGGGTGCGTGACTAGACCCGCAGCCCGTCGACCAGGGCCAGCACCGCGGGTTCGGTTCGGGCGCGGGCGGATTCGGGGTCGTCGGAGTTGGCGATGAACATGGCGGCCTCGCCGAGGGCGGACAGGATCATCAGCGACAGCGGCCGGATGTCGAGGTCGGCGCGCAGCTGCCCGGCCTGGATGCCGGATTGCAGGCCCGCGACGATCAAGCCGAGGCCGTACTTCTCGTCGACCTCACGCCACTCCTGCCAGCCCAGCACCGCGGGGGCGTCGATGAGGGTGATGCGGACGCGTTCGGGGTCGACGCAGGAGAGCAGGAAGTTGTGCAGGCCCGCCTCGAGCACAGCCATGGCGTCGGTGGGCGGAGCCTCGGCCATGGTCTCGGCGATCTGTTGCAGGATCGCCTGCTGTTCCTGCTCGTAGACCGCGCGGAACAGGTCCTTCTTGTCCTTGAACTGGTGGTACAGCGCGCCGCGGGAGCTGCCCGCCCGCTCCACGATCTCGGGCGTGCCGACCGCGGCGTACCCGCGTTCGGCGAACAGTTCGCGCGCCGCGGCCATCAGGTTCGCGCGGGTCGACTCGGATCGTTCGGCTTGCCTGATCATCGACGCCTTTCTGAGCGGGGTAGGTGGATCGTAACGCCGAACCATTGAAAACAGGCAGCCTGTTTGTTAGTTTGAAAAGGTCTTCACCATCTCCACTCCAGAGGGAGTCCTACAGATGACGAACACCTTCTCCCCCCAATCCCCCGCGGCCTGGCGCGATCCGGCACTGGGCGCCCGCCGCGAACTCGCGCTCCCGCAGGGCACGCTGCCCGTCTTCGACAGCGGCAGTGGCGATCCCATCGTTTTCGTGCACGGACTGCTGGTCAACGCCAACCTGTGGCGCAAGATCATCCCCGCCTTCTCCGGCGAATACCGCTGCGTGGCAATCGATCTCCCGTTCGGCTCACACACCACGCCCATGCCCGACGCGGACCTGACCCCGCCCGGCCTGGCCGAACTGGTCATCGCCGCCATCGAGGAGCTCGATCTGGGCCCGGTCACCCTGGTGGGCAACGACTCCGGCGGCGCGGTCAGCCAGCTGGTGCTCGCCGCCCGCCCCGATCTCGTCGCCCGGCTGGTGCTGACCTCCTGCGACGCGTACGAGAACTTCCCGCCGTCGTTCTTCGACTACCTGGGCCTGGCGGCCCGCACCCCGGGCGCGCTCACCTCGCTGGCCGCGACCATGCGGCTGCGGCCCATCCGCCGCCTGCCCATCGCCTACGGCTGGCTGGCCCGCCGCCCGATCGACCGCGCGGCCAGCGACTCCTACGCGCTACCGGTCGGTGCGAAGGGCATTCGCGCGGACGTCCGGCGCGCGATCACCGGTCTTGATCGCCGGTACACCCTGTCCGCCGCACGGACTTTCGCGGACTTCAAGAACCCGGTGCTGCTGGCCTGGTCGGCGGGTGACCGCTTCTTCCCGGAGCGGTACGCCGAGCGGATGGCCGTCGACTTCCCGGACGCGCGGATCGAGTGGATCCACGATTCGGGCACCTACTCGCCCGAGGATCAGCCCGAACAGCTGATCCAGGCGATCCGGATCTTCCTGAACGATCAGAAGTCGCCGCCGTCGAATCCGCCGAAGTCGCCGAAATCGGTGCCGCCGCCGAAGTCCTGACCACCGAAGTCCTGGGTGCCGGGGTCGTAACCGCCCTGGTCATAGCCACCCTGGTCGTAGGAGCCCTGATCCGAGCCGCCGTCGGCATATCCGCCGTCGGCGGCGTCGAGGCCGTCCTGATAGCCGTCGCCGTAACCGCTTTCGAAGGCGGCCGCGTCATAACCGACGCCGGACATGCCGCTGAACAGGGCATTGAACAGTAGTGCGGACCCGACGCCCCAGGCGCCGGCGACGAGGGCGGTCTTCCACCACGGTTCGGAGTACCAACCGGCAGGTACCGGCCGGCCCGCGACCCGGCCACCCGGGTAATAGTTCGGCGTGGCCGGCGACGGCGTGGGCGAGGCCTCGACCCGGCGCCCCTCGAATTCGATGGCCCGATCCTCGGTCACCCGGCCGGCCGTGCGCTGCCCGTCCAGTTCGGGCACGGCCGGGCCCGGATCCATTCCCATGGCGGTGCGGGCCGCGCGCACGTAGTAGAGCCCTTCGAGCGCCGTCTCTTTCGCGAGCCGCGCCTGCGCGGCGGTCCCGGCCTGCTCGATCTGCGCGCCCGCGGCGTTGAACCGCTCCCCCGCGTCGGCGAGCGCCTGCTTGGACGCGTCGTCACCGCCGGTGAGGTTGTAGACCTGGCCGCCGAGGCGCTCGATCACCCGGCGCGCGTCCGCCTTGGCGTCGGCCAGCTCGGTCCCGGCCCGCGAGCGTTGCCCGCGATTGACCGCGACCACGGCCAGCAGCACGACGACGATGATCAGGAGAAGAACGGCGACGGTAGACACGCGACCAGCCTACGCGGCGAAATTCGCCAGCTAGTTGCTACTCGCTGGCGTTCGCCGAATCTTCGGCCCTATCCGGCTACCGCGGCGAAACGGGTCGTATGACCGGCTGGATCAACCTCCTCTTCGTCCGGCTCCGACACCGCGAACTGTCGTTTGCCAGCGGTTTTCGCCGAGTACATGGCGCGATCCGCACTACGCAGCAGGTCCGAGAAATCGCACTCGCGACCGGGCGGGCAGAACGCGGTGCCGACACTCGCCGACGCGGGCACGAATCCGGCGGCCGTGGGCACCGGCTCACACAGCGCGGCCAGCACCCGCATGGCCAGCTCACTGAGCGAATTGCGGCGCGCGGGCAGCGCCACCACGAACTCGTCGCCGCCGTAGCGGGAGATCACCGTCTCCGGCGGGCACGCCGCCCGCAGCCGCTGCGCGATACTGACCAGCACCTCGTCGCCGACGGTGTGGCCGTAGTTGTCATTGATCGCCTTGAAATCGTCCAGGTCGATGAGCAGCAGCCCGACACCGCGCGCCGGATCGGCGGCCATCACCCGCACCCGCTCCTGCAACAGCGAGCGGTTGGCCAGATCGGTGAGCGCGTCGTGGGTGGCCTCATGCCGCAGCCGGGTCTGCAGGGCCGCGATCTCCTGCACCCGCACCGACACCGCCTCGGACAGGCTGCGCTCCTGCTGGACCAGGGCGCGCTGCTGCAGCGCCTCGGCATAGGCGTCGATGGCCTGACTGGCGATGAACGACCAGCGGGTGGCGATCAGCGACCCGCGCACGCCCGGCGCGAGCCCGAGCAGCGCGCGGCTGGCGGGGGCGAGCATGCGGGTGCGCTCGAACGGGGCGTCGGCCAGGCTCCGGCCGATCCGGCGGGCCGAGCGCACCGGAAACGGTTCGGAGCCCGCCAATTCCAGCAGTTCGTCGATGACGCCGCCGAAGATGCGCTCGAGGTCAGCGGAGGGAACGCTGGGCGCCTGGCCCAGTGCGGCGCTGCTCGCGCCGGGGTGCACCGACCGCACCCATTCCCGGATGGTCGCCGCCACGATGGCGGAGGTTCGGGTATCGAGACGGATGGGCATGCGCGCTCACCCTGCGTACGTGATGCCAGGACCGGCGTGCGCGCCGGTCACGCCCTTCGGATCGAACTCACTACTTCGCGGTCGGCCACACCAGTGGTGCATGCTCACCGCCCCCTTTCCAGATACCCCCGTCCGGACAAAAAGGATCCTAGCAAGCCACCCGACATCGAAAACCCCTGATTCAGAACAGGTTCCCACTGTCTCGCGAATGGCGATCGGATGTCTCATCGCTGGCCGAGCTCCGGTGTTACACCCGATTTCGGCATGTTTTCCGCGACGCGCCGGAGGCCGGTCCCGACCGGCCGCGACGTGCGCAGACGCGACCTGATTGGCATTCCGGGAGTGAGGTTCGGTACAGTGCTGACGCACACGGCATCCACGGATGCGGTGACTGCGGGTGTAGTTCAATGGTAGAACCTCAGCCTTCCAAGCTGATGGTGCGGGTTCGATTCCCGTCACCCGCTCTTTCCCGTTCTGCGGGAGCGTCGATCCGACGCGCAACGGGGTGTAGCGCAGCTTGGTAGCGCATCCGCTTTGGGAGCGGAGGGTCGCAGGTTCAAATCCTGTCACCCCGACCATCTTTCGAGCCGCCCCACCCCGATTTCACTGGTGGAAGCGGACAATTCACTCCACTCGCACGGCGATCGTGGCGCGTCGCGCGTCCGCGGTCGCGGCTGTGTCCTATCTCTCTCATCGCTCGGGTGTGTCGAGTCACCCGGAAGCCGGATTCCGGTAACCGGATGTTGTGCCTCCGTTTGCACTGTGTTATCGATTTACGGTGCTGGTCGACGACAAGATGAACGTTCCCGGCTCGGCGCTGTCCGGCCGCGAGACCCGTTCTCGACTCGTCCCGGCCGCCGGGCTGGGTGTCGCGGTGCTTTTGCTGGCCATCGCGCAGGCATGGGCCTCGGCCCACGGCGTGATGGGACCGCTGCGCAGCCTGGTCGACGACTACTTCGCCAATCCGCAGTCGGCGGCGGTGTCGTGGGCGGGACTCGGGCTCGCCTGCATCGGGGTGCCCGCGCGCACGCGCGTGATCGCACTGGTTGCCGCGGGAGTGCTGGACCTGCTGACTTTGGGGCTGCAGGTGGCCTGCGGCTGGCATGTGTCGATCGGGACCGGGCCGACTCTCGCGCTCACCGCGCTGACAGTGGTCGCGCTCCGATGGGAGGGTGAGCGTCGCCGGACCGCCTTGCAGGCCATCGCGTTCGGCGTGTTGCTCGTCATGGCGTCCAAACTCGCCGACACCTGGCTGATGGTGAGCATCGTCGCCGGGCCGCGGGTGCTCGATCAGTACGTGCAGCTCGCGGATCGGGCGCTGGGGGAACCGGCGTGGGTGGTCGGGCGGCTGCTGGACACGCTCGGCCCGATCCCCTCGCATGTACTGCATGTCGTCTATATCCAATTGCCGGTGGCGGCGGTGGTCGTGGCCGTGTGGCAGTTGCGTCACGTGTCGACGAGTTCGTGGCCACGGCACCACCTGGTGCGAACGTTCTTGCTGCTGGGCGTGATCGGGCCGCTCGGGTACGTGCTGTTCCCGGTGGTCGGGCCGGTGTTCGCGTACGGGCCGCTCGGGCACGGGCTGGAGATCGGGGACTGGCCGCAGGTGTGGCCGGCGTTCACCACCGATCCGCAGCCGATGCTGTTCGACTCGGAGACGGCCCGCAACTGCATGCCGTCCATGCACACCGCGTGGGCGACCGCGCTGTTCATCCACTCCCGCCGCGGGCCGCGGTGGCTGCGCTGGGCGGGCACGTTCTGGCTGGTGTGCACGCTGCTGGCGACGCTCGGATTCGGATACCACTACGGCAGTGATCTGGTGGCGGGCGCGGTGCTGTGCATGACCGTGGAGTCGGCGCTGCGCGATCCCGAACGCGGGTGGGAACATCCGCGTGTCCGCATGGTGTCGCTCGGCGCGGCGGTACTCGCCGGATTGTTGCTGGCCTACCGGTTCCTAGCCAACACCATGGCCGCGTATCCGATCGTCGCGGGGGCGTTGGTGCTGGGCTCACTGGCGGCCGTATCGTTCCTCTTCTACGCGACCTGGTTCGCGCGTCCGGGCAGCCGGTTGGCGCACTGGGGAGGCCGAACACCCATCGACGGATTTGCCGTCGATTAACCACTCCCCCAACGCAATCCGGACATCTTTGCCCGAACCTTGAAAGGGTTACCCTCTCCCTGATGATCACTACGCGGGCGGGGCAACAGAGCTTGCTGCGCACTCTCAAGTCTGACGGCCGCGCGGGCCTGCCTCGCATTCCGATCGTGATCGGGATTCTGCTGACGCTGGCGATCACGGCGATCATCTCCGCCATGCACGGTTTCCTCGACCTGCAGGTGTATCGCATCGACACCCGCGGCTGGCTCGAGCACGGCACCCTCTACGGCCCGACCCTTCCCGTCGCCGGCCACACCGACCTGCCGTTCACCTATCCGCCGTCGGCCGCGGTCCTGATGATCCCGCTGGCGATCGTCCCGCTCTGGCTGGCCGAACTCCTGGTGACCGCCAGCTCGCTGGCCTGTCTCGGCGTCACCCTCTGGCTGGTCATGTCCCGCGTCCGCCCCGACCTGGACTCCCGCCTCAAACTGACCCTCACGGTGTCCGCCGTGGTGCTGATGCTGGCCGTCGAACCGGTTCGAACCACCTTGTGGTTCGGCCAGATCAACCTGGTCCTGATGGCCGCCGTCGCGCTGGACTGCCTCACGGAGAAGCCCCGGTGGCCCCGCGGCGTCCTGATCGGCATCGCCGCGGTCACCAAACTGACGCCCGCCGCGTTCATCCTCTTCTTCGTGATTCGCCGTGACTGGAAGGCCGCCGCCACCGCGACCGGCACCGCTGTGGGCGCCGTGGCCGCCGGATTCGTCGTGCTCCCCACGGAATCCCGCGACTACTGGTTCCACGCCGTCATCGACACCAACCGCATCGGCTCCCCCGACTACGTCGGCAACCAGTCCCTCAAGGGCATGGTCTTCCGCCTCCTGGGCCTGTCGTCCCCCGCCGCCACCGTGGTCTGGCTGAGCCTCGCCCTGCTGGTGGTCGCGGCGGGCGCGTACCTCATGCACCACCTGACCGGAATCGAGCGCAGGGACGCCGCCGAAGCGGGCGTCCCCACCCCCGCCCCCATGACGGTCCTCACGGTCGCCACCCTCCTGGTGAACGCCGCCGTTCTCCTCCTGATCTCCCCGGTGTCCTGGACCCACCACTGGGTCTGGGCGGCCCCCGCCCTGGTCGCGGCCATCGCCTGGACCACCACCCGCCCAGCCCCCGCCACCTACGCCCTCATCGCCACCTTCGCCCTCTTCTTCCTCATCGGCCCAGGCATAGTCCCCAACGGCAGACACCAAGAGCTCCACTGGCGCTGGTGGCAACACCTCCCCGGCGATATCTACATCCTCGCCACCGCCACCCTCCTCACCCTCGCCCTCACCCAACTCCTCAAACGCCGCAGTCCGGCCGTTTCCTAGGATCGGGCGAACTGGTAGGTGTGGAATGCCAGGCCGGTACCCAGCTTTCGGGTGTCGGCCAGGTGTAGCGGCTTCTTGTCGCCGGGCTTGTCGAAGATGCGCAGGCCGGTTCCGAGCACGATCGGGAAGACGACCAGGCGGAGTTCGTCGGCCAGGTCGTGTTCCAGCAGGGTGCGGACGAGCTGGTAGCTGCCGTAGACCAGGATTTCGCCGGTCACCGTGCGCTTCAGCTCCGAAATCTCCTGTGCCGCGTCGCCGGTGAGGATCGTGGTGTTGTTCCAGCGGGGCGGTTCGGGGGTAGACGACACGATGTGCTTGGGGAGACTGCTCATTCGGTCGGCCCACTCGGGGCTCACGCGGGCGGCCGCGACGCCGCTGGGTCGCAGCCGGGATTCGAACCATTCACCGGTCCGTCTGCCCAGCAGGAGCGCATCGACACTCCGCAGCTCCTGCGTTTCGCGGGCGGCCCAGGCTTCGAGGTCCTCGCGTCCCACGGATTGGTGGAACCAGCCGCCGTGCTCGAAGCCTTCCTCGCCGTCCGGGTCCTGGACCACTCCGTCGAGGGTGATGTTCGAGCTGATGATGATCTTTCCCATTTCCTGCTCCTCGGACAATGTTGTCGGTTGTCACAGGTGTGGACGTTGGGGCGTTGGCGAAGGAGGCGCTGCGCGGCCGCCCCTTTCGCGCACCGGCCGACGTCCGTACAGGATGGAATTGCCTACACGGAATGAGGTGGCGGGAGTGGATTCGGTGCGAACGGACCTGCTGTCGAGGGCGCGGGCCGGGGACGGGGAGGCGTTCCGGGCGCTGACCGAGCCGCATCGTCGCGAGCTGCAGGTGCACTGTTATCGGATGCTCGGGTCGTTCCAGGATGCCGAGGACGCTTTGCAGGACACGATGCTTGCGGCGTGGCGCGGGCTCGAACGGTTCGATGGGCGCGCGTCGATTCGCACCTGGCTGTACCGGATCGCCACCAATCGGTGCCTCGATGTGCTGCGCTCCGCGCGCCGGCGTCCCGCGAAGCAGTGGGATGTCCAGGGAATCGATCTGCCGGAACCCAGTGGGCTCGGCGAAATCCACTGGCTCGAGCCTTATCCCGATGCCCTGTTGGACGGCGCGATCAGCGTGCCGCTCGGTCCGGAGGCACGCTACGAGCAGACCGAATCCATTTCCCTGGCTTTCGTGACCGCCCTGCAGATCCTGCCGCCGCGTCAGCTCGCCGTCCTCATCCTGCGCGACGTCCTCGGCTTCCACGCGAACGAGGTGGCCGACATGCTCGACACGACAGTCGAATCGGTCAAGAGCGCCCTCAAACGCGCGCGGGCCGGAATGCAGCACCGCCTGCCGCCGACCACCGACCCGCGGCCGCCCGCCGCCGACTCACCCGCCGAGGACGCGATCGTGGCGAAGTTCGTCAGCGCCTACGCATCCGCCGACATCGACGCCCTGGTCGCGCTGCTGACCGACGACGTCTTCATGTCGATGCCCCCGATTCCGCTGGAGTACCGGGGACGAGACCACGTGGCCCGCTTCCTCGCCCTCATCTTCGGCTCGGCACAGCGATTCGACCTGTCGCCGACCCGAGCCAACGGCCAACCGGCCTTCGCGGTCTACCGCCACCCCTCCCTCGGCACCCACGGATCCGGCCTGTTCGTCCTCACCCTCGCCGGCGACCGCATCAGCGCCATGACCCGATTCGAGAACACGGTCCTCCCGGCCTTCGACCTGCCGCAATCCCTCCCCGGTGCGTGAGCATCGTCGCCGATCATGAGGTGTAGGCGGCAAGCACCAGCACACTTCCTGAAACTTGAAGGTAGGCACGGGTTTTGAACTCGGGAGTGACGAACTCCGCATCGAGCTCAGGACTCGTCCGGAATTCGCCGCCGGGCAGCGATGGTGCGAGCTGCACGCGGAGCCCGGGAACCGGATTCGCCGCAGCCGGGACGGGTGCGTCAATGGCGGTTCGCGTGCGAAGAGATTCGGCCACAGCGGGGTCGAGGGTGATGATGGCCTGGAGCCAGTAGTCCGACGGACCGGGGACATCGATCCGCGAGGGCGTGGTCTCCATACCCATGACGCCCGCGGCCCAGGTCGCGGACACGGGTTGCGCGAGGGCGGGGCCACCGGGATGTCAGGGGCTCGAGGTCGTGCCGGACCGCTTGGGCAGGCGCGGGCTCCGCCGGCGGGTTCGTGCAGGCCGACACCGCGGCCACCAAGGTCGTTCCGGCGACCAGCCTCAGCAGCCGCCGTCTCGTTCTGAGCATGTCGCCCAACATAATTCACTGGCCGGAGCCGGAAGGCACTCGATACGTTGCGTTTCGCGCGACCAGAGTCGAGACACAACGGACTGGAGACGGAAAGACGGCTGAATTGATCAGCGTGGGCTCTTATCTGAAAGACTCCGGCGGCGCGTTCGTGCCACTGGACGAGGTCGACTTCATCCCTTCGAATCCTCGATATGTGGAGGGCGCCATCGAGTTGACCATCAATCGCGTCCCGATTCTCGACAAGGCATTGTGGGACGAGCATCCCGGAGAACCAGCTCGTGTACGAGGCCACGATGGCTTTGATCCCGGATAGCTAACACGGCAGGTCCTTGGGCAGACTGACCGTATGAGCGCATACGTCAGGCGGGCTGTTCTCGACCGGCGGAGTGTGCCGTCCTTCGACGATTACCCGTTCTCGCTGCCGGTGGTGAGCGGGTTGTCGGAGTTGGAGTTGCATCCGCGGGTGACGTTCATCGTGGGTGAGAACGGGAGCGGGAAGTCGACGTTGCTGGAGGCGGTCGCCGCCACCTGGGGATTCAATCCTGAAGGCGGTACGAAGAATTTCAACTTCTCGACCCGTGGATCGCACTCGGAGTTGCACGAGTATCTGCGGTTGGTGAAGGCGGTGGAGCGGCCTCGGGACGGGTTCTTCCTGCGCGCGGAGAGCTTCTTCAATGTCGCCACGAATATCGAGGATCTGGATCGCGAGGGCCTCGGACGGCGGGTGATCGATTCCTACGGCGGACTGTCGTTGCACGAGCAGTCCCATGGTGAGGCGTTCTTCGCGCTGATGATGCACCGGTTCGGCGGACACGGATTCTATGTGCTGGACGAGCCGGAAGCCGCGTTGTCGCCGAGCCGTCAGCTGGCGATGATGGCCCGGATGCACGAACTCGTGCGGGCGCGATCGCAGTTCCTGATCGCGACGCACTCCCCGATCCTGATGTCCTATCCGGATGCCTGGATCTATCAGATCGGTGCGGACGGCTATGAACTCGTCGAGTACGAGGACACCGAGCACTATCGCGTGACGCGCACGTTCCTCGAGAACCCCGGCAAGTACCTGGACGAGCTGCTCGACTGACTCACGCAGGCGTTCAGGCGGCCTGGCAGGTGGGGCACCAGAAGAGGTTGCGGCCTTCCATCACCGCGTGGACGACGGTGGAGCCGCAGAGGCGGCAGGGTTCACCGAGTCGGCGGTAGACGTAGGTGCGGGGGCGGTCCGCGGCGTAGGAGGGTGCGCCGTCGTCGTGTTCGGGGCGCACGACGTGCATGAAGCCGCGGCGGACGCCGACCTTCATGAGCTCAACCAGGTCGGACCAGAGCGCGTCCCATTCGGTGCGGCTCAGGGACTTTCCGGGCCGGTGCGGTGAGATGTTGTGGCGGAACAACACTTCCGCGCGGTACACGTTGCCCACTCCGGCCAGGACCTTCTGGTCCATGAGGAGGGCGCCGAGGGGGCGCTGGGAGCGCTGGATTCGCGCGAACGCCCGGTCGGGGTCGGCGTCGCGGCGCAGCGGGTCGGGGCCGAGGCGGGCGGTGAGGGCGGCCACCTCCGGGTCGTGCAGGATTTCGCAGGCGGCGGGGCCGCGCAGGTCGGTGCCGTGCGCTTCACCGGAACGGCCCGCGCCGATCAGGCGCATGCGGACCTCGCCGACGGGAGCGTCCATGGGCACGGCGGATTCGGTGAATTTGCCGTACAAACCCAAATGGACGTGCAGGGTGACGCCCGAATCGTAGTGGTGGAGCAGGTGTTTGCCCCACGCTTCGGCGCGGGTGAGGACGCGGCCGTCGATGAGAGCCGCGCCGTCGGCGAAGCGGCCCTGGGGGCTCGAGACTCGGACCTGACCGCCGGCGAAGCGCTGGTCGTGCAGCTTCGCCAGGCGGTGCAGCGTATGGCCTTCCGGCACAGGTCAGTTCGGCAGCGCGGGGGCGACGCCGGTCTTCTCGTACTCGGCGAGGATGTCGATGCGGCGCTGGTGGCGCGGCTCGTCCGACCACTCGGTGGTCATGAAGGCGTCGACGATGGCGAGGGCTTCCTCGGTGGAGTGCATGCGGCCGCCGATACCGAGCAGCTGGGCGTTGTTGTGCTGGCGGGCGAGCTGCGCGGTCTCCACGCTCCAGCCGAGGGCGCAACGCGCGCCGGGCACCTTGTTGGCGGCGATCTGCTCGCCGTTGCCGGAGCCACCGAAGACGAAGCCCAGCGAGCCGGGCTCGGCGACGACGCGGCGGGCCGCCTCGATGCAGAAGGCCGGATAGTCGTCGAGGGCATCGTATTCCAGCGCGCCGCAGTCGACGACGTCGTGGCCCTGGCCCTCCAGGTGGGCCTTGACGTGGTTCTTCAGTTCGAAGCCGGCATGGTCGGCACCCAGGTATACGCGCATGGCTGCGATTCTGTCAGCCCCCGCGCGACCGCCCGCGCAGGGGGCTGTCACCGGCGGAATACGAGGTGTGAGCCACTCGTGGCGAGCACGACCCGCCGACGCGCGCGAACGTACTATCCAGGCATGACGTCCGACGACAGTTCATCCACGCCGAACGCCTACGGGGGGCAATCCGCTGACGGCGATCCGGGGCAGCCGCCGAGCGGCGAACAGCCCCAGCCGACGACTTCCTACCCCACCGCACAGCCCGCCGGCGCCCAGCCCGCGTGGAATCCCGTCACCGGCATGTCCGGCTGGGATCCGCGGGTGGGCCCGCCGGGATGGGCTCCGCAGCAACCGTATTCGCCGCCGCCCCCGCCGGTGGTGCAGACCGGCAGCCGCGGCCTGTCCCCGTTCGGGATGCCCGCGCGGCACAGCTGGGAGATCCCGCTGCTGGTGATCGTGATCATCGCCACCGTGCTGGCGTACCTGGTGGCGCTACTCGCACTGGTGTCGGGTAGCTCCAACCAGATCGTGCTGGTCCTGGCGTTCGCGCCGCTGCTGGTCTACCTCGGCCGCGGTATGAACTACGCCGCGCAGCGGGTGAACGGCGTGAAGATGTCGCCGACCCAGTTCCCCGACGGCTTCCGCATGGTGCAGGAGGCGGCGGCCCGCTTCGGCATGACCCAGGTCCCGGACGCCTACGTGGTCACCGGCAACGGCCAGATCAACGCCTTCGCCTCCGGGCACGGCTTCCGCCGCTACGTGGTCGTCTACAGCGACCTGTTCGAGATCAGCGGCGCGGCACGCAATCCCGAGGCGCTGGCCTTCATCATCGGCCACGAGGTCGGGCACATCGCGGCCGGCCACGTCTCGTACTGGCGGCAGCTGGGCATGTTCCTCGCCCCGTTCCTGCCGATCCTGGGCAGTTCGCTGATCCGCTCGCAGGAGTACACGGCCGACAATCACGGCTTCTGCAACCGCCCGCAGGGCGCGCCGACGGCCATGCAGACGCTGGCGGCGGGCAAGTACCTGAACAATCTGGTCAGTTTCGACGAGATGGCCGACCGCGCGCCGCGGGAGAAGGGCTTCTTCGTCTGGATGACCAATGCCATGGCCAGCCACCCGGTGCTGACCTGGCGCATGTGGGCGCTGCGCGATCGCAGCCGCCACGGCAAGATGTTCTGGCGTCCCGACGCCCCGCAGCGGCCCCCGGTGGCCGGACCCTACGGCCAACCGCAGCCGTACGGCGGCCCGCCACCCCAGTACGGCGAGACCGCCACGTACCACGAGTACCGGCCGCACTGATCACCCGAATCGGGCGGGGTCCGTTCCACGGACCCCGCCCGATCTGCGTCTCTATCGCCGAAAGCGCTGGGACTCAGTCGAAGGCCGGGTCCTCGGTGCGGGTCCGCTTCAGCTCGAAGAAGTGCGGGTAGGAGGCCAGCGCGACCGCACCGTCCCACACCTTGCCCGCCACCTCACCGCGCGGAATCCGCGAGAGCACCGGGCCGAAGAAGGCCACGCCGTTGATGTGGATGGTCGGCGTGCCGACATCCTGGCCGACCTTGTCCATGCCCGCGTGGTGCGAGGCCTTCAGCTCTTCGTCGTATTCGACGGAGGTGGCCGCGGCGGCCAGCTCGGCCGGCAGCCCGACCTCGGCCAGCGACTCGGCGATGATGACCTCGATCAGGTCGGCGCGCGGCCCGTCCTGCTCGTACTCGGCGCGACGGTTGTGGAAGCGCGTGCCCATGGCGGTGTACAGCGGCGCCAGCACCTTGTCACCGTGGTCGCGGGCGGCGGCGATGGCGACCCGGACCGGGCCCCACGCGGTGCGCAGCAGCTCCACGTACTCGGGCGGCAGGCCCTCGCGGCCGTCGTTGAGCACGCCCAGGCTCATGACATGGAAGTTGACGTCGATATCGCGGACCTGCTCGACCTCGAGGATCCAGCGGGAGGTGATCCAGCACCAGGGGCACATCGGATCGAACCAGAAGTCGACCCGGTCCTTTTTGGTGTCGCTCACAAGGAAGTCCTTTCACAGTCGACGGCCGACACACGACCGTTCCTCTAACGCAACAACTCGGATCGTTGCCGATATTTCCGCTCCGCCCGACTCACCCGGGTTTAGGGTCGAAATATCGGCCTCGCCGGGAGAACGGCCATATCCGGTGCAGCGATCCCGGCCGCGTGAGCAGGGAGGTTTCGTATGACCAGTTCCAGGTTCGTCATCGCGGGAGGCGGGCTCGCCGCGGCGAAGCTCGCGGAAGCCTTGCGGGCCAATGACTTCGACGGCGCGGTGACCCTGGTCAGCGCCGAGGAGCATCTGCCGTACGAGCGTCCGCCGCTGTCCAAGGAGCATCTGCTGGGCAAGAAGTCGCTGTCCGACTTCACCGTGGACCCGTCGCAGTGGTACCGCGACCATCACATCGAGCTGATGCCCGGCACCACCGTGACCGGACTGGACCGCGGCGCCAAAACCGTTGCGCTGCCGGACGGTACGACGCTGCCCTACGACAAACTGGCGCTGGCCACCGGGTCGCGCCCGCGCATGCTGCGCATGCCCGGGACGGACGTGCGGGGCGTGCACGTGCTGCGCACCATCGAGGACTCCGACGCCCTGCTGGCCATGTTCGGCGAGGTCCAGCGGCTGGCGGTGATCGGTGCGGGCTGGATCGGACTCGAGGTGACGGCGGCCGCGCGGGCGGCGGGCGTGGAAGTGACTGTGCTGGAAGCGGACTCGGTCCCGTTGCGGGCCGCGCTCGGCACCGAGATGGGCGAGGTGTTCGCGGGCCTGCACCGCGCGCACGGCGTGGATCTGCGCACGGACGTGAAGGTCAGCGAGATCACCACCGCCGACGGCCGCGCGACCGGTGTGCTCCTGGACGACGGCACCCGCGTCGAGGCGGACGCGGTGCTGGTCGCGGTGGGTGCGCGACCCAATATCGAGCTGGCCGCCGATGCCGGACTGGCCGTCGATGGCGGCGTCCTGGTCGACGAGAGTCTGGCCACCTCGGACCCCGATATCGTCGCGGTCGGCGATATCGCCGATCAGCGGCATCCGGTACTGGGTCGGCGAATCCGGGTGGAGCACTGGGCGAACGCGCTCAATCAGCCCGCCGTGGCGGCCCTGACCATGCTCGGCAGGCCCGCCGTGTACGACCGGCTGCCGTACTTCTTCACCGATCAGTACGACCTGGGGATGGAGTACACCGGCTACGTCTCCCCCGAGCAGCAGGCGCGCGTGGTGGTGCGCGGCGATCTGGCCGGACGCGAGTTCGTGGCGTACTGGCTCGATCCGAACAATCGAGTGCTGGCCGGGATGAACGTGAACGTGTGGGATGTCAGCGACAAGATCAAGGAGCTGATCCTGAGCGGCCGGGCCGTCGACCCGGCCGCACTGTGACCACCGTCACACACATTGGGCTGCGCGATACGTCGATCCGGCGTGCGGGGCTTCGACCTGTATGCGAGAGCGCCACCGCGGCGCACCGACGAAGGAGCCGACCATGAAGTACATGCTGATCAAGACCTACACCCCCGCCGCCTTCTGCGACACCCCGATCCACCAGTGGGCGCCCGAGGAGATCCAGGCGCACATCGACTTCCAGCGCACCCTGGGCGAGGAGCTGGCCAAGTCCGGCGAACTGGTCGAAGCCCAGGGCCTCGCCGACCCGGGTCAGGCGATCACCGTCAGTTCCGACGGGCGGTCCGCGCCGGTCGTCACCGACGGCCCGTTCCCCGAGACCAAGGAACTCCTGGCCGGGTACTGGATCATCGATGTCGACACCCCCGACCGGGCCGTCGAGATCGCCGCGCAGGCCTCGGCCGCGCCCGGCCCCGGCGGCAAGCCGATCGGCGAGTACATCGAGGTCCGTCAGATCATGTGCGCCCCCGCCGCCGAACTCTGATGCCGCACACCGCGATCGAGGACCTGCTGCGCGAACTCGCCCCGCAGGTCCTCGGCGCGCTCGTCCGCCGCTACGGCGATTTCGACGCCGCCGAGGACGCCCTCCAGGAAGCCCTGCTCGCCGCCGCCACCCAGTGGCCCGCCGACGGCCTGCCCGACAATCCGCGCGGCTGGCTCATCCAGGTCGGTGCGCGTCGCATGGTCGACGCCATCCGCGCCGACTCCGCCCGACGCAACCGCGAGACCGCCGACGCGATCCGCGACCCGGAACGCCTGGGCACGGCCACACCCGATCCGGCCGACGCGGTGATCGCGGCGCTGTCGGAGACCGGACTCGACCAGCTCGCCGAGGACCGGGACGACACGCTCACCCTGTTCTTCCTGTGCTGTCATCCCGCACTGTCGCCCGCGAGCGCGATCGCCCTGACCCTGCGCGCGGTCGGCGGACTCACCACCGAGGAGATCGCCCGGGCCTTCCTGCTGCCGGAACGCACCATGGCGCAACGGATCACCCGCGCCAAGAAGCGCATCGCGGAGGAGGACCGCCCCTTCGCCCTGCCTGCGGAGTCGAACGGTCAACGCGGGGAATGGAATACGCGCCTCGACAGCGTGCTGAGGGTGCTGTACCTGATCTTCACCGAGGGCCACACCAGCGGCGGTGAGCGACTGCGCCGCGGCGACTTGTCGAGTGAGGCCATTCGCCTGGCACGGGCGCTGAACCGGGTGCTGCCGGACAATCCCGAGGTCACCGGCCTGCTGGCCCTCATGCTGCTCACCGATGCCCGGCGCGCCGCCCGGACCGGGGAGCACGGCGAACTGGTCCCGCTCGCCGACCAGGATCGCGGACTGTGGGACCGCGAAATGCTCATCGAGGGCGTGCGATTGGCGACCGCCGCGGTGCGGAGCGGGTTGATCGGCCCGTATCAGATCCAGGCCGCCATCGCCGCCCTGCACGCCCAGGCGCTGCGGCCCGAGGACACCGACTGGCCGCGAATCCTCCTGCTGTACAACGCCCTCGAACGCCAGTCCCCGAACCCCATGGTCACTTTGAACCGGGCCGTCGCCACGGCCATGGTGCACGGTCCGCAGGCCGGACTGGACCTGACCGACACCCTCACGGAGTCGCTGGCGGGCAATCATCGTCTCGACGCGGTGCGCGGCCATCTGTACGAAATGGCCGGAGACCCAGAGGAAGCCATCGCGGCCTACACCGCCGCCGCCCGCCGGACCACCAGCCTGCCCGAACGCGACTACCTCACGATTCGGGCCGCCGGCCTGCGCCGCGGCTGACACGCCACCTCAGGCGGCGGCGGTCCGGAAGGCGGTCGGGCTGACGCCGCGGTGGCGTTTGAAGGCGGCCGAGAACCCGAACGGATCGGCGTAGCCGACGGATCGGGCGATGGTGGCGATGGTCAGGTCGGTGTCGGTGAGCAGTTCCTCGGCCTCGTCCATCCGTGATTCGGTGAGATAGGCCAGCGGCGGCTGCCCCATGACGGCGCTGAACCGTTTGGCGAACAGCGCCCGGGAGACACCGGCTTCGGCGGCCAGCGCGGCCACGGTCCACGACGTCCCGGGCACGGTGTGAATGGCGTGCAGCGCGGGCGCGACGACCGGATCGGCCAGGCCGCGGAACCAGGTGGGGGCCTCGGATCCGGCCCGGTCGAACCAGGTGCGCAGGGTGCAGACCAGGCTCCAGTCGAGCAGCCGGTCCATCATGGCCTGCGAGCCCGCGCTCTGCGCGACGGCGGACACGGCGGCCGATTCGAGCCAGTCGCAGGAGTCGGCGTCCTCGCGGACCACCAATACCGGTGGGAGCGTACGCAACAGGCGCTCGTGGCGGCGGAAGGTGGCGCGGTAGGCCCCGACGATCAGTGCGGTGGCTTCGGCGTCACTGCCCCAGTGGATTCCGCCGAGTTCCTCGACCGAGCATTCGGAATCGCTGGTGAAGCAGGAGATCTCGTATTCGGTCGGCGCGGGAGCACGATTCGATCCCCGGGCCGTGTGGGCATCGAGATCACCTGATACGAGCCGGAATTCGCCCGGGCCGCGCACCAGCGCCGTGTCCCCGGCCTCGAGCCGCCAGGTGGCACCACCGGGCAGCAGGAGCGTGCCGCCGCCCCGCATCACGGTGACCATCGTCAGCGGCGCGCGGTCGGCGAATCGAATCGTCCACGGCGCGGGCATGACCGCGTGCGTGACCACCGAGCCTTCGGCTCGAATGCCGCTCAGCAGTTTGCTCAGAGGATCCACTCGACCGAGGGTAGACGAATTCCTATCGGAAGGAGCGTTCCACCCATGGATCGTCTACGCCGGGGCGGGTGTACTGGGTTCACAGCAGGAACAACCGCCCCGATCCAGGAGGAATCCCTTGTCGCACGACATGCTCGACCGGCACACCCGCACCGCCCTGGTCGTGGTCGCCCACCACCGATCCGATTCCCTCACCGCACATCTGGCCGCCCGCGCGGTCGCCCGGCTGGAGACCGACGGCTACCGCGTCGACCTACTGGATCTGCGGGCCGAGGGCTTCGATCCCCGCATGATCGAGGCCGACCAACCGGACTGGGGCGATCGCGAGAAGATCTACTCCCCCGAGGTCCACGAGCACATGGACCGCATCCTCGCCGCCGACGTGGTGATCGCGGTCTTCCCCGTCTACTGGGCGAGCGTGCCCGCGCTGCTCAAGGGCTGGATCGACCGCGTGTGGAACTACGGATTCGCCTACGGCCGCAGCAAGCCTCGCCTGGCGGGCAAGCGCATCCTGTGGCTCGGCCTGGCCGGGATGGCCGCGGGCGATCCGCTGGTGGACTTCCTCCAGCAGTCGCTGGAGGGCCAGCTCAATATGGGAATCGCCTACTACTGCGGCTTCTCCCACTCCACCGTCGGCCTGCTGCCCGACGCCGAGGAACGCCGTCAGCGGCTCGACGCCGGCGGGCGACTGCTCTTCGACCCGGCCACCGTCGGCGCCGAACGCGTGGCCCAGTACGCCGAACTGGAGCGCCGGGCCGACGAGTTCGTCACGAACTTCCTTGCCGCCGAGGCGGTTCCGGCCTAGACGCCGGTCCAGGGGTTGCCGGTGATGAGTT
The DNA here is from genome assembly GCF_040630175.1 of Nocardia sp. NPDC005825. Taxonomy (NCBI): domain Bacteria; kingdom Bacillati; phylum Actinomycetota; class Actinomycetes; order Mycobacteriales; family Nocardiaceae; genus Nocardia; species Nocardia sp. NPDC005825. Next base: position 168,433 of record NZ_JBEXXC010000006.1, read on the forward strand.
CGTAGGCCTGCTTGTACTTCTGGCGGGTCACGTCGATGATGTCGGCCGGAATCTCGGGGCCCGGGTACTCCTTGTTCCACCCGGTGGAGGTGGACCAGTCGCGCACGAACTGCTTGTCGAACGACTTCTGCGGGCGGCCCGGCTCGTAGTCGTCGGCGGGCCAGAAGCGGGAGGAGTCCGAGGTCAGGACCTCGTCGCCGACGGTGAGAACGTCACCGTCCCAGCCGAGTTCGATCTTCGTGTCGGCGATGATGACACCATTGGCGGCGGCGTGGTCCGCGCCGCGCGAGTACATCTCGAGGGTCAGGTCGCGCAGCTTCTCGGCGACCTCCTTGCCCTCCTGGTTCACCACGTCTGCGAAGCTGATCGGCTCGTCGTGGCCCTCGTCGGCCTTGGTGGTGGGGGTGAAGATGGGTTCGGGCAGCTTGTCGCCGTCGCGCAGGCCCGGCGGCAGCGCGATGCCGGACACGGTGCCGGTGCGGTTGTACTCGGCCAGGCCGCCGCCGGTCAGGTAGCCGCGCGCGATGCACTCCACCTTCACCATCTTCAGCGGCTTGACGCGCACGCCGCGGCCCGCGAACTCGGCGGGCACGTCGGTGGTGGACAGAATGTGGTTGGGCACATCGGAGAAGAAGCCGAACCACCAGTTCGACAGCTGGGTGAGCAGCGCGCCCTTGTCCGGGATCGGGGTCGGCAGCACCACGTCGTACACCGACACCCGGTCGGATGCGACCAGGATCAGCGAATCGCCGTCCTCGTACAGGTCGCGCACCTTACCGGCGTGGATGTGCTTCAACGGTCCTCCTCGTGCTGGGCGATAGCTGCCGCCGCCCAGCCTAGTGGGTGGCCGTCGTCGCATCGGACACGCCCAACCGCCCGACCCCGGGCATGGCAAGCTGGCTACTGCCGCACAGTTCTCCGAGAGCTAAGGAGCCTCCTTGTCCGCACCGAATCTCACCCGCGAGCAGGCCATCGAACGCGCCGCCACGGTCCAGGTGGAGAACTACAAGGTCGAGCTGGACCTCACCGGCCAGCCCACCAGCGCCGACGCGCCTCGCAGTGAGACGTTCCACTCGAAGGCGACGGTGACCTTCACCGCGACGCCGGGTGCGCAGACCTTCATCGACTTCGTGGGCGCGGGCCTGCGCTCGGCCGTGCTCAACGGCGTCGACCTGGACGTGAGCGGCTACGACGAGGAGCAGGGCCTCACCCTGCCCGGCCTGGCCGCGACCAACGAACTGGTGATCGAGGCCGACGGCGAGTACTCCAACACCGGTGAGGGCCTGCACCGTTTCGTCGACCCCACCGACGACAAGATCTACCTGTACTCGCAGTTCGAGACCGCCGACTGCAAGCGCATGTTCGCCTGCTTCGACCAGCCCGACCTCAAGGCCACCTACGACATGGTCGTGACCGCGCCCGAGGACTGGGAGGTCATCTCCAACGGGGCCGTCGCCGACACCCACCGGCTCGGCGCCGTCGTCCGCCACACCTTCGCCACCACCCCGCGCATGAGCACCTACCTGGTCGCGCTCATCGCCGGGCCGTACGCGAAATGGACCGACTCCTACCAGGATTCGCACGGCGAGATCCCGCTCGGCATCTACTGCCGCGCCTCGCTGGCCGCGTTCATGGACCACGAGCGGCTCTTCACCGAGACCAAGCAGGGCTTCGGCTTCTACCACGCCAACTTCGGTGTGCCCTACGCCTTCGGCAAGTACGACCAGCTGTTCGTGCCCGAATTCAACGCGGGCGCCATGGAGAACGCCGGCGCCGTCACCTTCCTCGAGGACTACGTCTTCCGGTCCAAGGTGACCCGCGCGTCCTACGAGCGCCGCTGCGAGACCGTGCTGCACGAGATGGCGCACATGTGGTTCGGCGACCTGGTCACCATGAAGTGGTGGGACGACCTGTGGCTGAACGAGTCGTTCGCCACCTTCGCGTCGGTGCTGTGCCAGGTCGGCGCGACCGAATACACCAACGCCTGGACCACTTTCGCCAATGTCGAGAAGTCGTGGGCGTACCGGCAGGACCAGCTGCCCTCGACCCACCCGATCGCCGCCGACATCCCGGACCTGGCCGCCGTCGAGGTCAACTTCGACGGAATCACCTACGCCAAGGGCGCTTCCGTGCTCAAGCAGCTGGTGGCCTACGTCGGCGAGGAGCCGTTCCTGGCCGGCCTGCGCGACTACTTCACCGAACACGCCTACGGCAACGCCACTTTCGACGATCTGGTGGGAGCGCTGGAGAAGGCGTCGGGCCGCGACCTGTCCGACTGGGGCGCGCAGTGGCTCAAGACCACCGGCCTCAACATCCTGCGCCCCGACTTCACCGTGGACGCGGACGGCAACTTCACCTCCTTCGCGGTCGTGCAGGACGGCGCCGAGCCCGGCGCGGGTGAACGGCGCGTGCACCGGCTCGCCATCGGCATCTACGACGACCAGGACGGAAAGCTGGTGCGCACCAAGCGCGTCGAGCTCGACGTGGACGCCGCCGACCGCACCGACGTGCCCGAGCTGATCGGCGTCGGCCGCGGCAAACTGGTGCTGGTCAACGACGACGACCTCACCTACTGCTCGGTCCGCCTCGACGCCGACTCGCTCGACACCGTGGTGGCGCGCATCGCCGACATCGCCGAACCGCTGCCCCGCACCCTGGCCTGGTCCGCGGCCTGGGAGATGACCCGCCAGGCCGAGATGAAGGCGCGCGACTTCGTGGCGCTGGTGCAGCGCGGCGTCGGCGCGGAAACCGAGATCGGCGTCGTGCAGCGGCTTCTCATGCAGGCGAGCACCGCGCTCAGCGCCTACGCCGACCCGGAGTGGGCGCGCACCGAGGGCTGGGCCGCCTACGCCGACCGGCTGCTGGAACTGGCCCGCGCCGCCGGTGCGGGCTCGGACCACCAGCTGGCGTTCGTCAACGCGCTCACCGGAGCGCTGCTGTCCGAACAGCACATCCAGGTGCTGCGCCAGCTGCGCGCGGGCGACCCGGAGGGCGTGGACCTGCCGGGCCTGACCGTCGACACCGACCTGCGCTGGCGGATCACCCAGGCGCTGGCCGCCGCCGGAGCGATCGACTCCGACGGCATCGAAACCCCGGTCATCGACTCCGAACTCGCCCGCGACGACACCGCCGCGGGCCGCCGGCAGGCCGCCGCCGCCTCCACCGCCCGCCCGCAGGCGGCGGTCAAGGAATCGGCGTGGGACACCGTCATGGGTGACGACACGGTGGCCAACATCACCGCGCGCGCCATCGTCGCGGGCTTCGCGCCCGCGGGCCAGTCCGAGCTGCTCAGCCCGTACGTGGAGCGCTACTTCGCCGATATCGCCGGGGTGTGGGACCGCCGGTCCAGCGAGGTCGCCCAGACCGTCGTGGTCGGCCTCTACCCGCACTGGGCCGTCAGCGAGGAAGCCGTCGCCGTGGCCGACAAGTTCCTCGGCGGCGACCACCCGCCGGCGCTGCGCCGCCTGGTGGTCGAGGGCAAGGCGGGCATCGAACGCTCGCTGCGCGCCCGCGCCTTCGATCGCGGCTAGAAAGCACTGCCCGGCAAGATATTTCGACAACGGCCCCCTCTCGGAACTTCCGGAAGGGGGCCGCTTCTTTTTGTCGTCGCCCGGTGAACGCTGCTGTGAGCGGATCTGCTCACGGCAGCGTGGCAGGACTTCGCGGGCTGGGCTGCGGCACCGTGAAGGCATGGCAGACAACAAGACTCCGATGTTCAACTGGAGCACCAGGGAACAGCTCTTCGCCCGGCGAGTCCTGGTGCTGGACGGCGGGCTCGACGACGACAACGGCACGTTGCTCATGACCCAGCTGCTGACGCTGGCCGCGGAGGACCCGGAGGCGCCGATCTCGCTGTGGATCCACTCGCCCGGCGGTTCGGTGCCCGCCATGCTCGCCATCCGCGACGTGATGCGCCTGGTGCCCTGCCCGGTCTCCACCCTCGCGCTCGGATTGTCCTGCAGCGCCGGGCAATTCCTGCTCTCCGCCGGGACCCCCGGCCACCGCTACGCCCTGCCGCACGCCCGCATCCTCATGCATCAGGGCTCGGCGGGCATCGGCGGCAGCGCCGTCGAGGTGGAAGTCCAGGCCGACGACCTGCGCTACACGGTGCAGACCGTGCTCGGCCTGATCGCCGAGGACACCGGCCAGCCCTACGACCAGATCTTCGAGGACTCGCTCCACGACCGCTGGTTCACCGCGGAACAGGCCCGCGACTACGGCTTCATCGACCACATCGTGGACTCCTTCCACCAGGTGGTCCCCGCGCGACAGAAACTGGGGATCTCGGCATGAGCACCTACACGATTCCGAACGTCATCACCCGCGACCCGCGCGGCGAACGGATCATGGACGTCTACTCGCATCTGCTCAGCGAGCGCATCGTCTACCTCGGCACCCCCATCGACTCCGGCGTCGCCAACGCCCTCATCGCCCAACTCCTGCACCTGGACGCGGAGAGCCCCGGGCAGGACATCAACCTCTACATCAATTGCGAGGGCGGCGAACTGCCCGCCATGCTCGCCATCTACGACACCATGCAGCACATCTCGTCGCCCGTCGTCACCACCTGCGTCGGCCAGGCCATCGCCGTCGGCGCGGTCCTGCTCGCCGGTGGCGCGAAAGGCCGCCGCAACGTCCTCCCCCATTCCCGAATCGTCCTGCACCAGCCCGCGATCCGAGGCCAGGGCACCATCCCCGACCTCATCCTGCAAGCCGACGAAATCGTCCGCATGCGCGCCCAGATCGAAGCCATCCTCACCACCCACACCGGCCAAACCCCGGAAACCCTCCGCCGCGACACCGACCGCGACCGCGTCTTCACCGCCGCAACCGCCATCGACTACGGCCTCGCCGACCAACTCCTCGGCCCCCGTTGAAATCCGAGCGCCCGCGTCGACATGTCGACGCGGGCGCGATGCGGATCCGGCGCGCGGGTCAGGCGGCCAGCGACAGCATGACCTGACCGGCGTAGCGGTGCGGCACCGCGGGCGGCGCGGTGGGGGTCAGGCGGGTGCGCAGGAGTTCCTCGGCGACCTGGCGGGTGAGTCCGCCGACGCTGATGCCGAGGGCGCCGGCGAGGGCGGCGATCATCTCGCTCGAGGGTTCCTTGCGGCCGCGTTCGATCTCGGAGAGGTACTGCGGTGAGATACCGGCTCGCCCAGCGGTTTCGGTGAGCTTCTCGCCGAGGTCCAGCCGCAGCGAGCGCAAGCGCTCGCCGAGCGCCTCGCGCCACAGGGGTTCCCGGTCCGCGCGCTCGCGGGCGGGCGCGGGTGATGGTGTGGGGCGTACCGACCGGCCCGCTCGATCCAGACCACCGGGAAGCGCCTTCAGGCGCGGATGCTCGGACATACACCGAGCGTAAAGTGCCTGGCCCGGCCGTCGCGCATCGATCTGCTGAGAGCGAACTCCCCCATGACGCCCCGGCCGACACGAAAGGACGCCCGGGGCTCGAGCCCCGGGCGTCCGTCGTCAGATCGGAACCGGCTAGACGCGGCCGATGGCGGCGGCCATCACGCGCACCGCGGAGACCAGGCCGTCGATCAGCTCACCCTGACGGAAGGAGCTGGTGGCGGCGGTCGCGCCGAGCTGGCAGACGCGGTCGTTGGCGCGCTCGGCGATCTCGTGGCCGGAGCGGACCTCGACGGAGCTGGTGTTCGGGTCCACCGCGATCAGGACCGAGCGGGCGGCCTCCGGGGTGGCCGGGAACAGCGCGTCCACGCCGGCGGCGGAGTCGGCGCCCAGGTCGCCGATGTAGACGTTGAAGCGCACCTTGGTGGCGCGGGTGGCGTCGGTGAGGGCATTGTCCATGAGCAGCCGCTCACGGTCGCTGAACGGCGCTTCCTTGAAGACGTCGCCGGCCTCGTGCACGCCGGAGACGCGTCCGCTGGAGGTGAGGGCGTAACCGTGGGGTAGGTCGGCCTCGTTCACCGCGGGCCAATTAGAACTTGCCACTTGCCCGGCCTCCGATCAGCTCCGCGTTGGCGGTCTCGATAGCCGCATGATGTCCATGCGAATCAGCAGTGTCGTGGTGGCCGGAGCCGGTCACCTCGTCGGTCGCGCTCCACAGCACCGGAGGCTGGGTCCACTTCGCACCGAGTTCGTAGTGTTCCGGCTTCTCGCCGGGCAGCGGCTTGCCGAGGAACGACAATCCGGCGATCGCCAGATAGATCGCGACCGGGATGCCGACGTAGATCAGCACTGTCTGGAGAATGCTCACGGGCCAACGGTAGTCGATCGCGCCACGACTACTACGACCGGTAAGGGTTAGTGCGGCCGTGTCGTGACATTCACCTTTCGGACCGGCCGGAACCTCGCCGATCAGACCAACCAGGCCGTCGAGTTCGCCGGAAGTTTGCGATCGGCCAGCGGCGCGCTGGTCAGCAACACCTCCCCCGCCGGCAGCGGAATCGGCGAGTCGGTGGCATTGAGCACGCACAACAGCCCGCCCTCGCGCCGGAACGCCAGACAGCCCGGCGGGCTCCCGAACCACTCGAAACCCGACCCGGCGAATTCCGGACGGACGGCCCGCAATTCGATCGCCATCCGGTACAGCGACAGCATGGAATCCAGCCGTTCCAGTTGCCGCTCCACGCTCAGTCCCGCCCACTCCCGCGGCATCGGCAACCACGGCTCACCCGCCGTGAACCCGAACGGCGGCCGCGCGCCCTCCCACGGCAGCGGCACCCGGCAGCCGTCGCGCCCGCGCACGGTGTGACCGGACCGCTCCCAGGTGGGGTCGCGCAGCGCCGACTCCGGCAGATCGTCCACATTGGCCAGGCCCAATTCGGCTCCGTTGTAGACGAATACGGCACCCGGCAGCGCCAGCTCGAGCATGATCATGGCCCGCGCCCGGGCCTGCCCGACCGGGCCGTCACCGTAGCGGGTGACCTCGCGTTCGATGTCGTGATTGGACAGCGTCCAGGTCGGCGTCGCGCCGACGCCCGCCACCGCGTGCAGCGAATTGTCCACGGCCGTACGGATGTGGTCCGGGTCGAAGGGCGTCTGGGCGAGGCGGAAGTTGAAGGCCAGGTGCAGTTCGTCGGCGCGCACGTACTCACCGAAGCGGGCGTTGTCGTTGACCCACACCTCGCCGATGGCGACCGCGTGCGGATACTCGTCCATCACCTTGCGCACCCGACGGTGGATCTCGTGTACCCCGGCATTGTTGAACCGCGGATCGTCGTCCTCGAGGTGCAGCATGCGGGTGTCGATGCGCTCCATGTCCGGCAGGCCCGGGGGTTTGGCCATGCCGTGCGCGACATCGAGGCGGAAACCGTCCACGCCGCGATCCAGCCAGAACCGCAAGGTCTGCTCGAAATCGGTTGCGACCTCCTGGTTTTCCCAGTTCAGGTCCGGCTGCTCGGGCGCGAAGATGTGCAGGTACCACTGCCCGGGTCTGCCGTCGGGTTCACACACCCGGGTCCAGGCCGGGCCGCCGAAGATGCTCGGCCAATTGTTCGGCGGCAGTGCGCCATCCGGGCCGCGGCCGTCCCGGAACCAGTAGCGCGCCCGCTCCGGACTGCCCGGCCCGGCCGCCAGCGCCGCCTGGAACCACCGGTGCTGATCGCTGGTGTGATTCGGGACCAGGTCCATGGTCACCCGCATGCGCCGGTCGTGCGCCTCGGCGATGACCTCGTCCAGGGCGGCCGGACCGCCGAACAGCGGGTCGATGTCGCGTGGGTCGGACACGTCGTAACCGCCGTCGGCCATGGGCGAGCGCATCACCGGGCAGATCCACAGGGCGTCCACGCCGAGCAGCTCCAAATAGCCCAGCTTGTCCCGCAATCCGCCTAGATCGCCCACACCGTCGCCGTCGGAGTCCGCGAAGGAACGGGGATACACCTGGTAGAACACGGCCGATCGCCACCAGGGGTTTTCGGCGAGATTGTCCGTCACAGCGGTAATGGTGCCAAAGCACAGCGGCTTTCGCGGGTCCGTCGGAAGGACTTGTCCAGTTTCAGCAAATGATCAGCGGACAGCCACGACCGACCGGAATCCCCGCGGGAAGCTGCGACTTCTGCGGCGCGAAATCAGAAGGGCGAGTTCATGAGCGAATTGGCGGCCATCTCGAAGTAGTCGAGCAACTGCTTGCGATGCGCGTCGTCGAGCACCTCCGGCTCGATCTCCGCCACCGCGATGCGCATGGCCCGCAGCCAGGCATCCCGCTCGATCGGACCGACCTTGAACGGGTGGTGCCGCATCCGCAGCCGCGGGTGGCCACGCTCGTCGGAGTAGGTGCGCGGGCCACCCCAGTACTGCTCCAGGAACATCCGCAACCGACGCTCGGCGGGGCCGAGGTCCTCCTCCGGGTACAACGGCCGCAGCACCTCGTCCTCCGCCACCTCGCGGTAGAAGGCGGCCACGATCCGGTGGAACGTCGCCTGGCCGCCCACGGCCTCGAAGAAGGAAATCTGAGTCTGCTCGCCCGAAGTCACGCCCCCATTCTGCCGTGTCCGGTCCGGCCCGCACCCCGCCCGGGTCGGAATCCGCACCGTCCAGCTACCGGAAAATCCCCTGTCAACGCCCGGAAACCCCGGTCCGGGCGATTGTCACGCGGTGTTCATCCGAATGTGTCTGACAATGTGTCGAAAGAGATGGCATTGTGCGCCGTTCCATGGTCAACTGGGTGGCAGTCTGCCGAGATACCACACAATCGGACGAATACGAAACCGGGGTATGGCCCATGAAGCAGCGGCACGGCGCCCGTGAGGCGCGGACGCATCGACAACTCCAGCCCGCCGATGTCCACAATCGTGGGTCGGGGGCTACTCCGCTGCACTTACTGTCCGAACATTCTCATGCCGAGCATCATCCGGGCGCTCATCCCGAGCCCGCCCATCCGGGCGACCACCGCGAACACTCGCATCATCCACCCACCGCAGCACCCGTCCCCTCCTGGGCCAAACGCCGCGTGCTGCTGCTCAACGCCACGTACGAGCCACTCACCGCCCTGTCCGCGCGCCGCGCCATCGTGCTGCTGATCTGCGACAAGGCCGATACCGTGCACGACAATCCGGAAGGTCCGGTCGTGCATTCCGCCGGGACCTCGGTGTCGCTCCCCTCGGTCATCCGACTACGCAACTACGTGCGCGTTCCGTACCGGGCACGGGTACCCATGACCCGCGCCGCCCTCATGCATCGCGACCGCTATCGCTGCGCCTATTGCGGCGGCAAGGCCGAGACCATCGATCACGTCATTCCGCGCAGCCGCGGCGGAGCCCATTCGTGGGAGAACTGCGTGGCGTCCTGCGCGCCCTGCAATCACCGCAAAGCGGACAAGCTGCTGAGTGAACTGGGCTGGGCCCTGCACCATCCGATGGTCGCGCCCAAGGGCCCGCACTGGCGGCTGCTGTCGGCCAGCTCCGAACTGGACCCGACGTGGTTGCAGTACTTGGGCGAGGGCGCGGCCTAGCCGTCACTCGCCCGTCGGCAGCCCGGCGTCGGCGGCCAGTACGCCGAGCGCACGCTGTAATGCCGTGCGCTCGTGGGGCCGCAGTCCGGCGGTGAGCTCCGCGTCGAGCTCCCGCGCGGCCTCCTCACATGCCGCGAGCAGGGCATGTCCCTGTTCGGTGAGCGTGAGCACCTGCCGTCGGCGATCCGCGGGATCCCGCACGCGTTCGATCGCGCCCAGCCGTTCCAGGTGATCGGCCAGCGCCACCACCAGACTCGGCGCGACGCCGAGCCGGCCCGCCAACTCCTGCTGCGAGGCGGCTTCGCCGTGGCTCAGCGCGGTCATCAGGCCCGCGTGTTTGGGCTTGAGGTCGAGCGGTTCGATGCGTGCGGCGAAGCGGTCGGCGACCACCGCGCCGACGGTGCCGAGGCGGAACGCGACGGTCTTCGGGAGCCCGGTCGACTTCTTGACATCGTTCACGGGTCCGATGATACTTCTGCTCGAACCATTCAGAGTGTGAATGATTATTGGAGTGAACGACATGGACGCGTACACGGGAATCGCCATCGCCAATGGAGCGGTCGCCTTGATCTCCGGAATCTCCAGCGTGGTGGGCATGGCGCGGCCCGCCCTCGCGATGCCGGACGGCGGCCGGATCAACGCGGGGACAAGGTTTTTCGCCTACGGATATGGAGCCCGGGCGGTGCCGCTGAGCGTCGTGGTGCTGATCCTGCTCGCGGTCGGGGCGCGCGACGGACTCGCACCGGTTCTGGTGGTGGCCGGGCTCGCCCAGATCGGGGACGCGATCATCGGTGCGGGGCGGCGCAATTGGCCGATGGCCGCCACCTGCGTCGGGCTGGCGGCGGTGCATCTGCTGTCCGCCTGGTGGCTGGCGGTGCGGTGAAAACCCTGCGGCGCAGGGTTATTCGAGAATCAGCTGTATTCGCTGACGAGCAGCGCCCAGGTGCCCGGTTCGAGGGCTTCGAAGACGTGCGGCATATCGCCGGGGTAGCAGATGTAGTCACCCGGTTCGAGCTCGACCGGATCCTCCGCGGGACCGACCTTGGCGCGACCGGCGCACAGCACGATGTGTTCGACGACGCCGCGCGAGTGCGGGGCCGAGTCGCGAGGATGGCCGGGCTCGGCGGTGACGCGATATACGTCACGGCGCGCTGCGGGCGGGGAGGCCGCGAGCAGCGTGGTCCGGTACTCCGAGTGGGCCGAGGCGAGCACCGGGCCCTCGCCCGCGCGAATCACCTGCACCTGCGGCGTCGGCGGATCCAGCAGCCGCGAGAACTGGATGTCGAGCGCGATGCAGAGCGCCCACAGGGTTTCGATGCTCGGATTGCCCGCGCCCGATTCCAGCTGGGACAGCGTGGATTTCGCGATCCCGGCCCGCTTGGCGACCTCGGTCAGCGAGAGCCCGGAACGGGCGCGCTCCCGGCGCAGCGCGGCGGCGATCGTCTCCTGCGGAGACGGGGGGATCGCGTCGTGCGAGGACGCCGCGCCCCCCGCGGGAGACGCCGGTGCGGAGCGGTCGGGCTGCTGGGTCATGGTGGCGTTCACAGTACCGGCCCGGGCGGCCGCACCCTTTCCTCCGGCACGCCCCTTTGACGAACCCGGCCGGGTGTGTTCATTATAGAAAACATGCGTTCGGCATGGCGAACACTCGATCGGGGTGTGCTCACAGGAATCGCGGCGATCTGCCTGGCAGTCGCCATGATCGGCGTATCCTACGGCGCTACCGCGGTGACCTCGGGACTACCCGGCTGGCTGCCGGTTCTCCTGAGCGTGGCCGTGGTGGCCGGGGGCTCGGAATTCGTCTTCATCGGCATCCTCACCGCCGGTGGCGGGCTGGTCGCGGCGGTGCTGGCCGGACTACTGGTCAATGCGCGGCACGTGCCCTATGGGCTGTCCGTGCCCGATGTGGTCGGCACCGGCTGGCGGCGACTGCTCGGGACCCACGTCATGAACGACGAATCGGTCGCCATGGCGTTGGCCCAGCCCGACCGCGACCGGCGTCGCGCCGCCTACTGGCTGTGCGGACTGACTGTTCTGGCCGCGTGGCCGCTGGGCGCGGCCGTCGGCGCGATCCTCGGCTCGGTCGTGCCCGACCCGAACATCTTCGGATTGGACGCCGTCTTCCCGGCGGTGCTGTTCTCCCTCGTCCTCCCGGCCCTGCGCGACTCCCTCACGCGCACCGCCGCATTGGCCGGTGCGGCCGTGGCGGCCGCGACCACGCCGTTCCTCGGCGCGGGTCTGCCCGTGCTGCTCGCGCTGGGCGCGGTCCTGCTGGTCGCCCGCCGCGCCGGAACCGACGATGCCGAGGCCACCGCTGACGCGACCGTGAGCGCGGCCCGGTGACCAAGACGCTGTTGCTGGCCACCATGGCACTGGCCGTGGGCACCTTCGCGTTCCGGTTCGCCGGGCCGCTGTTGCGCAGCCGCATCCGGATCTCGCCGCGCACCATCCGACTGCTCGAGATCGCCTCGGTCGTGCTGCTCACGGCGCTGGCCGTGACCACGCTGATGCCTTCGGGCGGAAGTCAATTCGGGTGGGCGCTGCCCGCCGGGGTGCTGGTCGCGGCCGTGCTGGCCTGGCGGCGGGCGCCGCTGATCGTGGTGATCCTGTCGGCCGCGGTCGTCACCGCCGGGCTACGGATGCTCGGCGTGCACTGATCTCCCCTCGGGAACCTCAGCTCTCCACTCGGGAACTCAGCGACCGAGCAGGTCCGCGATGCGGGTCCAGGAATCCTCGGCGAGTTCGGCGCGGTACCAGTCGCGGCCCGGGTAGACGTAGCCGTGCGGGGCGTCCTCGTAGACCACGATCTCGTGCGGAATGTCATTGGCCGTCAAGGCTTCTTCGAGCTCGTCACGCGCCTCGGCGTCGATCAGCGGGTCCAGGCCGCCGAAGAACAGCAGGATGCGGCCGGTGATGCCGGGGGTGGCCTCGATGGTCGGCTCGGGGGTGGACAGCGGGATATCGGTGTTGGTGAGCCAGCCGGGATAGAAGGCGGCGGTGGCGGCCAGCGGGAGTTGCGTCGCGGCGTAGTAGGCGACATGGCCGCCCGCGCTGAAGCCGACCATGTTCAGGGAGGTGGCTTCCCGACCGCGCAGTTCGTCCAGGCAGGCGGAGATGTCCGAGAGCACGTCGGGACGGCTCAGCGTGCGCAGCAGTTCCAGCCCGCGCTCGCGACCCTCTCCCCCGAACTCCAGCTCGGCGCGCGGCTCCTCGCGATGGAACAGATCCGGCAGGATGGCGACCGCGCCGAGGGCCGCGATGCGCTCGGTGGCCTGCTTAGCGGTGGCGTGCAGGCCGTAGATCTCGTGTCCGACAACGACTCCCGGGTAGGCGCCGGGCTCGGCGGGGTGAGCCACATAAGCGCTCATCACGGTGTCTCCGACCTTCAGGTCGACCCACCCGGTCTCGATCGCGACAGCTGTCATATGCCAAACGTAGTGCGGCGAGCGGAGACACGGGCCATCGAACCGGCGATGTGTCCCATCGAACAGCCGATGGGACACATCATCTTTCGCAACTCGCCGGGCGGCTCAGTGCGTCAGCAGCGGCAGGGCGGGTCCGCGGCGGCGGGCCACCGATCCGTAGCGGGCGTCCAGGCGCAGCCAGGTGCGGGCCGCGCGGACCCGCACTATCTCGTCGACGGAGATGCGCCGGGAGTCGGTCTTCTCGCCGCCGTGCGGAATGAAATCCATGGCGGCCAGCGCGAACACCACTCGCATCGGCACCTCCACCCGCTCACCGGCATTGGAGACGGTGAGCACGGTCTGATCCAGCAGTGCGGCGGGCGGGCCGTGCTTCCCACCGTGCTCCTGCGCGACCTCCGCGCCGCGCTCGGCCAATTCCACGAGCATGCGCGCGGGCACATCCTCCACGTGGACGAACCCGTTCTCCGGCGGCAGGGCCCCGTGCCAGGCCGAATCCATGGCGAAGCCCAGCCCGAACGCGGCGCTCGCGCCGGGCCCGTGCAGCCCGGCGAGGACGGCGTCCGCGCTCACGGTCACATCGTCCATCCCGAGTTCGGCGACCACGGTGCGTACGGCCAGCGCCTCGAATCCGGTGGCAGCCCAGGCGGAGACGAAGCGGTCCCCGCGCCGGCGCAGGCGGATGACCGCGGCCGGGTCGAGCCGGACGGCGTGGGTGAGGAAGGTGGCCAGGTTCTCGCGTTCCGCGGGATCCGGAACGTGCAGGGTCAGCTGTCCCGACAAGACGGTTCTCGGGTCAGTCGGCCAGCCACAGCGACAGGTAGTCGCGTTCCTCGGTGGTGAGGCGGCGTAGGCGCTGGGTGTCGATGTCGAAGGCGGCGAGCTGGGTGGACGCGACCACCGCCGGCGGGGAGTCCGGGGCCGCGCCCGCGGCGCGCACCTCGTAGCCGACGGTGAAGTCCACGGCTCGCAGCCGCTCGATCCACATGGAGACGTCCAGCGGCGAATCCTCGTGGCGCAGCTGGCCCTTGTACTGCACCCGCAGGTCGGCCAGCACACAGCCGGCCCGCAGCTTGACGGTCGGTCGCTCGTCCAGGAACAGCCACGGAATCCGGGCTTCCTCCAGCAGGGTCACCATGCGGGCATGGTTGATGTGCTGGAAGGCGTCCATATCCGACCAGCGCACCTCCACCGGGGTGTGGAAGCGGCCGGGTGTGGCCGTGTCCGTCACACCCGAGCCTGCTGCTAGGTCGTTCAGCGAACCGATCGTCAACGCGGTACCTCCGATTGCGCACCCACCCCACTCACCATGCTGCGCACCTGCCGCGCCGCAACCGACAGCGTGGCCAGGTCGTGGGTTCCGGACTCGAAAAGTTCCGACAGGGCCGAGCGTGCGCGGCCCAATCGGGACTGATTCTTCGACTCCCAGTATGCAATCTTCTCCTCGGCGGTCTCTTCCGGGTCGCCGGCGGAGAGCACATCGAGGGTGAGCGAGCGCAGCGACCCGTACATGTCGTCGCGCAGCGCGAGCCGGGCCAGCGCGTGCCAGCGGTCGCCGCGTTCCAGGTGACTGACCGCCTGCAACAGCCAATCGATCTTCAGGTGGTCGTTGAGCGCGTAGTACAGCGCGCCCACCTCCTCACCGCCGCGATCGGTGATGTCGGCGATATCGAGCACGTCCAGCAGCGGGAACTGGTTCAGCAGCCCGAACACCGTGGTGGCCAGCTCGGCGGGCACGCCTTGCTCGGCGATGGCCTGCGACTGCTCGTTGAGCGTGTCGATGTGGTGTCCGCGCAGCCAGCTCGGCACCTTCGGCGCGAGCGTGCGCACGCCCTGCGAGTAGCGGTGGATCTCCGCGCCCACCGCGACCGGCTGTGGGCGGTTGTTGAGCAGCCAGCGCGAAGCCCGGTCCAGGGTGCGCTTGGTCTCCAGCTCCAGCGCGTCCTTCATCCCCGTGGAGACGTCCGCGTCGCGGATGGTCTTCCACACCGTGTGCAGATCGAAGATCTGGGTGGCGGCGGTGAAGGCGCGCACCGCGTCGGAGGCCGACGCCCCGATCTCCTCACCCAGCCGGAAGGCATAGGTGATGCCGCCCAGATCGACCACCTCGTTCACCAGCATGGTGCTGGTGATCTCGCGGCGCAGGCGGTGCCGCTTGATGGCCGTGCCGAACCGGGTGCGCAGCGGGGTCGGGAAGTACTGCGACACCCGCGCCGCGAAGTATGCGGTATCGGGCAGGTCGCTGGCCAGCAGGTCGGCCTTGAGCGAGAGCTTCACGTGCGCCATCAGATTCGACAGTTCCGGCGACGTCAGGCCCGCACCCTCCTCGATGCGCTGCTTCAGCTCCGTGTCCGCGGGCAGGGCCTCGAGCTCGCGGTCCAGGCCGCGGCGGTCCTCGAGATCCTCGATGAGCCGCTGGTGCACATTCAGCATGCGCGGGGCCTCGGCACGGGACATACCCATCAGATAGTTCTGGGACACGTTGTCCTGCAATACGAGCGCCGACACCTCGTCGGTCATCGACGCCAGCAGCGGATTGCGTTCGGCCTGGGACAGCTCGCCCGCCGAGACCACACCGTCGAGCAGGACCTTGATATTGACCTCGTGGTCGGAGCAGTCCACACCGGCGGAGTTGTCGAGCGCGTCGGTGTTCATCTTGCCGCCGTGCTTGCAGAACTCGATGCGGCCGTGCGCGGTGACGCCCAGGTTGCCGCCCTCGCCGATCACAGTGACGCGCAGCGCGTTCGCGTTCACCCGGACCGCGTCATTGGACTTGTCGCCCACCTCGGCATTGGTCTCCGTGGAGGCCTTGATGTAGGTGCCGATGCCGCCGTTCCACAGCAGCTGGGCCGGGGACAGCAGGATGGCGCGGATCATCTCCGGCGGGGACAGCGAGGTGATGTCGGCGGCCAGGCCCAAAGCCTCACGCACCTGCTCGCTGACCGGGATCGACTTGACCGTGCGGTCGTAGACGCCGCCGCCGGTACTGATCAGCAACCTGTCGTAGTCGGCCCACGACGAGCGCGGCAGGGCGAACATGCGCTCGCGCTCGGCGAACGAGGTGGCGGCGTCGGGATTCGGGTCCAGGAAGATGTGCCGGTGGTCGAAGGCCGCGAGCAGGCGGATGTGCCGCGAGAGCAGCATGCCGTTGCCGAACACGTCCCCGGACATGTCGCCGACCCCGACCACCGTGAAGTCCTCGGACTGGGTGTCGATGTCCATCTCGGCGAAATGCCGTTTCACGCTCTCCCACGCGCCCTTGGCGGTGATGCCCATGGCCTTGTGGTCGTAGCCCACCGAACCGCCCGAGGCGAAGGCGTCGCCGAGCCAGAAACCGTACTGCTGGGCAACGTCATTGGCGATATCGGAGAAGGTGGCGGTGCCCTTGTCGGCGGCGACCACCAGGTAGGTGTCATCGGCGTCGCGGCGCAGCACCCGGGCCGGGGGCAGCACCGCGCCGGTCGCGCGATCGACATTGTCGGTGACGTCGAGCAGGCCGGAGATGAAGGTGCGGTAGCAGGCGATGCCCTCGGCCTGCAGCGCCTGGCGGTCGGCGACGGGGTCGGCGGTGGCGGCCGGGGGCTGCTTCACCACGAAGCCACCCTTCGCGCCGACCGGCACGATCACCGCGTTCTTCACCGCCTGTGCCTTGACCAGGCCCAGGATCTCGGTGCGGAAGTCCTCCAGGCGGTCCGACCAGCGCAGACCGCCGCGCGCCACCGGCCCGAAGCGCAGGTGCACGCCCTCGACCCGCGGCGAGTAGACGAAGATCTCGAATTGCGGACGGGGCTTGGGCAATTCGGTGATCTCGCGCGGTTCCACCTTGAACGACAGGTAGTCCCGCGGCCGGCCCTCGGCGTCGAGGACGTAGTAGTTGGTGCGCAAGGTGGCTCGGATCAGGCCGAGGATGGCGCGCAGGATCCGGTCGGCGTCCATGCTCACCACGTCGTCGATCCGGCGGCGGACCGCGGCCTCCAGCTCCGCGGCATGCTCGGCATTGGCCGAATCGGGATCGAAGAGCGCGGAGAACAGGTCGACGAACATGCTCGCCGCCTCCGGGTACGCCAGCAGCACGCGGGTGATCGCGGCCTGGCTGTACGGGAATCCGGCCTGCTGCAAGTACTTCGAGTACGCGCGCAGGATGGAGACGGCACGCCAGTTCAGGCCGCCGCGCAGCACCAGCTCATTGAGACCGTCGGCCTCGGCGCGGCCGTACCAGAGCGCCTCGAACGCCTCGGTGAAGCGTTCGCGCATCCCGCGCACCTGGGCGTCGAGCACATCGAGGCGGCCCACGGACTCCACCAGCTCGGCGTCCATGTTGCGGTCCAGGGCGCTGCGCAGCAGTTCCGGGCGAGCCAGCAGGCCGAAGTCGTAGATCCACTGTTCCGGGCCGTGGTCACCGTCGACCTGGTGCGGGCGCTCGTCGATCACCTCGACGCCGAGGCTCTGCAGCAACGGCAGCACCTGGCTCAGCGAGATGCCGCCACCTCCGACATAGAGCGTGAAACGCCATGAGCCCGGGGCGGAATCGGGCCAGCGGTACAGGTGTTGATCGATGCCGCCCTCGGCCAGACCCTGCAGACGCAGAATGTCGGCCATGGCGCGGGTGGGATCGAAGTCCTCCTTGTAGCTCTCCGGCAGGGACTCCGCGTAGCGCTGCGCCACAGCCGGATCCAGCACCGACGACGTGGCCACCTCGTCACGCAGGTGGTCGTCCCAGGTCCGGCTGGCCTCGGACAGCAGGTGCTGGATACGCAGGCGATTGGTCTCGGTGGTGTCGACCGCGGTGCCCTGATCGGGCAGGCGGACGGTGAAATACACACTGGCGAGGTCGCTTTCGGAGACCCGCGCCGAGTAGTCGATGGAGACGCCGCCCAGTTCGCGCACCAGGATGTCCTGCATCTCCAGGCGCACGCGGGTGGTGTAGCGGTCACGTGGCAGGTACACCATGCAGGCCACGAAGCGGCCGTAGCCGTCCAGGCGCATGAACAAGCGGACCTGGCGGCGCATGCCGACGTTCAGCACCGCGCTGGCGGTGCGGCGCAGCGCGTCGCCGTGCGAGGAGAACAGCTCCGTGCGCGGGAAGGACTGGATGACCTCGAGCATCTCCTGGCCCGAGAACGAGTCCAGGTCGAAGCCGCTGGATTCGATGATGGACTTCACCCGGCGGCGGATGATCGGGATGTCGAGCACGTTCTCGTGCAGGGCGGTGACGGTGAAGACACCGATGAACAGGTGTTCACCGGTGACCGCACCCGATTCGTCCATCTCGGCGACGCCGACGAAGTACGGGTAGACCGCGCGGTGCACGGTGGCCGGGACCAGGCCCTGGGTCAGCATGAGCAGCGGCTGGTCACCGCTGTTGTCCGGGACGCGGAAGTCGGTGCCGACATTGGGGCGCAGCACGCCCAGGCTGGTCTCCGGGACGATGATCGACTTGGCCTGGCCGTCCACGGTGCTGCGTTCGTAGCGGGCATAGCCGAGCACGGTGAAATGGCCGTCGGCCAGCCAGCGCAGCAGGTCGGCGCACTCGGTGAGATCGGTTGCCGGGAAGCCCGATCTACCGGCGGCCGCGGCGCTGTCGAGTTCACCGGCGACCCGCTCGTGGGCCTGGCGCATGGCCTCGGTGTCCTCGATGACGCGGCGCACGTCGGTGAGCACGTCGGGCAGCGCGGACTCGATGCGCTCGAGCTGGGCGCGGCTGGTGGCCGGGTGCAACTGCACGTGCATCCAGGATTCGCGCAGACCGGTCGCGCCATTGCCGTCGACCTCGTGCGGCACCGCGGTCTCCAGGCGACCCGTGGCGTCTCGGGTGACCTCGAAGATGGGGTGCACGACCTCGCTGACACTGACGCCGATACGGCTCAGGAAAGCGGTGACGGACTCGACGAGCAGTGGCATGTCGTCGGTGACCAACTGGATGGCGACGCCGAGCCCGGCCTCGTCATCCGCCTGGTACACATGGACATTCGCGGTGCCGGGGGTGCGCTGCACGGCCAGATCGACGTGGCAGCGGAAGATGTGGGTGGAGGTCGCGGGAATGGCGCAGTCCGCGTCGCCGGCGTCGACGTGACGGAAATATGCCTCCTCGAGGGACACGAGGTTGCCGCCCAGCGACTTGGGCAAACTCGCGGCCCAGGCCTTGCTGGACAATTCGGACGAGACCGTCATTTCGCCAACTCCTCGGATTCGGTTCCGTAACAAAGTGACGCCGATGCGAGAGTAGCTGGACACGACAGGTACCGGGTCGGATTCCTGTCAATGCCACGCCGCGTCCCACAATACCGACAAACCGGACGGTTCGATGAGTGAGATGTTCGCCCGATATCGCCAGGTCGTCTCCGACAAACCTTGCACCAAAACAGTTTTCACGCACTAGTGCGAATGCGAAACCGCTGAGTTCGCTGTTCGATAACCGTTCACTTCCGCGGCCACCGCCCGCCATCCAGCGAACCGTAAACCGTCCAGCAAACATCGTCGAGCCAGGCAAAAGTGACCAACCGACCGCTCGCCCACGGGCCGGATCGGGACCCGAGCCTGCGGTAGCCGGCCGATGACGGCGCGGTCCGGCTACCCCACCCGGATCTCCGGGTGGGGGCGAGCGGTGAATTCGGTTGGGGTGGTGCGCTTATCCGCGGGTGAGCTTGCGGTGGGTCACCCGGTGCGGACGGGCCGCTTCCGGGCCGAGGCGCTCGATCTTGTTGGCCTCGTAGGCCTCGAAGTTGCCCTCGAACCAGAACCACGCGGCCGGGTTGTCCTCGGTGCCCTCCCACGCCAGGATGTGCGTGCAGGTGCGGTCCAGGAACCAGCGGTCGTGGGAGATGACCACCGAGCAGCCCGCGAAGTTCTCCAGCGCGTTCTCGAGCGAGCTCAGGGTCTCGACGTCGAGGTCGTTGGTGGGCTCGTCGAGCAGGATCAGGTTGCCGCCCTGCTTGAGGGTCAGCGCCAGGTTCAGGCGGTTGCGCTCACCACCGGAGAGCACGCCGGCCGGCTTCTGCTGGTCCGGGCCCTTGAACCCGAAGGCCGAAACATAAGCGCGGGAAGGCATTTCCACCTGGCCGACCTGGATGTGGTCCAGACCGTCGGAAACGACCTGCCAGACCGTCTTCTTCGGGTCGATGCCGCCGCGGTTCTGGTCGACGTAGCTCAGCTTGACCGTGTCGCCGACGCGCACATTGCCGCTGTCCGCGTTCTCCAGGCCGACGATGGTCTTGAACAGCGTCGACTTACCGACACCGTTCGGGCCGATGACGCCGACGATGCCGTTGCGCGGCAGGGTGAACGACAGATCCTTGATGAGCTGGCGGTCGCCGAAGCCCTTGTCCAGGTTCTCGACCTCGACGACCACATTGCCCAGGCGCGGACCAGCCGGGATCTGGATCTCCTCGAAGTCCAACTTGCGCATCTTCTCGGCCTCGGCGGCCATTTCCTCGTACCGGCCCAGACGCGCCTTGTTCTTGGCCTGACGCGCCTTGGCGCCGGAGCGGACCCACGCCAGCTCCTCCTTGAGGCGCTTCTGCAGCTTCTGGTCCTTCTTGCCCTGCACCTCGAGGCGCTCGGCCTTCTTCTCCAGGTAGGTGGAGTAGTTGCCCTCGTAGGGGAAGGTACGGCCGCGGTCCAGCTCGAGGATCCACTCCGCGACATTGTCGAGGAAGTACCGGTCGTGGGTGACGGCCAGCACGGCGCCCGGGTAGGAGGCGAGGAACTGCTCGAGCCACAGTACCGACTCGGCGTCGAGGTGGTTGGTGGGCTCGTCGAGCAGCAGCAGGTCGGGCTTGCTCAGCAGCAGCTTGCACAACGCGACGCGACGGCGCTCACCACCGGAGAGGTTGGTGACCGGCTCGTCCGGCGGCGGGCAGCGCAGCGCGTCCATGGCCTGCTCGAGCTGGGAGTCGACATCCCACGCGTCGGCGTGGTCCAGCTCCTCCTGGAGCTTGCCCATCTCCTCCATCAGCTCATCGGAGTAGTCGGTCGCCATGAGCTCGGCGATCTCGTTGAAGCGGTCCAGCTTCACCTTGATCTCGCCGAGGCCCTCCTCGACGTTCCCACGCACGGTCTTCTCTTCGTTGAGCGGCGGCTCCTGCATGAGGATGCCGACCGTCGCGCCCGGCGCGAGCCAGGCATCACCGTTGTTCGGCTGGTCCAGTCCCGCCATGATCTTCAGCACACTGGACTTACCCGCGCCGTTCGGGCCGACGACACCGATCTTCGCGCCGGGAAGGAAGTTCAAGGTCACATTGTCGAGCACGACCTTGTCGCCATGCGCCTTTCGCACCTTCACCATCTGGTAAATGAACTCAGCCATATCGGCAAGCCTAACTGTGTGTAGTAGCGGGTTCTCCGGCAGTGTCCGCATCGGCGGACGGCCGTTCCACGGGGTCGGTCCGGTCGGGTCGAGCGAAGGTTTTGCGCACCACCGGGGCGGTGCAACGACCCAGGTCGGGACCCACTGCCAGGGCCCGCATCTCGAGGTCGGTGCGCTCCGCGCCGTCTCGGGTGGTGTACTCGTTCGAGCGCAGCTGCCCGTACGCGATGACCGGGTCACCTCGCTGCAGCGACGCTTCGACTCCCTCGATGATCCCCCGTCGCCAACAGCTTACGGTGAGGTACAACGTGCCACCGTCCACCCAGTCCCCGGCGGCCTGATCGTAGCGGCGGGCGGTACTGGCCATCCGGAAGCTCAGCAGCTGATCGCCGTTCTGCAGCGCGCGCAGCACCGGTTGGGTGACGACCCGGCCGATCACCGCGGTATTCGCCTCGTACATCGCGCTCCCCCTTGTCGATTCGAGCCCGTCGCCGCGAGCCCTGCGTTCGGTCCGGCTTCCAGCTTCGCCGGGGAGCACGCACGAGGGCAGACCCCGCCTCGGCGAGTGTGGACAACTCACGGGGTGGGGATGACTTTCGCGATGGACTACAGGGTCGCCAGGTCGGTGTTGGCCCCGCACAAGACGATTACCGGCCGCTCCCCCGGGCCCGGCACGTACGCCCCGCACTGGATCGCGGCCACCGCGGTCGCGCCCGCGGGCTCCACCACGATCCGGAACTCGCGCCACAGGTACTCCCGGGCCATCACGATCGCGTCATCGGTGACCAGCGCCGATCGCACCGCGTAGCGCTGCGCCACCTCCATGGCGATCTCGCCGATCCGGTTCGCGCCCAAGGAATCCGAGGTCACGCTGGACACGTCGACATCCACCGGGTGCCCGGCCGCCAGCGCCGCGTGCAGGGTCGGCGCGCCCACCGGCTCGACCCCGACCACCCGGCCGCGCAGCCCCAGCGACACCGCGACCCCGGCCACCAGGCCACCGCCGCCGACCGCGGCCAGCACCGTCGGTCTGCCGCGCACCTGCTCCTCGATCTCCAGCCCGACCACGCCCGCCCCGGCCACGATCTCGGGCAGGTCGTAGGCGTGCAGCGGCATGGCGCCGCGCTCGGCGGCGAGCTGACGGGCGTACTTGTGCGCCTCGGCGTAAGTGGTTCCGTGCCACAGCACTTCGGCCCCGTGCGACCACATGGCCGCCACCTTGGTGTGCGAGGCCGACTCCGGAACCACCACCGTGCACGACATTCCACGCACCGCGCTGGCCAGCGCCGCCGCGATCCCGGCATTGCCGGCCGAGGCCAGCACCACCTGGGTCTGATCGCCGCGCGCCTGCAACAGCGCGTTGAGGCAGCCGCGCACCTTGAAGGTGCCGCCGTGCTGGAGATGCTCGAGTTTCAACGTCACCGGGACCGGGCCGTGCGGGCCCAGGATCTCGGTGTGGAAGACCGGCGTCTTGCGGGTGTGCCCGCGCAGCAGCCGGCGGGCCTGACGCACGTCGGATCTGTACAGCCGCTTCACTTTCCGGGTCGCCATGGCGACATCCTTCACTTGCGCACCTCTCCGTCGCGCCGAGCGAGCTCGGCGTACATGGCGTTGTGCGCGGTCAGGTCCGCGTCGTCGTCACGCTCGGCCTTGCGGTCGAGCCGGTTCGCCAGCCGTTGGTCGCTGCGCGACCACTGGATGAGCAGCGCCAGCATCACCACGACCAGAGGCACCTCACCGCTGGCCCAGGCGAGGCTACCGCCGGTGTGCTGATCGCCGAGCAGGTCCTTGTTCCAGGACAGGCCCAGACCGCGGTAGAACCAGCCGCCCATCACGGTGTTCATGCTCATCAGCGCGATGCCGAAGAAGGCGTGGAACGGCAGCGAGCCGAAGACCATGCCCAGCTTGGTGAGCGGCTCCACCGGGCGCGGCTTGGGATCGATCCCGATGACCACCCAGTAGAAGAGGTATCCGCTGAGCAGGAAGTGCACATTCATCAGAATGTGGGCGCCGTGCGTGCCGACGTACTTGTCGAAGATGCCGCCCAGGTAGAGGGCGTAGAAGCCGCCGACGAACAGTACCGAGGCGACGACCGGCTGGGTCAGGAAGCGCGACACCGGGTTGTGCACGGCCGCCAGGATCCATTCGCGCACGCCGGGCGGCTGATTCCGACCGGCGGGCTGGACCGCGCGCAGCGCCAGCAGCACCGGACCGCCCAGCGCGAACAGGATCGGGGCCAGCATCGACAGCATCATGTGCTGGGCCATGTGCACGCTGAACATGGCCGGCGCGTACCGGCCCACGCCCGAGCTGGTGGCGAGCAGCAGCGTCAGGCAGCCCGCGAGCCAGGCGATGGTCCGGCCGATCGGCCAGTCGTCGCCGCGCTTGCGCAGCCGCAGCACGCCGCGCAGGTACAACCCGGCCATGACCAGGGCGAGGGTGCCGAAGATCAGGTCGAAGCGCCAGTCGAACAGCAGCCGCGCCACGGTCGGCGGGCCGGCCAGGTTGTAGCCGATCTCGACCTCGGTCGGGGTCGGCACGGTCCGCTGGTCCGGCGGCGGGGTGCGGCCCAGGCCGACGGCGAGACCGACGGTGGCCGCGAAGATGAGCGCCTCGACACCGGCGAGGCGGATGAGCGCGCCGCGATCCTGCGGGTCCTTCTCCAGGTCCGGGATCGCGTTGCGGCGCTGCAGGTAGCCCATGACGCCGAGCAGGATCAGCGCCGCGGTCTTGGCGAGCACGAGCTTGCCGTAGGTGGTTCCGAGCAGTTCCGAGACGGGCAGCCGGACCAGGGCGTTGATCACACCGCTGATCGCGATCACCACGAACGAGACGGTCGCCACGATCGAGAACCGGCGCACGGCCAGTGCCGTGTATTTGCCGTCGCGCAGCGCGTAGGCCAGCACCGCGAACAGTCCGCCCACCCAGAAGCAGGCCGACAGCAGGTGCAGGATCAGGCTGTTGGTGGCCAGGTCGTGGGCGCCGCCCGAGGACGAATGCCCGGTCAGCGCCACCGGCAGCAGCGAGAGCACCGACAGCAGGAGCAGCACCGGCGTCCAGCCCCAGCGCAGCGCCACCCGGGCCGCGACGGCCAGCGCCAGCACCACGAACACGGTGAACCGCCAGGACCCCGCGACCTCGACCTGGTCGGCGGCGCGCCACACCTGCTCGGGTCGCAGCGAGTTCAGCAGCGGTTGCCCGGTGGTGTCCGACAGCGTCAACGGCACCAGCAGCGCCGCCGATCCGGCCCACACCACCGCCGCGTTCCCGGCCCGCCGCAGCGCCCGATACCCTCCGACGTCCAGCACTCCGCTCTCCTGCGGCGGCACGAAGAACGCCGCGAACAGCAGCGACCCGATGGTCAGCGCCGCCGAGAAATCCGCCACCGCGCGCACCGCGGGCAGCCCGTACGTGGTCAGCGGACCAGGATCGGGAATCCCCAGCAAGGTCAAGGCCTGCGCCGCCGACAACGCCACGACCAGCGCCGCCACCAACGCGGCCGCCGCCCCACCCAGTGCCGTGACCGCAGCGAACGTCACCCCCGAACCCGACCGATTCCCCGAAACATCCGATCCTGCGGGCGGGTCCTGCACTGACGACATACGCCCAGCGTAGTTCGGAGCGCCCATCCAGACTCCCCTGGGGTTTCCGGTCCTCCGGTCTGCACAACCGCCCCGACGCGCCGAACAGTTGCTAAGCGAGGAAGCATTACTAACCTGGACGCTCGCTATACTCAACCCGCTGGACACCGAGATCGATTTGGGTCAAGGTGTTTGGAGCCCGCATCACCGCCGATGCCCGCACTGCCTCCGTAGCTCAGTTGGATAGAGCAAGGGCCTTCTAATCCCTAGGTCGCAGGTTCGATTCCTGCCGGGGGCGCAAAGTGTGACTGACCAGCGAAAACGCTGGCAGTTACACCAATACCCATACCCCACAACGCTCAAACGCCAAGGGATTTACAAGATTAGACTCGTGAGATGGGGCAGGATCTCGACGCCATCCCCGAGCTTCTCGAGGACTTCATCACCGAACTACGGCGCGCCAACCGGTCAAAGGGCACCATCGACACGTACTCCCGCGATGTGGGCTACTTCGTCGACTTCCTCCGTGCCCAGTCCCCTCCGATCGAACCCGATGCCGAGGCCCTGACCCGCGACAACATCGGCGCCTACATCATCGACACGCTGAACCGAACCAACCGCCGCACCGGCAAGCCGATCACCCCGGAGTACGCCCATCGCCAATACCGCAGCCTCCAGCAGTTCTGTTGCTACCTGGAGTCTGAGGGCATCCTCGACATCAACCCCTTCGACAAGATGAGCCCACCGAACGTCCCCGAGAAGCCCATCCCGGTCCCACCGATCGAAGACCTCCGCAAGCTACTCACTGAGTGCGAGGGCACCGACTTCGAATCTCGCCGGGACACGGCGATCGTCCGCCTCCTCGCCGACATCGGCCCCCGCATCGGCGAGATCGCCGCACTGGACATCGACGCCCTGGACTTTCAAGAGAACACAGCCCTCGTGGTCGGCAAGGGCGGTCGCCCGCGAGTCCTACCGTTCGGCGACAAAACCCGCATAGCCCTCCGCCGCTACCTTCGAATCCGAGCCCGCCACCCCAAGGCCGCCAACGACAATCCTGCCCTCTGGCTCGGCAAACGAGGCCAGATGACCAGCTGGGGCATCTACCGAATGCTGACCCGACGCGCTGAAGCCGCGGGCATCAAACACCTTCACCCCCATCAGCTCCGCCACTTCTTCGCCCACAACTGGCTCGCGAACGGCGGCCAGGAACAAGACCTCATGATGCTGGCCGGCTGGCGCTCCCGTCAGATGATCGGCCGCTACGCCCGAGCCACCGCCGAAACCCGAGCCCGCGACGCCCACCGCAAAGCCCGCCTCGGCGACAAGTTGTAGCCACCCGCACTTACATTGCCAAACGCGCCACCGACGGGCTACTCAGTTTGAGCCACGTACGCGATGGCGATAGCGGCAGACATTCATTGGCACAAGGGCAGCATTCCGATCGGAATTTCGACAGCTCACGACACAAACTCACAGACCGAGCCTGTGTTCAAAGTAACCATCTAGAAACGGGCCTGTCGTCATCACTGTGTACGCGTCAAGATCAGTATGTGATCGTTCGACGCTGCGCTAGATAACCGGTGACGACAACCATGTCGGTACCCGAGATCCCAGCACCACCGGCCGCTACAGCCGGGAAGCTGCGACCTGTCGCCCACCCCGACCTTTCGCCGATCCTCACGCACTTCGTCACCCGAGGCCGTCCTCCTAGCAAAGACGTTCCCGCCCACATCCTCGCCATGCCCCCTAAAGCGCGTCTCGAATCAATCCTTTGGCAAGGCAGCATCTCCGCTTTCGTCACTTTCTCTGGCGGCAACCCCGCCGTCTGCATGACCGAAACCAAATTCGACGGCCTCAAGTTCCTTATCCGCGACCGAGGCTACGAACCCTGGGGGCTGGTATTCAGCCGCCAAGGCGTCTACGACGCAGGAGGCGGCCCGGTCTGGTACACCCGCCCCGCCGAATACGCCCAACTGAGCCCTGCTCAGCGCTCCTGGGCCGTACGACTCGACCCCGGCTCAGACTGGCTCGAAGAACGCGAATGGCGGGTACCTAGACCGCCCCGACTCGACAACGAGCCGCCCAAGATTCCTTTGATCAGCTTGGGGCTGGAAGCACTCATCGTCGCCGACCGCACCTGGAACTGCACTCGCCTGTTCCCCTTCGGCACCAAAGACGGTCAACCAGCGGGCTTGTACCAGCCCTTGAACTTCCACCGCATTCCGCGATTCTGGTGGAACCCAACCAGCCAGGAGTTCCGCTTGGTCAGGTTGTCCGGTAGCAGTCGCAGTGGGTTGCCCGGCGGAGAGGAGGACCGGTAGGACGGACAAGACGGTGAGCGTGCATCTGGTGGTCATGCTGAAGTCCTTGGTCGACCGTGGATCACCTGCGCGGCACCGAATTCCGGTACCGGCGGTGAGGACGGCGGAGGCCGACAAACCACAACACACGATGGTCAGCTGAGCACCGCCGAACCCACCTGCCAGTAGGTCATGCCCTTGCGGTGATCATGTTGTGAGCCCGAGCCTACTCAGAACCCGTTGTCCCACAATCAGTCATCGCCACGTTGGCACACCTCGGCACAGCGCTAACCCTGAATGGCATACCCCCAGGATTCCGGAAGTCCCAGGGGGCCGGTTCACCTGGGGGAGCCAATTCCCGGCGATGACTGTGCAATTCCGACTCTACCGGCGGTGAAATGCCTTGCTGCTGTGTCAATCGCCGTCGATGGCTGGTCCAAAACCTTTAAGGCGGTGTGCAGTCCGCGGGTGCCATGCATCGGCTTTTTCATCGCCCGCTGAACATCGGGATGGTTCAGCCCTTGAGTTCCTGGCGTGTTGGCGTCGACACCGTTCGCCAAGTCGACGATAAGCATGTCTTGACCGAGCCACTGATGCAGCCTGAAGCCTGTAATTGTCGACCAAGGGAGAAACACGCGATCTGCGGGTGCATCAAGACTCATATCGAGCCCGGCGGCAGACAGGCGCATTGCTACCGACGGAACGCCGTGATCGAGCCAAGCCTTCCGGAGATTTTGCACCTTTCGTAGTCGGCGCACAGCGTCCCATAAGATAATTGCAAATGTCGAAAGCGCGACAATGCCAACCGGCCAGTACAAGAACAGCAGTACAAAGGCGAACACCCCGACTGCGGTCGCGCAAAGCAACTGAAAAATGCTGCCAAATTGTAGAACTCGGAGGGTTCGTCCTCGTGATTGCTGTACCACGTCGGCATTAAATCCCACGACGAAGTCTGCTGGACTTGTCATTTCACTTATCCGATCACTGACCACGAGGCGGTTCCATCGAAACGGGTGGCATCGGAGAATGAATCGGTGTTAGCACCTGGCCATTTACCTCCGGGGAAGGCTGAATTGTCAGTCAAGCCGGACTGCATCGCCGCGAGCTGAGACACCTGAGCTCCGATCAGAGCTGTGAGGCCCGTGACCAAAGTCCAGATCGTCACAGGCTGACTGACCGCTTCTTCGAAGACAAGACAAACACCGGCCCAGCTGAACACTCCGGATCCAAGGGCCGCGATTGCCGCTGCTGTCGCCTCGATTCCCTTTGCGAACGACGCGAGAACTGCGGCATAGAATACCGCGCCTCCCGCGGCACATGCAGCTAGAGCCGTGGCCGTCTTTTCGGCGATTTCACCAACTCGCTTTGCCGCGTCCTTCTGCGTGGTAGATGTTGTTTTGTAGTTCGTGGCGGCCTGCCCCTTCCACTCGCGCAGTGCTTTGGATTGGTCAGGGTTGATATCGGCCTGACACTGAGTCACGGTCCCGCGAACCTCATACCAATCCCATGCGGCCATAGCCATGTATACGGGCGCGGCAATTCCTTTAAGGAGGTCTTTGATCGTACTCAGTAGCCATGAGCCGAATTCAACAATCTTCCTACCGACCATTTTGATGAAGGACTCGATGTCATCGGTGACGTACCAATGGTCAGTGGCCTTGGCGACAACCGACGGTACGTCGTCCAACTTACTTTGGAGGGAAGGGATCAGTTCTTCGAACTTTTTCACGATCCGTTCGAACTCTTCGAGATTGAAATCCATTTACCGGCCTCAGATGATTGGGTTGCGTTTACCAGAGATTTTCGAATTGCTCGCGGTTGTTCTGCTCTTCGGTCTCATAGGTGTCGGCAGCGGCCTTGAGTGTTGTCGAGATGTTGTTGAATTCGGTAGCGCCCTCATTTGTGCGGTCCGTCGAGAAATCCACAATATCGTCGTGTTTACCAACGATGCCTTGAAAAAGGCCAGCTTCGGTTCGGTTGAACTTTAATCCTGCTATTTTTGTAGAAACGCCATGCATGGTCCCGGACTCTTGGGACCAGATTCCGGACTCTCCGCGAAGATCATTGATGGCGACCTTGATTAGTTGATCCGATGGCCTTGCCATAGAGAGTGAACCCCCTGAAACGAATTATTCGGCTAGTGAGGACAGTATTTCGAGCGCCTCGGCAATAGACGGAGTCGATTTCGCTCGCGTGGAGGATTGGGAAGTGCGTGCCAGGTTCGACGCTTCATCGCAGGCCATCTTGATCGAACTCGCAATCAAGTAAGCTGGTACTGACGTTGCCCACCAAGTATCGATGTCGCACGCTAATATTTCGGCGCTAGTCCGAACTATCCGAACGCGCACATCCGCTGAGTCTGGATGTGCTTCGCCAGTGAATTTTGCGAGGCCTGAGCTCTCGTTCAATAGTCGCTCTGTTTCGGAAAGCGAATCGTCTAAGACGCGCGAAACATTCGCGATAGAGCTGGTGGAAATTGCCTCAGGCTGTATCGGAAGCGGCTGAAAGTCATCAATTGAGATTCTATCGAGCTTACCCGCCGCGCCATTTGCGATTGCTGCTTTCATCATCGCATTGGCAAGGCGTCCACGGGCATGCTGGAAAGCGGTCAAGAAGGCGGATCCGAGCTGGCCGGGGCTTAGGTAACCTTGCCAATCATCATTGATGAACACGGTGCGTACTTCCCCGGAACGGCCTACCGTGACTTCGACCATCCGAGAGTGGTCGTTCCCCTTGACCTCGTGCGGGGCTGCCTGCTCTACCTGGCTGACGACTTCAGACATGGCTTGAGCGTAGGCGGCAAACTGTGCGATTCCGGCCAACAGGTCTTCAGTGTTTAGAGGCTCGGGAGATTTAGGAATCGACGGTCGGTTCGACGGCGCTGGGCTCGGTTCCGGATCCCAATCATCGTGAAAATTTCCGAAGTTCATCGTTCGAATCGTCATAGGCCGCCACCGCCCAGCCGACGGATCCAGGCTCGGCTGGCGGTGATCCCGATTGCCCTTCGGAACTTCGCCGATGATCTGTACATACCTGGTGCGCGGAGAGCATCCCCACCCCGACTGCAAGCTCGCATGTCGGCAGACAGTACCAGAGTTCCTGAAGGGAAGCCGATCGCCGAATGCTGGCGTGTAGCAGGGGGTCTACCTGCTGTGGGGTGGGAGTGCGCGTACGAGGCGGGCAGACTCGGCCTGCCCGCTTATCGCCCGCCATAGGTGCCGCAGTAACTCCCGATTCCAGGGGACGCGCCGACCGAATTTCCGGTATCAGGCCGCACGGTAATCGCCATGGCGGGAGCGGAAATTCGGTCGAGTGGGCGCGCGGACCCTGGAATCGTTGGAGGGGCGGCACCTGTAGCATTACGCGCTCCCACCCCACTGAACAGACGGAGCGGGGCAATCCAAGGCTGGCTGGATACCGGGACGAAAGCGTTCCCAGCTTGCGACATGCCGGGCAGCACCGCGGAATCCGAACGGCATAACCATGGTCGAGGACCGGCAGGAGATGGTGTCCTCGGCGCTCGAAAACCAGAAAAACGACGAACACCTCGACATGTGATCAACAAACGATGGTCGTCGGTGTTCGTCGTTGTACAGGCGAGTCGCACGCCGTCCCACCCTCTGACCAGCGGTGATCTGCTTCATGCTCAGAGGACAGCAATAACACCCATCAGTGCGTTATTGCTGTCCTCTGAGCATGAAGCAGAAGATAAGAAGGAGGGCGGGAAGGCGAGAAACTGTGAGTAACAAGAAAATTCAATAGAGAAGAAGGATAAGTAGCATTGGGTGAGAATCGGTGAAGTTGGGTGCGTGGTAGTGGTGTGTGACGAAGGTAAATGACCGGCGGTCGGGTAGGCGGTTGCGTCCGGCAGCGTGGTGGTGTCCGGTGCGATAGTTGCGGCACACGTTGTCCGGCCCGGTGTGAGCAGTGGCGGTTCCGAGCCCGGCGAAACCCACTGCCACTGCGACTGAACCGGTTTCGGAATCGCTGGGCACGCGCCGCAGTGTACGGGCAGCGCCCCTCCAGCGATTCCAGGGTCCGCGCGCCCGCTCGACCGAATTTCCGCCTGCGGCATGGCGATCACCATCCTGTCGGGTACGGGAAATTCGGTCGGCGCGTCCCCTGGAATCGGGAGTTACTGCGCTGCCCAGGGGAGGCGGTGAGGGCAGGCCGCGGGGCCTGCCCCTCGGAGAGCGCGGCGCGCGCCCAGGGATTTCCACGCTCTCCGAGGTTCCCATTCCCATTGACACGTACGTGTCAAAACCATTGGGCCGCTGGTTGACACGTACGTGTCAAGCATTCGGAAGGAACCGGAGATCATGACCGACTCCGACACCATCACCGGCCTGCTCGTCTCCGCAGTGGAACGCGCCTGGGCTGCTATCCGATCCCGCCACCCGGACGTACCTGAGGTGGTGCTGACTGTAGGTTCGGGATCGATCGGCAGTGACCTCACCCTGGGGCATTTCGCGCCGAATCGGTGGGTGCGTGGTGAATATGAACTCCACGAACTATTCATCGGCGGCGAAGGACTCCGGCGAGGCGGGGCCGGGGTGCTCGGCACTCTGCTCCACGAGGCCGCTCACGGCGTCGCGGTCACGCGCGGGATCAAGGACACCAGCCGCCAAGGCCGCTGGCACAACGAGCGATTCCGCGCCCTCGGCGAAGAACTCGGACTCACTCTGGAGCATCACGACAAGATCGGATGGTCGCTCACCACTGTGCCGGACAAGACCCGCGAGCTGTATCGAGCCGAACTGGAGGAGCTCGCGTTCGCGTTGGTCGCCTACCGTCGTCACGAACCGGGCCGACGCGGCGGTCGCAAGTCCAACAACAACGGCCTGTCCGCAGTGTGCGATTGCGGCCGGAAGATCCGAGTCTCCCGCAGCGTCTACGAGGCCGGATCGATCTCCTGCGGGCTCTGCGGAAGCATCTTCGAAGCAGAAGAGTAGGCAGCGGTCAGGTCACAAGTAGGTCAGAACAGCAGAAAGGCCCGGTGGAAACCGGGCCTCATCTGGTCGAACTGTGGTGCGCGATACTGGAATTGAACCAGTATCGCACTTTGAAGAGCCGAGCCATTCGTGTGTGTTCACGCACCTGAAGTTGGCGCTATCCCGCCATAGAACTGCCGTTGGGCCTCCATCACATACTGTTCACGTCGCTTGCGGAGGTCATCTGAATATTGCTTCGCTTCGAGGTTGCACTGAGCCTTTGGCTGCGGCCTGTGGCCGGCCCACCAGGTGTCGATATGCTCCGCATACTGCAGGATGGCCGCGTCAAGGCTGTCCATCCGCTTCACAAGCTCAGCAGGACCTGCGATCGTGGCGGGCCCTTTTGCCTTGATGAAGCACATCCATGCTTCCTCGCAAGCTGACCGCAGGATTGGCTTCTGGTCTTCGTTTCCTTCGCAGAGCGCTGTCCGGAGAGCCGTCGCGCGGTCGTAGAAGACGTCGACCCGCATCAGATACTCCACATGCGCAGCAATCATGCGATCGTTCAACGCCTGGCCGCGAGTAACAGCTGTCTGCAGGCGCTGGGCCCTCGCAGTTAGCCAGTTCGCAGCGAACGTCACGCCGCCTCCGACCAAGGCACCGATCATAGCGTAGATTCCAGACGTTGCTGCTGTCCCCACGACGACACACAGTACAATCGATTATGTTCTCCCACAGCCGAATCCAGCCGACTGCAGCTCGGAGGATGCGTTCCGAAGATGTGCGCCCGCTAAACCACTGTATCGATACACCTGATCGACGTCGACCTTGCTATACGCTTGATCTTCAAGATCAGCCGAGATGGTTCGATTCACCTAGGAACTTTGCAGTTTTACTTGCCCGTTAGATGCATCTATGCAGGTCAGGACAGTGTCTGGAGGGGAGGAACTTCTAATCCCTAGGTCGCAGGTTCGATTCCTGCCGGGGGCGCACAAGGGTGACTGACCAGCGACAACGCTGGCAGTACCACCAATACCCGAGCTGGGCGGGGCTCAAACACCCGAGCAACTTGTAGTCGCTACACGGACGGCCGGTGCCCGTATGGGCACCGGCCGTTCGCGGGTCATTGCTGCCACAGGCCCGCGGAGTTCGCCGTCGACGCGACAGGGTGGCCGCCGCCGTACCCATCGGGGCGTCGGGTGGCCAAATACCGCTGGTGGAGGGGGTGGCGGGGCAGAATGTGGCGCCATGCAGACATTTGCCCGAGTGTTGCAAGCTGTGGTGGTCGGTGCTGTGGTGGTGGCTGGGAGTCAGGGGGTGGGGGCTGCGCCGGTGCGGGCCGCGCCACAGATTTCGTTGCCGTTCCTGAATGGGGAGCCGGAGGGGGTGCAGGCTCAGGGGGCGGCGTTGGCGGATGGGTTCACTGGGACGTTGTTGTGGTCTCGGGAAGCCAATACGCCGGTGCCGATCGCCAGTATCGCGAAGGTGATGACGGCGATGGTGGTGATCAATGCGAATAGTTTGGATCGGGCCGTCACCGTTCCCGCCGAGGCGATTTCGTATTGCTCGCGGAATGACGGGAGTACGGCGGGGCTGGGTGCGGGAGAGGTGCTCAGTACTCGGCAGTTGTTGTATGCGCTGATGCTGCCTTCGGGGTGCGATGCGGCGTACACGCTGGCCGAGGCCTATGGGCCGGGTCAGGATGTGTTTCTGGGGAGGATGAACGACACGGCTCGGCAGATGGGGTTGGGGGCAACGTATTTCGCCGATCCGAGCGGGTTGCCGGTGCCCGAGGACGGGTCGACGTTCTCGACGCCGGCCGATCTGATCGCGCTCGGGCTGCGGGCCATGGGGCACCCGGTGTTCCGGGAGGTCGCGGGGACCCGGAGCTATCACGTGCCGGCGGCGGCGGGGAATCGGGATCATGTGTGGGAGAGCACGAATCAGCTGTTGAAGGAGTATCCGGGCGCGATCGGGATCAAGACCGGGTCGACCGACGCCGCGGGGGCGTGCCTGTTGTTCGAGACGGTGCGGGCGGGGATTCCGATGATCGGCGTGGTGCTGCACAGCTCGGCGTGGAGCGGGGCGGTCGCCAAGGATGACGCCTCACGCATGCTGAACTGGGCTTACCGGCCGATCACGGCCATCGTTCCGGGCAGCTAGCGCTGAGCCGGGTCCCGACCCTCGATCACGATCGGGGCGTCGGGACCGAAGGCCATGCCGAAGCGTGGGCGGCCGTCGGGACCGAAGTTCATGGGCTGGACGCGGACGCTGCGGCCCTCCCAGCCGGTGCCGGGTTCCAAGCGGGCGTGGTAGGTGATCCACGGGTGGCCGTCGATGGTGAGGAATCCGTTGTGGCCCGGCGCGATCGCTCCCGGGCCGCCCGGCAGGAGGGGGCCACCGGATTTGGTCCAGGCCGCCGGGTTCATGGGATCACCGCCCTTCGCCAGTTCGAGCAGGCCGATCCGGTAGGTGTCGTCGAAACTGGCGTTGGCGGAGAAGGTTACGAACAGTCGGCCGTCGGGGGCGATGAGCGCCTCGGGCGCCTCGTTGATCTTCAGATCGGCGTCGTTCGGCACCGTCTCCCACTCCGCGGTCGGCGTCGCGATACTGACCCGCTCACCTACCGGCGTCATCGGATCCGACATCCGTACCGCGCAAATGTCCTGCACCCGTGTGTCTTCCGGGTCGCGCAGACACGACCACAGGTAGTACCCGGCGTTCTGATACTGCATGTACGTGCCGTCGATCGCCCATCCCCCAGGCAGATTCATCTTCCCGAGGTACTCGTAGGGCCCGGCCGGATCATCCCCCACCGACCGCAACGCGTACATCCGATGCGTCTCATTGCGGTCGTCCTCCTGCCCCGCGAAATAGATCCACCACCGATCCCCGATGTGCTGCAACTCCGGCGCCCAGATCTTCGTGCACGCCTCCCCCGGGCACTCCCCGTGCTCCCACACCACCTTCGGCTCGCTCTTCCCGAGCCCGCCGAGCGTGTCCGAGGTCCGGATGACGACATTGTCGTCGTTGTAGAAGTCCCCCTGCACCAGATAGAACCGGCCTTGGTAGTAGGCCATGCTCGGGTCGGCGCCCGCGGCGACCACTGGGTTGGCGAATTCCTCGCTATGCGGTCCGGACCCGCGCTCGTCGGCCGTTCCCACCCCCGCGACCGCGGTTCCGAGTCCCACGGTCAGGATGCTCACCAGCCCGAGCGCTCTCCGCCAACCCACCAGCCTCACCTCCAGCGACAGTCGAGAGTCAAGTGTCGACGCCGCCGCCCCCGAGTTCAATCAACGCCCGCAAAACCCCAGCACCGCACAGCGATTCGCAGGGCATCAGGCGGCGGCCCAGGCGAAGCCGTCGGGGTCGGCGAAGGCGCCGAAGGGGCCGTTGACGACGAGGCCGTGGGAGCCGGAGCCGGTGATGGGGACGCCGGCTTCCTTGGCGGCGGCCTTGCGGGGGTAGAGGGCGAGCTTGATCGGGGAGTTCGGGAGGTCGAATTCGGCGTACTTGCCGCCGAAGCTCTTGGAGACGGTCAGGCCGCGGTCGACGTAGAACTGCTTGCTGGCCTTCACATCCTCGACGCCGAGGAGCAGGACGATGCTGTCGACATCGCGGGTGACGGGGGCGGTGTCCTTCTTCTGGGAGGTGGCGATCTTCCAGATGGCGCCGTCGGGGCCCTGGATGACGCCGCTGTAGCCCCAGAGGCTCTTCTTGGCGGGCTTCAGGACGGTGAAGCCGTTCTGCAGGGCGGTGGCGATGAGGCTGTCGACGGTGCCTGGCTGGGCCACGACCAGCGACAGGATGAAGCCGCGGAAGCCCTCGGACGCGGCCGACACGGGTGCGAAGGCGAGCTGGTCGCCGAGACCGAAGGCGGACGCGTAGGAGGTGGCGATGACAGCGGGGTCGGCGACCTCGAGGGTCACGTTGATGGCGGTGGAAGCGGCGGCGGAAGCGGTGTTCGTCATGGCTATAACGCTAAATTTCGCGCAGGCCACGGACATCCGTGGTGACTACGGAACCCACCACGGAAAGCACCCACGGACCCCTACCGACGCGCCCCCGGCAGACGGGTGATCGCAGCGACCACCACACGGTAGGCGAGGTAGGCCGGGACTCCTACCAGCACGATCATGCGCAATCCCGTCAGGATCGCGGAGAGGGCGAGGTAGCCGGGGCCGAGCCCGTCGGGCGAACCGAATCCGTGCCGCGCCGACACCAGCGCCAGGACGGGCCGCAGCACGAGGTACAGGACCACCGGGATCAGCGGGATGCGGACAAGCCGCCACACCTCGGCCAGCCATGCGGGGATTCTCATCGCGCCAGCTCCGGCCCGGAGGTGAGGAAGGCCAGCAGCAGGGCGTTGCCGATGGCTCCGGCGTTCGTGAACCGCAATCGGCCACCGCTGCGCATCGGCAGGCCCGCCAGGTCGGCGGTGCGGAAGACCCGGGTGAACACGTCATGGTTCCTGAAGGCGCGGGCCGGGGCAAGCGCGAAAGCGGTTGCCGAGACCGAGATTCCGAGGATCACCGGACCGCTGTCGATGTCGCCCGGACCGGATGACCCGCCGCCGTATTCGTGGATGGCTCCGAAGCCCAGGACGCTGCGCTCCTCACGAAACAAGCCGGTCGCCAGGCCCCGGGCGAGCGCGCGGTCCGCGAAGCCCGCGAAGTAGGCCGCGAGTCCGGTGCCCGAGGCACGCGGGGCGTCGTGTGCGCGGCCGTCGGAGCCCATGCGCTGCCACACCAGGCCGGTGGCCGGATCGATCTGGACCGCACGGACCTGCCGGGCCCAGTGCGCGAGGACCGCACTGTGGTCGACGCCGGTGGCGCGGCCGTGCACGGCGATCGCGGCGGCGACGGCGGCCACGTCGGTCGGGTAGGCCTCGCCGGGGAAGGTGTCGATCAGGCCGGTCGGGGCTGCGAGCAGCCGCCGTTCGTAGGCGGTGACCAGCGCGTCCTGCGCGGCGGCGAGGTCGGGCGGGAAGGCCGGGTCGACCAGGCGGGCCATGCCGAGGGCGAGCGCGGGATAGGAGAGGTAGGCGTGGCCGTGCGGGCTGTCGGGGACCGTGACACCGTCCTCGCCGTGCCAGCCCACGGTGAAGACCGATCGCATCTCGGGGCGCAGCGTCTTGGCGGCCGCGCGGGTGGCGACGGGGGCGTAGCGGGCACGCCATTCGGGGTGGTCCAGGGAGATCTGCGCCAGGCCGAGGGCGGTCATCTGGTGGGCGAGCAGGCCCCACATGTCGGTGAGCTCCCCGCCCGAGCCGGTGGCGCGCTGCTGGTCGTCGGCGGCTTCGAAGGCCAGCAATTCCTCGGCCAGGCCGTGCACCCGCCCGGGATCCCCGCGGAACCAGGCGTCCGCGTCGCGGCCGCACCACCAGCCCGGCAGTAGCCCGGCGACGGTCACCGCCGCTACGAGACCGGCGACCACCGCGAGTGGACGGCGAAACCTGCGTGATCGACGCCCCACGTCGTCCGGACTCCCCATCCCTCGAACGTACAGTGCCCGATCTCGGAACGAACGGCCCCGGATCTCGGAAACAGCAGCGCCGGATCCCCGGACGAACGGCGCCGGGCGCACCAGATGCCCTGCGCGGCGGCCGCTTTCATTTCCCTGAATAGGGGGCTGACAATTTGTCTCCCGCGCGGAGTTCGAGTTTTCCGGCAATTGCTCTCGCGTAGCCCCGTCAGCAGGTGCATTCTGGAGAGAAGACAGGAATTTCCGCTGCTCGAGGGAGGTAGGGACATGGTCAGGGTGACGGCGGTCGAAGCCAACGGCGAACACTGGCATCCGCATCCCGGCGACGCTATCGAGGATCCGCGGGAAGGGCCGGCGCTGATTATGTGCCTGCTCGGAATCGCGGCGCTCGGGATGACGATCGTGGCGGCCGCGTCCAAGTTCTACGGCTGGACCATAATCGGGGCGATTGTCGCTGCGGTGCTTATCGTTTCGGGCTTGCTGTGGATTCGGTTCGAATACTTCCGCGAATTCCGGCGGGAACAGAAGAGCGGACGGCACGGGCACAATCCCCTGGTCCACGGTGAGTGGCGGGGACGCCAGCTCAGCTCGTGGCAGGTCCGCAAGGGCGAGGGCCTCGAGAGCCTGGAGTCGTGACCGGCTGACCGGCCACGACCCCACGGTCCTCGGGTCCCGGGCTACTTCGCCGGGGACTGAGCCGGGGTGAACGGCTGGTTGATGGTGGTGAAGTACTGGATCGCGGCGGCGATGGCGACCGGCGCGGTCACCAGGAGCAGGCCGCCGACCGCGCCGAGCGCGCCCATGGCGGCGGCGCCCGCGAGGCAGCCCACGACCGCGCCCGGCAGGAAGCTGAACAGACCGCCGATGATGCCGGTGGCCAGCGTGGCGCCGCCGCCGACCGCGATGCCGCCCAGGGCGCAGCCCACGGCCGCGCCACCGATGCCGCCGACCATGGTGCCGATGGTGGCGCCGACGGAGATGGTGTCCTTCATGCGGTTCCACGCCGCCTGCTCGCGGTCGTAGGGCGTCTTCCAGGGCGCGGTGTCCTCGTACGGCAGCGCGACCGGGCGATATGCCGCGTGACCCATGTCGAGCAGCGGTGTCAGAGTGGCTGTGTGGTCCCGGATTTCAGTCGCGATCGGGAAGACGAAATCGTCGACCCGGAAATTCAGTTCGGTTCCGGCCACGACCGTGCCATCGGGTGCTTTGATCTTGAATACACCGTCCTTGGCATCCATCGATCCGATATCGGTGGAAATGGTCGCCGACCGGTCGGTGGCCGATGCGGTGTAGTGAATGGCCCCCACGTCACCCGTTTCGGGCTGGGCATTTGCCGTACCTGCAGTGATTGCCGCGACAGTGGCCACCATTGCGGTGACGGCCGCGATTCCGCTCTTGCGCATGTGATTTCCCTCGATTGAGTATGCCCGCGGAAAAAAACTCATCGCAGGATCAGTAACTGACAAGCAGACTCTAAGTCGGTTCTCAGCGCAGCGGCAATGCATATTTGCCATAAGTGACTTGTTACACAAACGAGATGTCCCGTTGTGTGCCAAGGTTTTCCGCTATTCACCTGAATGGATTCAAAATGGCCGGGAGGTGAACAGGGCACGGTCAGGCCATTGATGACCGACCGGGCGGGCCGTCGAACGGCCCGTACAGCGGCCGGCGCGGGACCTCCGCGACCGGCCGGTTTCCGTCAGAGCTCGTCGAGCTCCGGGATCGGGGGCAGGACCGGCTCGGGCCACTCCTCCAGGGTCGCCACCTGCAGGTGGATGAAGGCCGCGATGCGGTGGCGGGCCGAGGACGGGAGTCGCTCGATGTCGGCCGCGCTGAGAACGTGTGCACCGAAGGAGTGGGGCTGTGGCGCTTCGGAGTCGGGTGTTTCGGGAACAACCTCTAGCTTTGGCCGCGCAGCAGTAGCCGGGATGACAGGCTCATCCGGGTCTGCGGCAGCGGCGGCGGTTCGCACCATTCCGTGACCATAACCCTTTGGTAACACGCGCGGGAGCCGTTGGCGCACTTGTGTCTTCGCGCTGCGAATTCAGCGAAGCCATTGTAAAGGGAGTTTGAATGTGCAGGCAGACATGGCCCTCCGGAAATCCGGTTCGCCTGCGCCGGAACATTAAGGTGATCGGCGTCACTCTGTCAACACTTCGGACAAAACTCCCCGAAGTGACAGGGAAACTCCCCTGAATGCTTCAGATCGGTCGGCTCGCAATGACATACAAGTCACGCGCCGGGCCGGTCGGCTTCTGGCCGATCGGCCATACCGCTCGCAACTGCCGTTCCAAATCCAGACCGGCCACCCCGGGCGAAACCAGAATGCCCTCGGCCAATTCGGTCGCGACCGCCAGCGAACTGAGCACCGCGGGCGCGAGACCGTCGGCGACCGCGGTCTTGATGGCGGTGGTGGAGGACAACTCCAGTGCGATCTCCGGCCGCCACCCCGGAACACCCGCGGTCATGGCGCGCTCGAACGACGTGCGGGTGCCCGAGCCGGGCTCGCGGTAGATGAGCGGGGTGCGGGCCAGTTCGGCGGCGTCGATCTCCGGTCGCCGCGCCCACGGGTGGCCGGGCGCGACCACCACGACCAGTCGATCCCGCGCCACCACATGGCTTTCCAGCTCGCGGGGCAGGTGCGGGCTCTCGACGAATCCGATCCCGGCCCGGCCGTCGAGCACCGCCTTGGCCACCTCGGTCGAATTGCCCGATTCCAGGGCGATGGAGGTGTCCGGCATCCGCGTGCGCAGGGCCATCAGCCATTTGGGGAACAGGTACTCCGCCACGGTCTGACTGGCCGAGACTCGCAACCGCGAATCCCGCTGCGCGCGCAGGCTGTCGATCCCGGCGTCCAGGCGCGCGGCCGCGTCCACCACGTCCCGGGCCCACTCCGCGATCAGCGCCCCCGCCGCGGTGGGCCGCGATCCGAGCGTGGTCCGCTCCAGCACCGGAACGCCGACCAACTGCTCGAGGTAGCGGATCCGTGAGCTGGCCGACGGCTGGCTGATCCCGTGCGCCTTGGCCGCCCGCCCGAGACTGCCGAGCTCGATCACCGAGAGCAGCAGGTCGAGCGCGGACAGATCCGGGACGCGGGGAGACAACGGCATAGATCGAGTCTATGCACAGACCTCACCGGGGCCGGACGGGCTGGGAGAGGTCGAGCGAACGGGTCAGCGGGTGGCGGCGACGCGCTCGATGACCGGCAGCCAGGAGTCGAGCGGCTGCACGGTCAGCCCGACGACCTTGCCCGCGTCGTCGGCACGGCGCAGCGCGATGGCCGCCGCGAAATCGGGGTCGTGCTCGAATGCGGCGATCTCGGCCGCGGTCATCGGACCGCCCTGCGCGATCAAGGTGCGCCGACTGGACTCCGACAAGCCCGCGGCGTGGGCCGAATCCGTCGCTGCCAGATACCGTTTCGCGATCACGTGCAGCGCGACCAACCGTGCGACGCGATCACCCAGCAGGCCGCGGACGGCCGCGGCGCCATGCTCCCCGTGGCCCGCGTCGTCGCCGGGCACCAGCTTGTGCCCGATGTCGTGCACCAGCCCGGCGACCTGGAGTTCCTCATCGGCGGGATGGTCGCGACGCAGCAGTTCGGCGCACTGCCGGTCGTGGTCGAGGATGTCGACCGGATCCCCGCTGCGGTCGGGCATGTCCCAGGCGTCGTGGCAGTCGGCGAGCAGTGCCATGAGGTCGGCGACGGTGTCGAG
This sequence comes from Nocardia sp. NPDC005825, assembly GCF_040630175.1. Taxonomy (NCBI): domain Bacteria; kingdom Bacillati; phylum Actinomycetota; class Actinomycetes; order Mycobacteriales; family Nocardiaceae; genus Nocardia; species Nocardia sp. NPDC005825. Next base: position 209,584 of record NZ_JBEXXC010000006.1, read on the forward strand.
CGGGGCGGCGGGCGCGCGGTTCACGGCCCGCACCCTACGGCGCGGCGCCGGGGCTCGCCACCGCAGCCGGCCGGGTGCGGGTCCGGGCGTATCCGGAACGCATTGGACAATATTCAGCAAACCAACTGTGTGTGACCGGCGAGCGGGTCACCGTGCCTGCGCGCCGGATCCTTCGGAAGGAGCCCTCCCATGCACGACCTGTCCGGCAAGACGATCCTGATCACCGGCGCGGCCCGCGGCATCGGCGCCGAGACCGCGCGGCAGGCGGTCGGGGCCGGGGCCAATGTCGTGATCGCGGACGTCCTCGACGAGGACGGCAAGGCCCTCGCGGCCGAGCTCGGCGCACAGGCCGTCCACCAGCACCTCGACGTCACCTCCGAGCCCGATTGGGCGGCCGCGCTCGCGGCCGCCCGCGCCGTCTTCGGCGGGACCGTGAACGGCCTGGTCAACAATGCCGGGATCTCCACCGGCGAGCTGCTGGCGAACGAGTCGGTCGAGCATTTCCGCAAGGTCATCGACATCAACCTGGTCGGCGTCTTCCTCGGTATGCGGACCTTCATTCCGGCGCTGAAGGAGGCGGGCGGCGGGTCGATCGTCAATATCTCCTCCGCGGCCGGGCTCATGGGTCTCGCGCTCACCGGCAGCTACGGCGCGTCCAAGTGGGCGGTGCGCGGCATGTCCAAGGTGGCCGCCATCGAGAACGGCGTCGACCGCATCCGGGTGAACTCGGTGCACCCCGGCATGACGTACACGCCGATGACCGCGCAGGTCGGCATCCAGCAGGGTGAGGGCGGCTACCCGAATACTCCGATGGGCCGGGTCGGTGAGGCCGACGAGATCGCGGCGGCCATCGTCTTCCTGCTCTCGGACGCGGCCTCCTACGTCACCGGCGCGGAACTGGCCGTGGACGGCGGCTGGACGGCCGGGCCGACCGTGAAATACGTGATGGGCCAATAGGTCCGGGCGTCAGCGCTTCTCGATCCGGCCGCCCGGCGGGGCGACGGCGCCGCGGGTCCGCAGGTACGCCTCCAGGGCGTCGAGATCGATGGGCCCGACCAGGGTTTCGGTGTTCTGCGTGAACACCGAGAAGCCGTCGCCGCCGGCGGCGAGGAAGCTGTTGGTCGACACCCGGTAGACCGCGACCGGATTCAACGGCTCCCCCGCCACCCGGACGCTGCCGTCGATCACCTTGTGCCCCTTGGGCGCGGCGTCGGAATACGAGTAGGTGATGCCCGCGACCGACAGCACGCCGGGCTTGCTCACATTGTCCCATTGCTGCTCCAGCAGATTCAGGATCTGCTGCCCGGTCAGCGTCACGGCCACCACCTGATTGCCGAACGGCTGCACCGTATATGCCTGCGCGTAGGTGATGTTCCCGCCGGGCAGGCCCGCGCGGACGCCGCCGGGGTTCATGAACGCGGCCACCGCCCGCACCGAGGCCATGGCGTCGAGCATGGAGTCGGCGATGACGTCGCCGAGCGGGGAGTCCCCGGCGGGCGCGGGTTCGGCGGGCAGGGGCGCGGCCGCGGAGCCGATGACGCGTTCGGCGCGCGGTTTCGATTGCGCGGCGAAGAAGTCCACCAGTTTCGCGGTGGCGGCGTCGGGGGTGATGTCGCGGGTGACGACCCGGTTGACGGCCGAGGCCTGCACCTTGCCGTCGTGGAAGCGCAGGGTGACGTCGGTGATCAGGCGGCCGAAGGAGGCGGCCTGGGTGACCACTTTGCCGTCGAGGGTGCAGTTGTAGGCCTGGTGACTGTGCGCGGTGAGCATCACCGAGACGGCGGCATCGGTCTTGTGCGCCAGGGTTTTCACACCCGCCGAGATGCCGTCGCAGCCGTTGTAGTCCAGGGGCCGGCCCTGGGTCTGCTGGGCCCCGCCGTCGTGCAGCAGCGCCACCACGGTTTCCGCGCCCGCGGCCTTCATCGCGGGCACGTACTTGTTGATGGCGTCGGCCTCGTCACCGAAGCGGTAGCCGCGAATGCCTTCCGGCATCACGATGTTCGCGGTGTCGGGGGTGACGACGCCGACCACACCGATCTTGTGCCCGCCCAGTTCCAGCATGGTCCACGGCTTCAAGCCCGACGGCTGTTGCCCGTCGGCGTCGGTGACGTTGGCGGCCAGGTACGCGAACTTCGCGCCGGTGAACGGCTCGCCCGGTCCGCACCCGTCCGGCGCGCAGCCGCCCTGCTGTAGCCGGCGCAATTCGACGACGCCGTGGTCGAATTCGTGATTCCCGACCGAGGAGGCCGCGACGCCGACCGAATTGAGGAACTCGATGGTCGGCTCGTCGTGGAACAGCGCCGAAATGAGCGGGCTCGCGCCGACGTCGTCCCCGGACGCGAGGACCGCGCTGTCCGGATAGGCCGCCTTCAACCGGTCCAGGTGCGCGGCCAGATACACCGCGCCCCCGGCCTGATACGCGCCCACCTTGCCATTGGACCCGTCGGGCGGTTGGAGATTGCCGTGCAGGTCGTTGAGGCCGAACAGGTGTACCTCACCGGGTTTCGCCTGCGGCAGATCCGAGGTCGAGACCAGGGGCACGGCACCCGGGGTCGCGGGCGCGGTGTGCTCCGCTCCCCCGCACCCCGCCACCAGGGCCAGGCTCAGCACCGTCGCGCACACACCGAGAACACGCCGACCGCTCATGGTTGTCGACTGTGTCAGACGCCGTCGACGCACGCACGACGGCGGGGTGAATTCCGCCGTCACCGACCGGCGCGCCCACGCCGACGGCCGCACACCGCTCGGTCGGGCGGCCGTCGAGACGAACGGTCTAGCTGCTGGACGCGCTCGCGAACGGGGTGGCGGCGGGGGCGGCCGGACGCCGGATCGGGTGCCGCCACAGTCCCTTTCGCTCCAGGATGGGCAGCACGCCCTCACCGAACCAGTACGCCTCCTCCAGGTGCGGGTAGCCCGAGAGCACGAAGTGGGAGATGCCCGCCTTCGAGTACTCGACGAGCCGCTCGGCCACCTCTTCGTGTGAGCCGACCAGGGCGGTGCCCGCGCCGCCGCGGACCAGGCCGACGCCCGCCCACAGGTTGGGGGCGATCTCGAGCCGGTCGGTGCTGCCGTTGTGCAGTTCCGACATGCGGCGCTGCCCCTCGGATTCGCTCTGCGCCAGGGCAGCCTGGACGCGTTCGATATCGGCGGGGTCGATACCGGCGAGCAGCTTGTCGGCGACCGCCCACGCCTCCTCGGCGGTGTCGCGGGTGATGACGTGGATGCGCAGCCCGTAGTCGAGCTTGCGGCCCGCGTCGACGGCCAGCCCGCGGATCCAGTCCAGTTTGCGGCTCACCGCGAGGACCGGTTCGCCCCAGGTCAGGTAGGTGTCGGCGTAGCGGGCCGCGACCGGTCCGGCCGGGCCCGAGGACCCGCCGAAGAAGATCGGCGGCACCGGGTCGGGCCGGTTGCTCAGCAGTGCGTTCTCGACGCGAATGTGCTCGCCGTGGAAGGTGACGGGCTCATGCGAATTCCACAGCGACCGCACCACATCCAGAAACTCGCCGGTCCGCGCGTAGCGGGACTCCTTGTCGGCGAAGTCGCCGTAGGCGGCCTGCTCGCGTGGTTCGCCGCCGGTCACCACATTGATGAACAGCCGTCCGGCCGAATGCCGTTGGAAGGTGCCCGCCATCTGCGCGGCCAGGGTCGGGCTCATCAGGCCGGGCCGCAGCGCGACCAGGAACTTCAGCGTCTCGGTGGTCTCGACCAGCATGGCGGTGGTCAGCCAGGCGTCCTCGCACCAGGAGCCGGTGGGGGTGAGCACGGCCTCGAAGCCGTTGCTCTCGGCGGCGGCGGCGATCTGGTTCAGGTAGTGCAGCGAGGCGGGCCGGTCCCCGGACATGGGGGTGCCGTGCCCGCCGACCACCAGGCCGCGGGAGTCGCCGGAGGTGGGCAGGAACCAATGGAACGACAAGCTCATGCGGGGACTCCTAGGAGGTGAATCGGTCGTTGAAACGGGTGTCGATGAAGTCGGCGATCCGGACCTTGCCGGGGATCAGCTTGGCGTCGGCGAAGCCGTCGGCCACTTGCTGTTCCGCGGCGATCGTCGCCTCATCGAGCGGATGGTCCTGGTAGTTGGCGCGATTCACGGCCAGCAGGGTGACGTCGTAGGGCACGCCGGTGATGCCGGAGGACTGCTTGGCCCACTCCTCGCGGTGCCCGGTGATCCACACGTGCGCGCGCCGCAGCCGTTCCAGCAGATCCCGCACCGCGGCGGCATTCGCCTTGTTCTGCAACGTCTTCGAGCCGGCGACGTAGAAGCTGTCCGGCTTCACGTAGCCGGTGCCGTCGACCAGCACGCGGGCCCCGCCGATCTCGGCCTGCGCGGCGTAGGGGTCCCACACCGTCCAGGCGTCGACGCGGCCGGTGGACAGGGCCGCGAGCGCGTCGGCGGGCTGCAGGTACTGCGGCTCGATATCGCCGAAGCCGAGCCCGTTCTTGGTCAGCACCGACAGCAGGTGGTAGTGCGCGGAGCTGCCCTTCGTGACGGCGATCTTCTTGCCGCGCAGGTCCTTCGGGTCCTTGATGGCCGAATCCTTGGGCACGATCACGGCATTCCCGGCGACGCCGGAATCGTAGGAGCCTACGATCTTGATCTGCGATTTGGCGGCCGCCGCGAACACCGGCGGCGCGTCGCCCACGCCACCGAAGTCGACCGACCCGGAGTTGATGCCTTCCAGCAGTGGCGGACCGGCGGTGAACGTCGACCACTCGATCTTGTACGGCAGGTTCTTGCTCTCCCCCGACACCTCCAGCTGGGCTTGCAGCGCCAGGCCCTTCTGATCACCGACGTGCAGGGTCACCTGGGACAGATCCACCGAACCGTCCGCGTTCACGCCCTTGGTGTCGTCATTGCCCGAGGAGCACGCCGCGCCCGCGAGGGTCGCGGCGACCGCCAGGGCGGCGAACAGGCGCTTGGTCTTCATTCGGTGGTTCCTTCCGGGGTGACGCCCAGCTCGGCGAGCAGTTCCGCGCGCAGAGCCTGGAATTCGGGGTGGTCGCGCCGCCGGGGGCGCGGCAGGTCGATGGGCAGCTCGCGGCCGATGCGCCCGCCGTCGAGCACCAGGGCACGGTCGGCCAGCAGCAACGCCTCGTCCACGTCGTGGGTGACCAGCAGGACGCCGGGCCGGTGCCGGGCCCACAGGTCCAGCACCAGGCCGTGAATCGTGATGCGGGTCAGGGCATCCAGGGCGCTGAAGGGCTCGTCGAGCAACAGCAGGTCCGGCTCCCGGACCAGGGCGCGGGCCAGCGAGGCGCGCTGGGCCTCGCCGCCGGAGAGGGTCAGCGGCCAGGCCTCGCCGCGCTCGGCGAGTCCGACCTCGGCCAGCGCGGCCACGGCCGCCGCCTTGGAGTCGGTGCGGCGCAGGCCGAGGATCACGTTGTCGCGCACCCGCTTCCACGGGATCAGCCGCGGTTCCTGGAAGGCGACGGCGACCTCGCCGGTGACGGAGAGCTCGCCCCCGGTCTCGTGATCGAGGCCCGCCAGGGCCCGCAGCAGGGTGGATTTGCCGGACCCGCTGCGGCCCAGCAGGGCCACGAACTCGCCGGGTCGGATGTCGAGATCCAGGCCGTGCAGCACACGGCGTGCGCCGAAGTCCTTGACCAGACCGCGAATTCGCACGACCGGGGTCGCGGTCGCCGGGGTTTCGACGGCCGCGGGAGCCTCCGCCCGGACGGTCTCCTCCAGTCCGGCCAGGGTCTCGGCGATGACCGAATCGGTCAGTGTGCCAGGAAGCCGCGTCGCCATGACAGCGCTCTCCTCTCGATCGAACGGACGAGTGCGTCGGTGAGCAGCCCGAGCACGCTGTAGACGAGCAGCCCGACCACGATCACGTCGGTGCGCAGGAATTCGCGGGCGTCGTTGATCATGAAGCCCAGGCCCGCATCGGCATTCACCTGTTCGGCCACGATCAGCGCCAGCCAGGCCACACCCAGCGACTGCCGCAACCCGACCAGGGTCTGGGGCAACGCGCCCGGCAGCACGATGTGCCGGATCAGTCCCGCGCGGCTGAGCCGCTGCACCCGCGCGAGCTCGGCCAGCTTGCCGTCCACGCTGCGGATGCCCGCGAAGGTGTTGAGGTACAGGGGAATCGCGACGCCGAAGGCGACCAGCACGATCTTGGGCAGTTCACCGATGCCGAACCAGAGAATGAACAGCGGGATCAGGCCGTAGAACGGCAACGTCCGCAGCATCTGCAGGAGCGGGTCGACGAGGTACTCCCCCGCGCGGCTCAGTCCGGCCGCCAGCGCCAGCGCGATTCCCGCGGCCGCGCCGATGGCGAAGCCCAGCGCGGCCCGGCCCAGCGACACCGAGACGGCTTCGGTCAGCGTGCCGTCCTGGATCAAGTCCACCGCCGTCTCGGCGACCGTCACCGGGGAGGCGAGCAGTCGCTCGGGCAGCACCCCGGTCGCGCTGGCCAGCTGCCAGGCCACGATCACCAGCAGCGGCGTGACGAAGCGAGCCAGGACGGAAACGTTCGGCAGGCGTGGCCGACCCACGACGGGCTGGGCCTGCACGGCAATGGAGGACACGAAGCACCCCTCGGGCGAACGGGACGGGGACCGTGGCGGCCGAGGGCCTGTCGAGCGCCACCTGTCCGACTGTGCCGTTCCGAGCCCGGCCGGTCACCGGTTGGAATCCCCGTGATTCTGGGATCCCGAGGGCCTGGGAGAGCTGTGTGTCAGTTGCTGCGGGTCAAAAAAGGGGTGGTGCCGGGTTCCCTCCGCAGCTGGGAACCCGGCACCCGGTCGGCACCGGTGTGGGCGGTGGCCGACGTCTAGTGACCGTCGCGGACGATCTCCACGGCGCGGGCGAGAATGCCCAGTCCGTGGGTGATCTCGTCATCGCTGACGGTCAAGGGCGGGAGCAGCTTCACGACCTGCTCGGTGGCTCCGGAGGTCTCGACCAGCAGGCCGAGTTCGAAGGCGACCTGGCAGACCTTCTCGGCCTGCGAGGCGTCCTCGAAGACCAGGCCGTGGACCAGACCGCGGCCGCGGGTGGTGATGCCGCCGAAGGATTCGGTGAGCGTGACCAGCTGGTCGTGGATGCGGGCGCCCTTGGCCAGGGTGGACTGTTCGAGGGCGTCGTCGGACCAGTACTCGCGCAGCGCGACCTCGGCGGTCACGAAGGCGGTGTTGTGGCCGCGGAAGGTGCCGTTGTGTTCGCCGGGCGCCCACTGGTCCAGCTCCCGGCGCATGAGCACCAGCGCCATGGGCAGGCCGTAGCCGCTGATGGACTTGGACACCGCGACGATGTCGGGGGTGATGCCGGCGATCTCGAAGGAGAAGAACGGGCCGGTGCGGCCGCAACCCATCTGCACGTCGTCGACGATGAGCAGAATGCCGCGGGCCGAGCACAATTCGGACAGGGTGCGCAGCCATTCGGCGCGGGCCACATTGACCCCGCCCTCGCCCTGCACGGTCTCGACGATGACGGCGGCGGGCTTGTCGAGTCCCGACGAGGTGTCGTCGAGCGCGCGGCGCATCCACGAGAAGTCCTCGGGCTCATCCAGATAGCCGTCGAAGGGCATCGGCGTCGCGTGCACCAGGGGGACGCCCGCGGCGGCGCGCTTGGCGGCGTTGCCGGTGACCGACAGCGCGCCCAGCGTCATGCCGTGGAAGGCGTTGGTGAAGTTCAGGACGGTGGTGCGACCGGTGACCTTGCGGGCCAGCTTGAGGGCGGCCTCGACGGCATTGGCGCCGGTCGGGCCGGGGAACTGGACCTTGTAGTCGAGGCCGCGCGGGGTGAACACCAGATCGCGCATGGTCTCGAGCAGGCGGCGCTTGGCGACGGTGGACATGTCCAGGGCATGGGTGATGCCGTCGGCCATGATGTAGTCGACCAGGGCCTTCTTGAAGACCGGATTGTTGTGACCGTAGTTGAGGGTGCCGGCGCCGGCGAAGAAGTCCAGGAACTCCTTGCCGTTCTCGTCGGTCAGCCACGCGCCGCGGGCGGTGTCGAAAACGGTCGGCCAGGAACGGCAGTAGCCACGCACATTGGATTCGAGCGCCTCGAAAACGGTCGTCCCTGCAATGGTCATCGTGTGGTTCCTAGCGTCGCAACTAAGTGAAACGCTGTTGTTTCTATCACATGGGCGCCGAAGCGAAATCATTTTCTTTCGAATCGGGCGGCCATACCCGCTGCCTATGACCACGTGACGCACACCGCAACAGACCGGCACAGAGCATAACTCGTTGCGGGACACCGGCCACGTCCGTAGGGTCACACCACTGTGCGCAGCGACGTGGGGGTCTACTGGCAGCTGGTCAAGGCAGGGTTTCGCAGACAATCGCACTATCGGCTGGCGATGGCGGCGGGCCTGCTCACCAATCTCGTGTTCGGCTTCGTCCGCGCGGCCGTACTGATGACGGCCGTCCGCGAGAACGACGGCTTCGGCGGTTACGACCGCGGCACCATCGGGGCCTACATCTGGCTCTCCCAGGGACTGCTGGGGGCCATCGCCTTCTGGACGCTGCCCGACATCGTGGAACGCATCCGCACCGGCGACGTCGCCATCGACTTCCTGCGGCCCGTCGACATCCAGTTCGCGCACCTCGCGGAATACCTGGGACGCGCGGGGTTCTCACTGCTGCCGCGCGGGCTGCCCAGCATCCTGGCCGGGGCGCTCACCTTCGGACTCGCCTTCCCGGCCACGCCCGGCCCGTACGCACTGGGCGCGATCAGCCTGCTGCTGGCCATGGTCCTGTCGTTCCTGTCCATGTTCGCGGTCAGCCTGGCCGGGTTCTGGCTCATCGAGACGCGCGGACTGCGGTCCCTCCACATGATCTGCGGGACCTTCCTGGCCGGACTGTTCGCGCCGGTCCACCTGTTCCCGGGCTGGCTGCGCGGTGTCGCCTACGCCACCCCATTCCCGTCCATGCTGCAATGGCCGGTCGATCTGCTGTCCGGCCGCACCACCGGGTGGGCTGCGGTGGAAATCGTTGCCGTGCAATGCTTCTGGTTGGTGGTTCTGGTCGGGCTCGGGCAACTGCTGCTGCGGGCCGGACGCCGCAAGCTGGAGGTGCAGGGTGGGTGAGGCGATCCCCTCACGTCTGATGCCCTATCGCGCGGTCCTCGGATCCCGGCTGCGCGCGCAACGCGCGTACCCGCTGTCCTTCGCCACGGATGTGCTGAGCGCCTTCCTGATCGGGCTGATGGAATTCGCCGAAATGTGGGTGATCTTCCACAATGTGCGGCAACTGGGCGGGCTCGACCTGAACGGCATGCTGCTGCTGTTCGGCATGAGCAATACCTGTTTCGCCATCGCCGACATGGTGGTCGGGCACGCCGACACGCTGCCCACCTATATCCGGATGGGCACCCTCGACGCGTACTACCTGCGGCCGCAACCGCTGCTGCTGCAGCTCATGACCAGCGATGTGCAATTGCGGCGGCTGGCGCGCATCGCGGTGGCCGCCACCGTGCTCGCGTTCGGACTGGTGCGCAACGACATCGAGTGGTCCGCGGCGCACCTGGTGCTGTTCGTGGTCACCGTGGCCTCCGGAATCGCCATCTTCGCCGGGCTTTTCGTGTGCGCGGCCGGGGTGCAGTTCTTTCTGATCGACGGTGCGGAGCTGACGAATTCCTTCACCTACGGCGGCTCCTACGCCTCGATGCAACCGACCTCGGTGTTCCCCACGCCGATGAAACTCGTATTCGGATTTCTGATTCCGGTCGCCTTCACCTCCTATCTGCCCGCCATCGCGCTGCTCGGATTGCCCGGGCCCGCACCGCTGCCGGGCTGGCTGGCGTGGGCGGCCCCGGTGGCGGCGGCCTGGGTGTGGGCGGTGGCGCTGTTCCTGTGGCGGCTGGGGACCCGGCACTATCAAGGAGGCGGCGGATGAGCGAGACCCTGACCGGCGAGCGGGCCATCATCGAGATCGAGGGCCTGACACGGACTTTCACGGTCAGCAAGAAGGAGGGCCGCTGGCGACGGCGGCGCGAGGTGCTGACCGCGGTGGACGATATGAGCTTCCGGGTGGAGCCCGGCGCGGCGGTCGGGTATATCGGCGCGAACGGCGCGGGCAAGTCCACCACCATCAAGATGATCACCGGCATCCTGGTGCCCTCGGCCGGACGGTTGCTGACCTGTGGCCTGGACCCGGTGCGGCAGCGCCGCGAACTGGCCTCACGGATCGGGGTGGTGTTCGGACAGCGCTCACAGCTGTGGTGGGATCTGCCACTGCGCGAATCGTTCTCGATCCTGGCGGCCATCCACCGGCTCGAACCGGCCGCCGCGCGGGCCCGCACCGCCGAGCTCATCACGCAGCTGGAGATGGGCGGCACCCTCGACACCCCGGTGCGACAGCTGTCGCTGGGGCAGCGCATGCGCGCGGAAGTCGCGGCGGCGCTGCTGCATTCGCCGGAACTGGTCATCCTCGACGAGCCGACCATCGGCCTGGACGTGTTGTCCAAGCAGCGATTACGCGAATTCCTGCGGCACGAGCGCACCCAGCGCGGCACCACCCTGCTGCTCACCACCCACGACATGGGCGATATCGAGCGGCTGTGCGAGCGGGTGCTGGTCGTCGATCACGGGCGGCTGATCTACGACGGCACCCTGACCGGGCTCGGCGCGACCGTCGGCGCGCAGCGCGTGCTCACCGTCGATCTCGCCGAGCCGACCGCGGACCTCGACGACCTGCCCGGGGCGAAACTGCTCGACAGCGCGGGCGCGGGCATGCGGCAGCGGCTGGCCTTCGATACCGAGGCCACCACCGCCGCGCAGTTGCTCGCGGCCGTGTCGGCGCGCGCCGAGGTCCGCGACCTGTCCATCGAGGAACCCGATATCGAGGACGTGGTGCGGCGGCTCTACGAGGCCGCGGCGTCGGGCTCCCTCGCACCCTGATCGAGCCGGAACGGCGGATAGACGTCGGTCATGAGCGAGGCGTAGGCGCGCACCCGCAACGACCAGCGGTTGATGCCCATCAGGAAGTCGTACAGGCCCTGCGGGTAGACGCCGGTGAACAGCAGCGCGATCACAGCGACCAGCACGAGAATCGCCATGGGCGCGAACGAGTTCCGGCCGCCGTACACCAGCGCCGCCACGATCAGATACTGCGGAATTGCGAGCAGCCACCATTTGATCAGGACCAGGCCGCGGCTGAACCGCTCGGGATAGTCGACCTCCAGGTCCGCCGGATATGCCGGGTCAGCTTCCAAACTGAACGGTGGGTATTTATCGGTGCCCAGCTGAGAGAGGGCATAGAAACGCACCCGCCAACTCCAGCGCAGCACGCCGACATTGAAATCGAACAGCGCTCTCGGATACTGCTCGGTAATGAGGATGGCGAAGAAGGCGACGATACTGACCGCGAGATAGGCGATGCTCAGAAAGAGCAGAACGATCAGGTGTGGAATAGCAAGTATCCACTTGACTATCCACAGCCAGCGGGAGACCGCGGGATCGAGATCCCCCCGTACGCGAACCGGATAAACAGGACTTGGCTGCATGGCCGTCACTCCTCTCGAGCGGCGGCGCCCACCTGGCGACCACCGCGCGAACAGCGGTGAGCCGTTGTTCACCCCATTGTTTCCCCTGCGACGCGAAGATCACATCTGCTTCTCACACATTGTGACCAGATTCGTAATAGCGCGCGCGACGGCGAGTTCCGCACACCACATCGGCATCGTTCGAATTGCGGACCAGGGTCGGGTGTGCGACGTTGCTGACTATTCTCCATGTGCTCGGCCCGGGTCGGCACGCCAGCTGATAATCGGGAGACGGAGTGAAGGTGGGTTCGGCGAAAATGTTGCCACCGGGTAACGTGAAGCTCACGCCGCCACGGGAATTGATCCGGCCGCGCACCATCGCGGCGCGCCTGCGGCGCATCCTGATCTTCTCCGTCGCGCTGGTGCTGGCCCTGCTGACCGTCATCATCACCCACCAGGTCAACGGTTTCCGCGACACCGGCGAGACCGCGCGGGCGGTACGCCTCGCCCTGGACGTCCAGGACCTGGTGCACGAGATCCAGCGCGAACGCGGCCTCACCAACGGCATGCTCGGCGGCGACGCCGCGGCCCGGCCCGCCATCGGCAATCAGCGCCTGGCCACCGATACCGCACTGCAGCAGCTGAATCAGACCCTGAGTGATCAGCCGCCGGGCGCGGATCAGGTCCGCTCGGGGCTGTCCCAGTTCTCCGGCGTCACCGCCAATCGCGCCGACGTCGACGCCGGGCGCGCCGACCGCGCCGCGTCGTTCACCTTCTACACCAATGCCATCGCCGCGCTGAACCAGGCGCGGCCCGGCCTCGACCACGCACCCGACCCGCAGCTGTGGCGGGGCCTGCAGTCGCTGCACGACCTCGGCGACGTCAAGGAGTTCACCGCCCAGGAGCGCGGCTTCCTCGCCGGCGTCTTCGCCGCGGGCGAGTTCGGCCCCGGCGAGTACGTGAAGTTCCTCGACATCCGCGCCGCCAAGCAGGCCGCCGTCACCGGATTCGAACGCGACGCCACCCCCGCGCAGCGGTCGAAGCTGTACGCCGCCATGCAGACCGACGAGTCCATCCGGGTGAACACCGCCGAGGCCGTCGCCATCGCCTCCACCCGTGGACCCCTCACCGAAGCGGTGAACCCGGCCGACTGGTGGCGCGAGATGAGCTCGGTCATCGACGGCGAACGCGCCGTGCAGCGCAGCCTCGGCGGCGAGATCACCGGCCGGGCGAGCGACCTGCGCCGCGACGCCACCCTGGTGCTCGCGCTGTACCTGCTGGCCGCCGCGCTCGCCATCGCCGCCCAGGTGTGGCTGGTGGTGGCCACCGTGCGCGCCATCGTGCGACCGCTCGCCGACCTCGCCGAAGAAGCCGACGTGGTGGCCGGGCGGCGACTGCCGCAGCTCATCGAGGCCTGGCAGAACTCCGACGACGCCGACCCGGAACCGCCCGAACCGGTCCGCGCCGACGAGAGCGCCGGCGCCGAGATCGCGTCCGTGGCCACAGCCCTGGACCGGGTGCAGACCACCGCCTACGAACTCGCCTCCGCCCAGGCCCGGCTGCGGCGCAACTCCACCGAATCCATGGCCAACCTGGCCCGGCGCAACCAGAACCTGGTGCGCCGCCAGCTCGGCCTGATCAGCGATTTCGAGCGCGAGGAACTCGACCCCAACGCGCTGTCCAACCTCTTCGAACTCGACCACCTGGCCACCCGCATGCGCCGCAATGCCGAGAGCCTGCTGGTGCTGGTCGGCGAATCCAGCCCGCGCCGCTGGTCCAAGCCCATCCCGCTGACCGACGTCATCCGGGCCGGACTGTCCGAGGTCGACGACTACCGGCGGGTGGTGCTGCGCCGGGTGGACGACACCGCCATCGCGGGCGCGCACGTCAGTGAGGTCGCGCACATGCTCGCCGAACTCATCGAGAACGGGCTGTCGTTCTCCCCGCCCGACCTCGAGGTGGAGATCTACGGCCGCCGCCTGGGCTCGCGCTACATGATCGCGGTCGTCGACCACGGCGTCGGCATGCCGCCCGACCAGCTCGCCACCGCCAATGCCCGGCTGCGCGGCGAGGCCGACTTCCTGGTCGCGCCCACCCGGTTCCTCGGGCACTACGTGGTGGGCCGGCTGGCGCGGCGGCTCGGCGTCGAGGTCGAGCTGACGGTGTCGCCGACCAGCGGTGTGGTGGCCCGCATGCTGCTGCCGACCGAGCTGCTCGGCGACCCCGCCGCCGATCGGCCCGCCGCGCCGCAGGACTCGAAACACGCGGCGGGAGCGCAGCTTCCGACCGTGGTGGACACCATGCCCGAGTCCAAGCCCGGCCGCCACAGCTCCACGCCCGCGGTGATACCGGCCGCCCTCGCGGAGACACCGGTGGACGAGGCGCAGCCCCCGGCTCCCGCGGCCACCGACCCCGTCTACGACACGGCCACCGCGTTCGCGGCCCTCACCGAGATCATCGGCGACATGGGCTCCGCGACCCCGAGCGAACCCGACGGCGGCAATGGTTCGCCGGTCCGCCCCAATACGATCAAGCTCGTTCCGCTGCCGGACAAGGATCAGCAGGCCCCCGCCCCGACGCCCACGGTCTCGCGGCCCGCGCCGACCGGCCCGGCCACCGATTCCGCCGCGCTGCCGCCTGTTCCGGCACCGCCGATCACCACACCCGCTTCCGCCGGCGCACCGCGGGCAACCGGCTCCGCGGGCGCGACGTCCGCGACCGAGAACCCCGGCACGGCTTCGGCGACCACCGTGAAGCCCGCCGGGACGGATGCCGGCACCGCGGCAGCCGCGCCGAAGGCCGCTGCCGTGGAGCAGGTTTCGCCGGGCTCACCGGCGGCGGGGCCGGACGTTTCGGGAGCCGTCCCGGAGGTGCAACGTACGCGAAACGGTCTCGTCAAGCGCAACCGGAAGACTCGCGAGCACACGGGCGCCACTCCGGGTGGCGCTCAACCGGCAGCCGGGCGGCCGACCCCGACGCCGGTCGCGGACCGTTCACCCGACGAGATACGCAGCATATTGGCCGGATTCCGATCCGGACATCAGCGCGGGCAGGGCGGCGAACCGCCCCGACCCGGATCGCGAGCATAGGAGGACACCGGGTGACCACCCACTACACCGATACCGATCCGCACACCTTCAACTGGCTGCTGGCCGATTTCGTGCGCACTACCGACGGCGTCCGCGACGCCGTCGCGGTGTCCTCCGACGGGCTGCTCATGGCCATGTCCCAGGGCTTGGACCGCAATGGCGCCGACCGGCTGGCCGCCATCGTCTCCGGCCTCACCAGCCTGGGCCGAAGCGCCTCGCGCAGTTACGATTTCGACGGCTTGCGGCTGGTCATGATCGAGATGGGACGCGGGTTCCTGCTGGTGTCGGCCATGGCCAACGGCAGCTGCATCGGCGTCATCGCCGACCACAACGCCGATGTCGGGCTGGTCGGCTACCAGATGGCGGTGCTCGCCGACCGGGCCGGCGCACTGCTCACCCCGGCGCTGATCAGTGAACTGCGAGAATCGTTGAGCCGATGAATGATTCGCATCGGCTGCCGGACGCGCGCATGATCGCACCGACCCGCCCCAGTGGCTGGTCCGGCGCGACCGCGGCCGCGCCCGGCGCCCGGCCGACAGGAATTCACGACCCCGACGAACCGGTGGTGCGCCCCTTCATGATCACCTCCGGACGCACGACTCCCGTCGTCGACGGGCTGCGCATCGAGGCTCTGGTACGCGCCACCCCGGCGGCATTGTCCGCACCGCTACGCTTCGAACTCGAACGGGTGGCCCGACTGTGCCAGCGCCCGCATTCCATCGCCGAAATCGGTGCGGCCCTACGGGTACCGATCGGGGTGGCGCGGGTGCTGGTCAGTGATCTGGTGTCGGCCGGGCACGTGTCGGTGGGACGCACCGACGAACTCTCCACCGCTGCTCTGGAAAGGATCCGGGACCTTGTTCGGAACCTCTGAAGTATCCGGCGATCCGCTGCCGCTGGCCTCCTCGGTGAAGGTGGTGACCAGCGGCGGATTCGGGGTCGGGAAGACCACTTTCATCGGGGCGATATCCGAGATCGAACCGCTGTCCACCGAAGCCGCCATGACCGAAGTGTCGGTGGGACTGGACGATCCGGGTCTGGCCACCGGCAAGACCACCACCACGGTCGCGCTGGACTTCGGACGCATCACCCTCGACGCCGGCCTGGTGCTCTACCTGTTCGGCACGCCCGGGCAGGAACGCTTCGAATTCCTCTGGGACGATCTGCTCGACGGCGCGCTGGGCGGCATCGTGCTGGTCGACACCGGCCGGGTCGAGGACTGCTACCCGGTGCTGGACTTCTTCGAGCAGCGCGGGACGCCGTTCGTGGTGGCGGTCAACCGATTCGAGTCCGGGTCACGCTTCGAGCTGAACGAGGTCCGCGAGGCGCTGGACCTGTCCCCCGCCATCCACCTCATGGACTGCGACGCCCGCGATCGGGAGTCGGTGAAGCTGGTGCTGGTGGCGCTGCTGGAGCAGATCCTGCGAACGCGCCGCGCCCCGGCGCTGGCCGGCTGAACCGGCCACTGGACCGGAACAAAAATCGCCCCGGGTGCGAACGCACCCGGGGCGATTGCCCGAAAACCCTTCGCGGAAATGCGAATCAGCGGCCGAACGAACCCGTCCACAGCGTGTTCAGCAGACCGCCCAGGGCGGCGCTGCCGGTGTCCAGCACGCCGTTCAGAGCAGCGGAACCAGTGTTGATGATAACCGGGATCATTTTTCAGCCTCTCTACTGTTGGTCGCCGCCGTCCGGGATTTCCGTCCGGCGACCGGACCCACACTGCCGAGGGAGACTTAGGCGAACCTTGCCTATCGCTGAGAGGTAGCTGAGACGGCCTGTGTCACCCATCACAGAGAGAGGACCGTCCAGTTCCTACTGTGGCGGTGTGACGCCCGCCGAGTACAGGCTGATCTCGCCGTCCTCGCCGAGAAACGCGTTGACCAGCATTGTTCCGCTGGAACGCAATTCGTCGGGCTCCGGCGCGGCGGTCGTGATGGCGATCTGCGGCAGTGCGGACCAGTTCACGACAAACCGATCGGGCGGTCCGTTGTCGTCGGACAGATGCGCGAGCCGGAACACCGACACCGTTCGGCGAACGATCAGATTCCGGACGACTTCGGCAATTCGCTCCGGGTC
Organism: Nocardia sp. NPDC005825; assembly: GCF_040630175.1. Taxonomy (NCBI): domain Bacteria; kingdom Bacillati; phylum Actinomycetota; class Actinomycetes; order Mycobacteriales; family Nocardiaceae; genus Nocardia; species Nocardia sp. NPDC005825. The sequence continues at coordinate 226,183 of NZ_JBEXXC010000006.1, forward strand.
TTCCAGCGCGAACATGAAACCGAACCGCAGCTCCGGCGACGAGGCATAGGCGGGCATGAATATCGAGGCTAACCGACTTCGGCGCGTCGCACCCTCGGCGCGCCGCAAAGTTAGCTATTCATAAGCTTCGGTAACCGAACCGGCCCCGGAAAGCCCCACCCCGGCAGCGACGCGCCCGCCGAGCCGTCCCACACACCGCCCGCGCAGGTGTCGATCAGCCTTCAACCGCAGCGCCCATGTGACCGTCTTGTAATGCTGTATAACGATTTTCAGGCAGCTTCGCCGATCACGCGCCGGATGGTTGCGCCCCTCCGACTATCGCGCTTTCCTGAATATGTCCCGCATTATCGGACAGTCTTCTCATCGCATCGTCGCGGATTTCCCGGTTACTTCACCGTGTCGCTGGTGGTGGGCTGTTGCGTTCCGGGTGCGGGGCTGCGCCGGAGCCGAGGGGAGCCCCTCCCCGAATCCCCCTCGGCCCTGGCGTATCCACACGCATGCGCCGGCCGAGGGTGGGATATATGGCAATCGACTACACCGGAGCGGGTTTCGGCGCCGAACTTCCCTCGCCGGACACGCTCCTGCGCGCCTTCCGAGAACCGATAGACACCGCCCGCCGCGACCGCGACGTCCTGGAATCGGCCCACGAGCTGGTGCGATGCCACGAACGGCGGCAACGCGCCCTCGACTCCGCCCACGCCGCCAACGCCACCCCCGACGATGTCGCCGCCAGCGCCCACCACATCGACCGGATCGACACCCGCCGCGCCGAGCTGGTATCCCGCATCGACGACTGGGTCGCGGTGAACATCCCGCACCGCGCCGGGGCCTCCCTGCACACCGAGACCCTCGGCGCCGTCATCGACCGCATGGCCGCGAAATGGGTTGCCGCACAACAGGCCCTGGGCAACGGTGGGCCTCCGGCCCCGGCCAACGGCGTTCCGAAAGCCGCCGACGGACGAGCCCGGCGCCGCGCCAAGGCGCACCGGGTGAGCGAGGACCGGCCCCACCGCGGGGTGGACACCGAAGCCCACCTGCAGTGGTACCGGCTGGCCGAGCTCGCCGACGGCTATCGGGATCTGATCACGGAAGTCGCCCAGCACCGGCGGCGACTCCCCACCTGGTAGAAACCCCGGCTAGCGGGGGTCGACGACCTCGGCGTCGATGACGTCCGACGGCGTCACGCGCTCGGCGGGAACCGGCTTGGTCGCCGAATCCTCCTGTGCGCGTGGCGGTTCCGGGGTCTCGTCGAGATCGTCGTCGAGGTCGTCGGACAGGTCCGCGGCGCGCTGCGCGGCGGCGTCCTTCTCCGCGGCGGCCGCGGCTTCGCGCATCTCGATGGCGTCGGTGATCCAGTCACCGATCTCGCGGGTCACCTCGGCGACCGTGCCGGTGATGATCGATGCGATATTGCCGACGTGCCGTGCTCCCGACGACGTCAATTCCTGGATCAGATCCTTGTTGCTCTCGAATTTGGAAATCATCTATACGCCCACCTCACTCGCCTGCCCCCGGCGCATCACGATAACACCGGCCTGCTCTGAATTCTTGACCAGGAACGGCGGCAGCGCCAGCTTGAACAGTTTCGCCCACACCGAACCGATCTGCTTGGAGAAGCGGCCGGTGTTGTACGGCAGGCCGTGCTTTTCACACAGCGCCCGCACCTCGGGCGCCAACTCCGGGTAGCGGTTGGCCGGAATGTCCGGGAACAGGTGGTGCTCGATCTGATGCGACAGGTTGCCCGACATCACATGGAACAGCTTGGAGCCCTTGATGTTCGCCGAACCCAGCATCTGGCGCACGTACCACTCGCCCTGGGTCTCCTCGGCGGTCTCATCCTTGGTGAACGTCTGTACGCCGGAGGGGAAGTGCCCGCAGAAGATGATGGAGAACGTCCACAGATTGCGCACGATATTGGCGGTGAAGTTGGCCGCCAGCGTGGACAGGAACAGCGGACCGGTCAGCGCCGGGAACACCACGTAGTCCTTGAGGACCTGCCGACCGGCCTTGCGACCCTGCCCCTGGAGCAGGGCCTTCACGTCCGACCACTTGCGCTTGCCGGTCAGGATGTTCTCGATCTCGAGGTCGTGCAGCATCACGCCCCACTCGAACAGCACCATGAGCGCGAACGCGTAGGCCGGGTTCCCCAGGTAGTAGGGGTTCCACTTCTGCCCCTCGTCGATCCGCAGGATGCCGTAACCGATGTCGCGGTCCATGTCGTGGATGTTGGTGTAGGTGTGGTGCATGTAATTGTGCGAGTGCCGCCACTGGTCGGCCGGGCACACCGTATCCCATTCGAAGACACGGGAATTCAGGGTCGGCTCACGCATCCAGTCCCACTGGCCGTGCATGACGTTGTGGCCGATCTCCATATTGTCGAGGATCTTCGACACGCTCAGCGCGGCCACGCCCGCCAGCCAGAACGGAGGCAGGAAGCCCAGGTAGAGCAGGCCGCGCCCGGCGATCTCGAAGCCGCGCTGGGCCTTGATCACCTTGTAGATGTAGTCGCGGTCGCGCTCGCCCAGGTCGGCGGTGACGCGGGCGCGCAGCGCGTCGAGTTCGCGGCCGATCTCCTCGACCTGTTCGACGCTGAGGACCAGCGGGCCCTCGGGAGTTTCGGTAAGAATCGCCATGATCTCTCCGTTCACAGAGCGAGGTCGACGTCCCCGACGGGGGCGTTGATGCAGATCTGGATGGGCTGATCCGGGTCGCTGTCGAGCTCCCCGGTGCGCAGATTGCGGGTGCAGCCGCTGCGCTTGACGGCGGTGCAGGAGAAACAGATGCCCATGCGGCACCCGTACTCCGGGTTCAGGCCCGCGGCTTCGGCCTGTTCGAGCAGGGTTTCACCGGTGTTCTCGGCGACCACGCCGCTGCCGGAGAAGGTCACCTTGCCCTCGGCGTCGGACGGGTCGACGACCGCGGTGGTGAGGGTGAACTCCTCACTGTGCAGGCGCGGGCCGAGCTGTTCGGCCTCGTAGACGGTGCGCACGGCGTTCATCAGGCCGGGCGGGCCGCACAGGTAGGTCTGCGCGGTCGGGAACCAGGGCGCCAGCGCCTCCAGCTCGTCGTAGCCGAAATGGGCGTGACGCTCGGTCTCCGGGTAGCGGAACTCGACCCGCACATTGCCGTGCTGCATGGCGATCGCCTCCAGCTCCTCGCGGTGCGGGACGAATTCCGGAGAACGGTTGTAATGCAGGAACAGGATCCGGCCGCGGTAGCCCTCGTTGGCGAGGGTGCGCAGCATGGACAGCACCGGGGTGATGCCGCTGCCGCCGCTGATCAGCACGACCGCCTCCGGGCGGGTGGCGGGCAGATGGAACACGCCCGCGGCGGGCTCCAGATCCACCACCGTGCCGGGGATCGCGTTGTCGTGCAGGTAGTTCGAGACCAACCCCTGCGGGTGGGCCTTGACGGTGAGTTCGATGTGCCGGTCCCGACGTCCGTCGGCATTGACCGGGGAATAGCAGCGGGTGTGGCGCACGCCGTCGATCACGACGCCGATCTGCACGTATTGCCCCGCCACGTGCCCGGTCCACTGCCGGGCGGGCTTGAGGGTGAGAGTGACCGAACCGACCGCGCTGCGCCGCACATGGGTGATCTCCGCGCGCATCGAGCGCCGGGTCAGGGTCGGGCGCACCAGCTCGAGGTAGCGATCGAGCGGGTGCGGGGTGGTCATTGTCTTCTGCACCAGGTCGAGTAGTCCGACCATGTGAGCCTCCTGTCGCGTCGCCGGGCTCAGCGACGCCTCTCCACGTTCGACGCGCTGTCCGAGCCGGCGTCGCCGTCCACGCTGACTTCGACGCCATTTCGGTGCACATCTGTACACTGAGATAGTGTGCCCGGTGAAGCCACTCCAGTTCAACCGGCAGTTCGTGTGACCCACGCGACATCTCTCGAATGGAACGAATGTGAACGCATGTATGCTCATCGAGATGAGCGAGCAGGCAGCTACCCGAGGCGAGCGCAAGGAACGCACCCGTGCGGCCCTGCTCGACGGCACCCTCGCCCTGGCCGCCGACCGCGGATTCGCCGCGCTCTCCCTGCGTGAGATCGCCCGCTCCGCCGGCATCGTGCCCACCGCCTTCTACCGGCATTTCGCCTCCCTCGACGAACTCGGCACCACACTGGTCGAGGAAGGCGTGCGGCAATTGCGGCTGGCGCTGCGGGAAATGCGGCGCACCCCCAATCCGACGCTCTCCCACACCGTGCGATTCGTCTTCGAACAGGTCGACGGCAAGCGCGATCTGTGGGGCTTCCTGATTCGCGAACGGCACGGCGGCTCGGCGCCCTTGCGCGGGGCCATCGCGGTCGAGATGCAGCTCATCGAACGGGAACTGGTGGTCGACCTGTCCCGGGTGCGGGCCCTCGACGACTGGTCGCCCGACGATCTGGAGCTGGCGGCCGACCTCATCGTGTCCACCGTCGCCGACCGGATCGCCGACTACCTGATGGCCGAACCCCGTGAGAGCGCGCGCACCATCGACCGCGCGGTGCTCCAGGTGCGCCTCATCGCGCTCGGCATGGGCGCCTGGCGGCCCTGAGACCGGACCGTTACGGCGAATTCACTTGTCGTGCAGGTCATCCCCGCGTACCGGCAGCAACAGCATGAGTCCGACGATCAACACCAGTAGCAGGCCGACGATGCCCGCGCGCTCGGCGTCGAACGCCCACACGAAGAATCCGAAAAGGGTTGGGGCGAGGAAGGATACGGCGCGACCCGTGGTCGCGTAGAGACCGAACATCTGGCCCTCGCGCCCCGGCGGGGACACCCGGGCCAGGAACGAACGGGCCGAAGCCTGTGCGGGACCGACGAATACGGTCAGCAGCAGGCCGAAGATCCAGAACATCAGCGGACCCGACAACACCAGCAGGAACGCGCCGCACACGATCATGCCCAGCAGCGAGGCGACGATCACCGCCTTCGGGCCGGTACGGTCGTCGAACCGGCCGCCGACCAGCGCACCCAGCGCCGCAACCACATTCGCGGCGATACCGAACAACAGCACGTCGGCGTCGGCGATGCCGTACACCTTCACCGCCAGGATCGCGCCGAAGGTGAACACGCCCGCCAGGCCGTCCCGGAAGATGGCGCTCGCCAGCAGGAAACCCACCGTGCGGCGATCGGTGCGCCACAACTCCCGCACATCCCGGAACAGCACCCGGTACGACGACAGGAACGCCCGGCCGCGCACCGCCGCACCGGGATCCGCGTCGGTGCGCGGCACCTCCGGGACGAACAGGAACAGCGGCACCGCGAAACCGGCGAACCACACCGCCGCCAGCACCGCGACCAAACGGATGTTCAGACCGTCCTCGATCGGGACGCCGAGCAGGCCGCGATTGTCGCCCTTACCCGCGATGAACCCGACATAGCTGATGAGCAGCAGGATGATGCCGCCGAAATAGCCCATGGACCAGCCGAATCCGGACACCCGGCCGACGTTCGCGGGCGTGGACACCTGCCGCAGCATGGCGAAATACGGGACATGCGACAACTCGAACGACGCCGAACCGACCGCCAGCAGCACCAGACCCACCCACAGGTAGTGGTAGTCGTCCTTCACGAAGAACATGGCCGCCATCAGCAGCACCGTCACCGAGGTCAGAATGCCCAGGGCCAGTTTGCGTCTCGCGGTGGCGTCGAACCACTGCCCCGCCACCGGCGCGGTCAGCGCGACCACCAGGCCCGCCGCGCCCAGCGCCCACCCCAGCCACGCGCTCGCCGAGATCCCGCCCGGCAGATCCGCACCCACCTTGTCGGTCAGGTACACCGAGAACACGAAGGTCAGGATGACCGCGTTGAACGACGCGCCCGCCCAGTCCCAGAATCCCCACGCCAGTACGGTTCCCCGCCCGGTCGCCTGCCCGACGGTGACTTCACCCGACGCCTCGGTCATCAGCGCAGACTAAGCGACCGAACGCGACTCGCGTGCGACATCCACGCCGGGTGGCGGGTCAGGCCAGCGTGCGGCCGTGCACCTGCTCGACGTGCTCGGCCCACGGGCGGCGGTATTCCTCGGTGGTCATGGCGAGCAGGGCGTGCAGCTGATCCCAGCCCTCGGGGTTGGACGGCGTCCAGACCTGCATCCACGCACCCGCCATAGACGGCAGGGACATGCTGGTCTTGTACATCTCGAGCATGCCGACAGCCAGATTTCGGACCACGCGGGTACGGCCCAGCGGGAGCGCGACATCATTGCGGGCCCACAGTTCGGCGAACTGCGGGCTGTCGGCCACCATGCCGTCGATGAACTCGGACCATTCCGGATCACCCAGATTGCGGGCGTACGCGGCCCGCAGGTAGCCGACCATGCGGGCCAGGTGATCCGGCTCCGAGTCCGCCGGGTACGGGGTGCAGCACTCGTCGGCCAGGAAGACCTTGCGCAGCGCATTGCGGTGGCCGACCACGAACAGCGGAAACATCGCCGCGTACGCCGCATTGTGGGCCAGCACATCGTATTTGGAGCTGAACAGGGTGGCCGGCAGTGGATACAGATGATCGAGAATGGTCTGCACCTCCTCCGGCACCGGCTCCTCGACCACCGTGTCCGGCGCTGTCGGCACATCGGCCAACCGATACAGGTGCGCGTGCTCCGTCCCGTCCAGGCACAACGCCCGGGCGATCGCATCCAGCACCTGCACACTGCAATTGATGTCGCGCCCCTGCTCGAGCCAGGTGTACCAGGTGATCCCCACCCCGGCTAGCTGCGCCACCTCCTCCCGCCGCAGTCCCGGTGTGCGCCGCCGCGGCCCCACCGGCAACCCCACATCCTCCGGCCGAATCCGCGCCCGCCGCGACTTCAGGAACGTCGACAACTCGCCCCGCCGAACCTTGCGCACCGACCGCGGATCACCGGCGCGCGCAGCCGCTCCGGCGGTCCGCTCCACGAGGACGTTGTTTCCCGCTGCTGACACCATCTCTCCATGGTGGCGGTTTTCGCTAGGGGTATCCAGGTGGTGCCAGTACCCGTATAAGCGGACTCCTGTCAGCGGAGTCGGTCGCCGCGCACGCTGAATCCCATGTCTCAGGGCCTCACCCACACCCCACCCGCCGCGCCGCCGACCACGCCCGCTCTCAGCGGCGTTCGACGTCCGATCGCGGTCCTCACCGTCATCCTGCTCGGCCAGTTCATGGCGGTCCTGGACGCGTCCATCGTGAACGTCGCCATCCCGTCGATCCGAATCTCCCTGCACGCCACGGGTTCCGGGCTGCAACTCATCGTCTCCGGCTATGTCATCGCCTACGCGGTGCTGCTGGTCACCGGCGCACGGCTCGGTGATCGGTTCGGGCAGCGCGGGATGTTCGTCGCGGGGCTCACGCTGTTCACCCTCGCCTCCCTCACCTGCGGGCTGGCGTGGAATCCCGCCTCGCTCATCGCGTTCCGCTTCCTCCAAGGCGTCGGGGCCGCGGCGATGGTGCCGCAGGTCATGAGCCTGATCCAGATCACCGCCACCGGGAACACGCGGGCTCGGGCGCTCTCGGTGTACGCCGCCGTCATCTCCGGGGGCATGGTCGCGGGCCAGATCCTCGGCGGGGTCATCGTGAGCAGCGATATCGCCGGAACCGGCTGGCGCGGAGTGTTTCTCGTGAACGTCCCGATCGGGGTCGCACTGCTCGCGGTCGCGCCGCGCGTCCTGCCCGCCGCCACCCCGCGCGGCGAACGCCGACTCGATCTGCCCGGGCTGGCGGTCCTCACCGCCTCGGTCCTCGCACTATCGGTGCCGCTCGTGCTCGGGCACGAACAGCAGTGGCCCGCCTGGACCCGGATCGCGTTGGGCGCGTCCGTCTTCGGCTTCGCCGCCTTCGCCATGGTGGAGCGCTGGGTGCACCGCCGAGGCGGGGAACCGCTCTTCGCCGACCGCGTGGTCCGCGCCCCCGGCCTGCTCGCCGCCGCGGCCACCCTCTTCCTGATCATGTGCACCTTCGGCGGCTGGGTCTTCATCCTCACCATCCACCTGCAATCCACTCTCGGCTACTCCCCCGTCCACGCCGGACTCCTGTTCGTCCCCAACGGCATCACCTTCGGCCTGGTCAGCCTGAACTGGACCCGCATTCCCGCCCGCTTCCACCGCGCGATGATCCCCGGCGGCCTGCTCCTCGCCGCCGCGACCACGATCGCCATGGCCCTGTCCCTGCGCGACGGCCACTCCGTCAACCCACTCGACCTGGCGATCCTGGCTGTCATGGGCATCGGCTACGGGCTGGCCTTCAGCCCGTTGATGACCCGCGCCACCAGCAAGATCCCCGTCACCCTGGCCGCCGACGCCAGCGGCATCCTCGTCACGTGTGTCCAGCTGGGCGTGGTGATCGGCGTCTCCAGCTTCGGCACGCTGTTCCTCGCCCTCGCCACCACCCCGCTCGACGCGGCGCACGCGGTCGGCACCACCGCCATCGCCGAGGGCCTCACCCTGACGGTCGCGGCGGCCCTCGCTGCGAAGGCCACCCGCTGACAACTGGTTGAACCAGTTGATCTGTTGATGACTACATGTCAGTATGGGGGCATGGAGTTCGAGCCTGTTCAGCGGTCCGCGGTGTCGGACATCGTGTTCGCGCAGCTGCTGACGCAGATCCTGGCGGCGGACGTGGCGGCCGGGGAGACGATTCCGTCGGAGCGGGAGTTGTCGGCGGCGTTCCAGGTGAATCGGCATGCGGTGCGCGAAGCGCTCAAGCGGTTGCAGGCGCTGGGGGTCGTGGAGATCAATCAGGGTGGGAAGACCCGGGTGCTGGATTGGCGGGCGCACGCGAATCTGGACGCATTGTCGGCGCTCGCATTGGCCGGAGCGATACCGCCGGTGCACGTGTTGAGCGATGTCATGGTGTTGCGGCGGACAGTCGCCGCCGATGCCGCGCGGCTGTGCGCGGTGAACGCCTCGGAGGAGCAGGTCGCGGCGGTGGCCGCGGCCGCGCGGGCGTACCCGGAGACACCGGATCCGCGGGTGCTGGCCGCCGACGCGGCGTTCTGGACGGCCGTGATCGACGGGTCCGGGAACATCGCGTATCGCTTGGCGCTCAACACGATTCTGTCCGCCATCGGGGCGCTCGGGGCGCGGGTGCTCGCCGCGCAGAACTTCAGCGCCGAACTCCTCGACCGCGACGGTCACCTCGCCCTGGCCGACAGCATCGTCGCCCGCGACGCCGAAACCGCCTACCAGCTCGCCGATACCCTGCTCAGCCGTGTCGTGACCGCGGTCGCGGACGCCGCCTCACGCTAGGAACGCCATGTTCGACCTGATCGCCCATGCCATTCCGGTCTTCCTGATCTGCCTGCTGCTCGAAGCGGCGTCCTACTACTTCCTGCCCGACGACGACCAGCTCGGCTACCAGAGCCGCGACACCCGCACCAGCCTGCTGATGGGACTGGGCAATGTGGGCATCAACCTCGGCTGGAAGCTGGTCGTGGTCGCCGCCTACGCCGGGGTGTACCTGCTCGCGCCGATCCACCTGCCCACGAACAATCCGTGGACCTGGGTGGCGCTGTTCTTCGCCGACGACCTCGCCTACTACTGGTATCACCGCACCCACCACACCATTCGCGTGCTCTGGGCCAGCCACGTGGTGCACCACTCCAGCCAGTTCTACAACCTGTCCACCGCGCTGCGGCAGCCGTGGACGCCGTTCAGTTCACTGCCGTACTGGCTGCCGCTGGCGCTGGTGGGATTCCCGCCCTGGATGATCCTGCTCCAGCAGTCGGTGAACCTGCTGTACCAGTTCTTCATTCACACCGAGCGCATCGGAAAGCTCTGGCGGCCCCTCGAATTCGTCCTCAACACGCCATCACACCATCGAGTTCACCACGGCACCAACGACCAATACCTCGACCGCAACTACGGCGGCATCCTGATCGTGTGGGACCGCCTGTTCCGGACGTTCGAACCCGAAGGCGAACGCGTGCGCTACGGCCTCACCAAGAACATCGAGACCTACAACCCCGCCCGCGTCGCCACCCACGAATTCGCCGCCATCGGGCGAGACCTGCGCACCGCCCGCGACTGGCGCACCCGCGTCGGGCACGTGTTCATGGGCCCGGGCTGGGCTCCCGGCCTCGGAACCGCCGACTAGGCAGATCCGCGCGGACCTGGTCCAGCGACCGGCGTGACCGGGGCCACACGTCGCCGATGTCACGACCCGACCCCCGGGCGGTGTCTACGAGCATGTCCGGGTCCATCGGGGAGCAAGGAGCGTGGCGATGAAAGTTCTGATCGTGTGTGTTTCGGTGTCGCACGGCAATACGCGGCGAGTGGCGGAAGCCATGGGCGAGGTGCTCGGGGCTCGGGTGGTGGAGCCCGAGGAGGTGACCGCGAGCGAACTCGGCGACTACGACCTGGTGGGATTCGGGTCGGGGATCTTCAACCAACGGTTCCACCCCCGGCTCCGCGGATTCGTGAAGTCACTGCCGCGGGAGCCACGCGGCCGGGCCTTCGTCTTCACCACCAGCGGGTTCCCTCCGCAGATCTGGCCGATGACCCGACTGGTCCGGCGCGCCGGATTCGACGTGGCCGACACCTTCTCGGTGCGCGCGTTCGACACCTGGGCTCCGCTGCGATTGGTCGGCGGCATCAACAAGGGGCGGCCCGACGCCGCGGATCTGGCTGCGGCGCGGGCCTTCGCTACGGAACTCGGCTGACTGGCCGACGTGGTGGGTTGCCCGAGATGACTTGGGCCGGTCAGGGGTACCGCTTCTGGAACCAGGCGAGCAGGTCGGATTCGGTGGTAATCGAAGTCGGGGGAGCTCCCACCGCCGCGGCGCAGAATTCGCGCAGAACCGCCCTGTTGTCGAGGATCGCGAGCAAGCAGGGCTGATGGTCCTCGGGGTGGATCGAATCGCCAATGGACGGGTAACAGGCGAAACGTCCCACCGGCTGATTCTGCTGGGTCCAGAGGCCGTCCTGCCCCGGTCTGCCGTCGCACGCATGTCCCCCGTGTTGGTTGATCGTGCGGCGGTACACCGACAGGGCGTCGTCGGCGGTGGGATAACTCAGGAACGTTGCGTCAGGGTAGTTCACCGGTACGTCACAGGAGATTTCCGCCGTCTCCGGTTTCGAAGGATCCGCGTGCCGGCAGTTCACGCGGGTGAAGTCGCGCCCGAGCCCTGACAGCAGTTCCTTGTCAGCGGAGGTGAATACGTCAGGGTCGCTCCTGTCGTCCGGAGCACGAAACGGCCGGTAACCCCGCACCGCGTCGAAGTCGCGCATTTGTTCGGCGAGAGGTGAAGGCCAGTCGGCGGGCTCGTAGAAGAATACGCTGACCGCGAGGTTGGGTTCGTCGGTCACGATCAGCACCGAAATGGCCGGGCTGACTGAACGATTGACGCCACACGCTTTACGGCCCACCGGCTTGTGCTGATTGTCGAAGGCGGGCCCGTCAGGTCCTGGCGGGTCACCCGGGCAGTTGCCCGCGTGCATGAAGTGATTCATATACTGGTAGAAGTCGGCCAATTTGTCGCCATTGGAGAATCGGAAGAACCGCGCAAAAGGCGCACCGGCTGCTTTGTTGGTATAGCAGGCGATATGGGCGGTCTGACCCGGGTCCGGGTCGGCATGGCCGCAAGTGCTGCGGTGTCTGCCGTTCGCTTCGACCCGCCCGAGCAATTCGATGTCGGGCCCAACGAGTGCTTGTGCGTCAGCGACGGCGTGTCCGGCCACACCTCCGGTGGCGAAGTGCCAGCCGCCTACCGCCGCCGCAGTGGCGATCGCCACTGCGGCGACTGTCGCCGGTATCGCCCACTTCCGTTCGCGGAGCCTGCGACGCGCCCAGCCGTAACGGCCTTTGGGTGCAAGGGTTTTCGGCGGGAGCGACGGCTCAGGTTCGCCGAATAGTGCTGCCGGTGCGGTCACACCGTCGTCCTCGGTGGCGGGCCGCTGTGCCGCCTGGTCGCGTGTCGGCGAATCATCACGTTGCACAACATCATTGGTGCGCTCCGGCGCCGTTGCCGGGGTGGTCTCGCCGACCGGGAGGGAGTCTGATTTCGGGGCTGTCGCGTCGCCACTACCGGCGGGCGCCGTTGCCGCGTCGGGAGGGTGGGTGTCGAGCCAGGCGGCGGCCGCGGCGGCGATGGCGCGGCTGTCGTCGTTCACGAGGTGGGTGATGGCGTCGCGGACTCGGGTTCGGACGGTGGCGCCGCCGGTGCGGTAGAGCTGGTCCAGGTCTTCGAGGGCGTTGCGGCGGTCGCGGACGGCTGGGCTGTCGAGGTCGGATCGGATGTGTTGGGGTACCTGCCAATTGCGGTTGCGGGCGAGGATGGTGCGGCCTTCGACGTTGTCCTGTTTCTTGGGGCGCTGGCGGGGGCGTTCGGCGACGACGTGGTCGTGGACGTAGCTGTAGAGCTCGTCGACGGTGATGTCGCCGTCCTGGTCGAGGTCGGCGCAGCCGTCACGCAGGCCGGTGACCAGGTGGCGGGTGAACACCGACTGCGGGGCCTGGCCGTGCGGGGTGTCGCCCTCGAAGGCGAACTGGGTGGCGTCGGAGGCGGTGAGCACAGTGCGGCCGCGGCCACTGAAGCTCTCCAGGGCGTGGACCTGGTCGTCGGCCTTGGCGATGGCGCCGACCGGGAACGCGCCGCTGTAGCAGCAGTCCAGGATCAGCACCTGGTGATTGGAGTGGCAGCCGGTCATGGCGTGGTCGACCTGATCCGCGGCGACCGAGGTGAACAGCGGGTTGAGCGTGCGGGTGTCGGTCATCGCGAGGTAGAGCTTGCCCGCGTCGTCCTTGAGACCGTGGCCGCTGAAGTACAGCAGGGTCAGGTCGTCGCGCCTGCGGTCGATGAAGAAGTCACCGACCGCCGCGCCGACCACGTGGTGCGGCTGGTTGATCAACGTGGTGACCTCGAACCCGCCGATGGCCGGATCGGCCAGCACCTCGGCGAGCGCCTCGGCATCGTGCGCGGGTGCGGTCAGCTGCCGCAGTCCGGAATCGGAGAAGGTGTAGGTCGCCACTACCAGGGCGAATCGGCCGGCCATGACAACTCACCCCGCCACCGCGCCGTGTCGTCGCAGGAAGGCCTCGACCAGCGCGTGCTGCTCGGCGTCACTGGCGGCATCGATTTCGATGCTCTCGCCGTCGATGGTGACCGTCACCCGGCGGGACCCCGGATCGCGATTCAGCCAGTGGTGCACCGTCTCGATCAGGGTGGTGAACACTCCGCCGGAGGTACTCAAGGCCAGCACGATCGCGCCGAGCGTGACCGGGTCGGCCACCTTCGAACCCGGTGCGGCCCCGGCGGTGTCGCGCGCCAGGACCGCCGATTCGACGCCGTCCATCGCGGCCAGCTCCGTCCGTAGGAGGCGGGTCTGCCGGTCCCTGTGCTCGTCGTCGATCCCCGCGGCGGAGATCGATACTCGAACCGTCACGCCGCTGTGGTCGTTCTGTGTGGTAGCCATCGGAGCCTCTTTCCCGAATCGACAAGACCGATTCTCATCGCTCGGATCCGCGGTCTCACGGGTACAGAACTACCCGAACCAGGCAAAACGGTCGATGGCGCGTACGCAGCGCCACCCGGGAGGTGAACTCCACACCGTGGCGTGCGGGTAGTCGACTACCCGCGCGCCGCAACCGCGGAGCAAAGAGACTCAGCTGACGGTGAAGCTCAGGGTGCCCGCCGGTTTCTCGCCCTTGGCGGCGTCGAAGGAGAGGGTGTACGGGCCGGTGCCCGGCGACGGGACCAGGAAGACGATGACATTGCCGGCCTTGTCGATCGTCTGATTGCGGCCCAGCAGTTCGATGACGGCGCCGCGGAAGTCGGCCACCTCGGTGGACCCGGCCGGGGTCTTGGCGCTGAAGTCGGTGTAGGAGATGTTGGTGCCGCCCGCGGCGATGCCCGCGCCGCCGATGAACTTGACGCGCAGCGCCAGCTCCATCTTCCCGGCCTCGTTCTTGGTGTAACTGGGAGTCAGTGTGGCGCCGGTGATCTCGACCGTCGTCTGATCCTGGGTGAGCTTGCCGGTGACGTTGAGCGTGCGCGGGGCGACGCTCTCGACCTTCGCGTCGGTCTTCAGCGGGAACTTGGTCTGGTTCTCCGCGGCGCTGCCGTAGAGGATGGTGATGGTGTCGAGCAGGTGCTCGGGGGTGTCGTACGACTTCACCGAAGCGGTGATATCGCCCGTGGCGGAACCCTTTCCGGGCACCTCGGGGCTGTTCCACCCCGCGCCGGCATCGATCGCGCCGCCGATCTGGACGGCGGGCACGACGGCGAGGGTCTTGTTGGCGGTGGTGGTGTTCTTGTAGGTGATGTCGACGCGGATCTTCGCGCCACCGAAGCCGTCGGCGGTGACGGTGGCCTGGTCGATGGTGATCTCGAAGCCCTCGTACCAACCGGTCTTGCCGATAGTGCGCAGGAACGCCCGGGTGTCGACGCCACCGGGCTTGGTGGCACCCGGCTGCCCGGCCCCCTGCGGCGCGGCGCTGACCGATGTCACCGGCACCGGGGTGCCCGTCTTGTCATTGCACGCGGTCATCAGAACCGCGGATGTCGCGATGAGGACTGCCGCCCCCACCGTGGCGAATGTCGAACGCATATCGGCTCCCCTGAGGTTCATCCCCGCCCGAGTATCTCCCCCGGGGCGAGTGGTTCGCTCAGAAATCAGCCCCGCTACCGGCCGCGTTAACCGACACGCCGACGGCTGCGCGCCACACGCGAGCTCTATGCACTGAATTGCATAGTACGTCTCGTAGCAGTTACCCTGGCGGCATGGCTCTCGAACACGCGCTGCTGGTATCGCTGACCGAACGCGCCAGTTCGGGCTACGACCTGGCCCAGCGGTTCGACAAATCCATCGGCTTCTTCTGGCACGCCACCCACCAGCAGATCTATCGCGTCCTCAAGCGCATGGACGATCAGGGCTGGGTGATCGCCGAGACCGTGCCGCAGGACGGCCGCCCGGACAAGAAGGTCTACACCGTCTCCGACGCCGGCCGCGACGAACTGATCCGCTGGATCGCCGAGCCCGCCGATCTGGAACCGCTGCGCAGCGACCTCGGCGTCAAGCTGCGCGCCGCCTCCCTCGGCGATCCGAGCGTGATCGTCGGCGAAGTGCAGCGCCACCGCGACCAGCACGCCCACCGCCTCGACCTGTACCGCGCCTTCGAGAAGAAGGACTACCCGGCGCCGGATCAACTCACCGGCCCGAAACTGCACCAGTACCTCGTCCTGCGCGGCGGCATCCGCGTCGAGGAGGGGTTCATCGACTGGTGCGACGAAGTACTCGACGCCCTCACCCGCGACCCAGCCCGGTCGCAGGCGTCCGACCCGAAAGGCACTCGCCGATGAGCGCGTACCCGCACCTGTTCGAACCCCTGGACCTCGGCTTCACCACCCTGCGCAACCGGGTGGTCATGGGTTCCATGCACACCGGCCTCGAGGATCGCGCCTGGCACACCAACCGGCTGGCCGCCTACTTCGCCGAACGCGCGAAAGGCGGTGTGGGCCTGATCATCACCGGCGGCTACGCCCCCAACCGCACCGGCTGGCTGCTGCCCTTCGGCGCGAAGCTGACCAACAAGACCGAGGCCTACCGGCACCGCGCCATCACCAAGGCGGTGCACGCCGAGGGCGGCAAGATCGCGCTGCAGATCCTGCACGCGGGCCGCTACTCCTACATGCCGACGAGCGTCTCCGCCTCGGCCATCAAGGCCCCGATCAACCCGTTCAAGCCGCGCGCGCTGTCCGGCAAGGGCGTCGAGAACACCATCGACGATTACGCGCGCACCGCCGCCCTGGCCAAGTTCGCGGGATACGACGGCGTCGAGATCATGGGCGGTGAAGGCTATTTCATCAACCAGTTCCTCGCCGAGCGCACCAACAAGCGCAAGGACAAGTGGGGCGGCTCGCCGGAGAACCGCCGCCGCATCGCCGGGGAGATCGTGCGCCGGGTACGCCAGGCGGTCGGCCCGGACTTCATCATCGTGTTCCGACTCTCCATGGCCGATTTCGTGGAGAAGGGCCAGACCTGGGACGAGATCGCCGCGGTCGCCAAGGATGTGGAGGCCGCCGGGGCCACCATCATCAATACCGACATCGGCTGGCACGAGGCCCGGGTGCCCACCATCGTCACCTCGGTGCCGCGCGCCGCGTTCGTGGAGTGGACCGCGAAGGTCAAAGACCTCGTGGACATTCCGGTGTGCGCGTCCAACCGCATCAATATGCCCGAGACCGCCGAGGAGATCCTCACCCGCGGCGACTCCGACCTGATCTCGCTGGCCCGCCCGCTGCTCGCCGACCCCGACTGGGCCCGCAAGGCGCAGGACGCCCGCACCGACGAGATCAACACCTGCATCGCCTGCAACCAGGCCTGCCTGGATCACGCCTTCCAGGCCAAAACCGTTTCCTGCCTGCTGAATCCGCGCGCCGGACACGAGACCGAGCTGAAGCTGCTGCCCACCCGCCGCACCCGGAAGTTCGCCGTCGTCGGCGCGGGCCCGGCCGGGCTGTCGGCCGCGGTCAGCCTGGCCCAGCGCGGGCACCACGTGGACCTGTTCGAGGCCGACGACAAGGTCGGCGGACAGTTCGACATCGCCCGCCGCATCCCGGGCAAGGAAGAGTTCACCGAGACCATCCGCTACTTCACCCGGCAGCTCGAACTCACCGGCGTGCGCGTGCATCTGGAGACCCGCGCCACCGCCGAGCAGCTCATCGCGGGCGGCTACGACGAAGTCATCCTGGCCACCGGCGTCAAGCCGCGCATCCCCGACATCCCCGGCATCGACCACCCGAAGGTGCTCACCTACGCCGAACTGGTGCGCGACGGCAAGCCGGTCGGCAAGAAGGTGGCCGTGATCGGCGCGGGCGGCATCGGCTTCGACGTCAGCGAATTCCTCACCGTCGACGGGCATCCCAGCCTCAAGCTCGACGAGTGGAAGGAGGAGTGGGGCGTCTCCGACGACCCGGCCGTTCCCGGCTTCGTCACCACCCCCAAGCCCTCCCCCGCCGCCCGCGAAGTGGTGCTGCTGCAGCGCAAGTCGTCGGCCTTCGGCAAGGACCTGGGCAAGACCTCCGGCTGGGTGCACCGGGCCGCGGTGAAGGCCAAGGGGGTCGAGCAGATCGGCGGCGTCAACTACGAGCGCATCGACGACCGCGGCCTGCACGTCAGCTACGGCGAGAAGCGGCAGCGCCCGCAGGTCATCGAATGCGACAACGTGATCCTGTGCGCCGGTCAGGAATCCGTGCGCGACCTGCACGAGCCGCTGCAGAACGCGGGCGTGAAGGTGCACCTCATCGGCGGCGCCGACCTGGCCGCCGAACTCGACGCCAAGCGCGCCATCAACCAGGGCACCCGCCTGGCGGCGAGCCTGTAATGCCGAACCTCACCCGCCTGGGACTGCCCGGCGACGAGCAGTCCTGGGCGGCACTGGGTTTCACCGTCACCGACGGCCGCTTCCGCGTCGGGCAGGTCGAATGCGTTCTGGGCGAAGCGGCCTGGGGCTTCGACGACACCCACGCCGACCCCGCGACCCTCGGTGTGCCCCACCTGGAATCGGCGCAGACCGGGGCCGGGGCGGCGCACCCCAACGGCGTGACGATCGTCGACCACGTCGTCTACTGGGTTCCCGAATTGGACTCCGCCGTCACCGATCTGACCGCCGTCCTCGGGGTGCCGCCGCGCCGCCGCTTCTTCCCCCGCGGCCCGGAGGGGCCCGAGATGGCCTTCTACCGCGTCGGCGAACCCTTCATCGAAGCGGTCACCTCCGGCCTGCCGCCCGCCCTGGTCGGCGTCGCCTTCATGACCGCCGATCTGGACGCCGCCGTCGCCGCCATCCGCGCGGCGGGCGGCCCGATCGGCGACCCCAAACCTGCCGTACAGGGCGGCCGCATCGCGGGAGTCTGGCGCGGACACGTGCAGTGGGGCGTCGCGTTCATGGAGCCCAAACCGCGGTCCTGACCCCCGCGCCCCGGCACCGCCGCCATCCGAACGCGAAATGACCTATTCGGCAACCGATTCGGATGGCGAGCGCTGTCGCACCCCTCTGACATGATCGCGTAGCACGTGATTCGTTCGATCCGGGGGAGAAATTCTCTATGTCCCTTACCCGTAAGGCCGCGCTGAGTGTCGTGGCCTGCACCGCCGGCGCTCTGCTCACCGGCACCATGGGCACCGCCCACGCCGACGGCGACCTCTACGGCGCCTTCGCCATCGCCAACCTCGACGACTCCACCCACATCGTCGGCCGCTGGAACTACCCGGACCAGGCCTCGGCGGACGCCGCCGCCATGTCCGAGTGCGGCTACAGCAACTGCTTCATCAAGCTGCGCTGGGTCAATGGCTGCGCCGCCTACTCGCGCCGCGACAACGACCTGTTCTGGGCTATCGGGGCCACCCGCGCCGAGGCCGAACGCAATGCCCTCGCCGCCGCCGGCCCGGACCCCAACCCGCTGCTGGTGAGCCTGGGCAGCGCCGAGCCGAGCACCGCCAACCTCCGCCACTCGGCCTGCACCGCCAACGCGGGCTGAGCAAACCCCCGGGACCGGATGGGAGATGACCCATCCGGTAACCGATTCAGATGGTCGGCGGTGTCGGATCACCCTGTCATGATCACGGGGCATTTGCTCCAACGATCTTGCGGGAGAAAAACCTCTATGCGTCTCTCTTCGAAGGCCGCCGCCGCTGTGGTGGCCTCGACCGCCGTCGTCCTGTGCTCCGGTGGCATGGGTACGGCCAACGCCGCCGTCGACTACTACGGCGCGCTCGCCGTGTCCTGGGACTCCACCGGCACACCTCACATCGTCACGGCGACCAATTACCCCAGCCAGGCCGAAGCCGACGCCGCGGCCCTGGCCAACTGCGACTTCTCGCCCTGTGACGTCCAGGCGCGTTTCGTCAACGGCTGCATCGCGGTCGCCAACCGCGGCGAGGATTTCTGGTTCGGCACCGGCCGCACCCGTGAGGCCGCCATCAGCAAGGCCGTGGCCGCCACCGGCCAGGACCCGAACCCGCTGCTGGTCAGCCTGGGCAGCGCCGAGCCCAGCCGCGCCGAGGTGATCGGGTCGGACTGCTCCGACGGCAGCTAGCCGCGCCGGGCCGGGTGCGCCGCGCGCGCCCGGCCCGTCCGTCCGGTTCGGGCGAACATCGGTAGGCTCTGCGCCGTGAGCCTGCCTGCACCCACCGCCGACAATCGTGCCGTCGTGACCGGATCCTCCTCCGGGATCGGGGTCGCCCTCGCCGAAGAGCTTGCCTCGCGGGGCTACTCGCTGATCCTCGTCGCCCGGCGCGGCGATCTGCTGGCCGACCTGGCGCAGCGGCTGACCGAGCGGTACGGCATCATCGCCGAGGTGCGCGCGGTGGATCTGTCCGACCGCGACCAGCGGGCCCCGCTGGCCAAGGAGCTGGCCGCCCGCGATATCGCAATCCTGTGCAACAACGCCGGCGTCGCCACCTTCGGCGCGCTCGCCAAGCTCGATCTGGACTACGAGCGCGACATCATGGAACTGAACGCGGTCGCGGTGCACGACCTCACGCTGGCCGTGCTGCCGGGCATGCTGGAGCGCCGCGCGGGCGGCATCCTGATCACCGGTTCCGCGGCCGGCAATATGCCGATTCCGCACAACACCACCTACTCGGCGTCCAAGGCGTTCACCAACACCTTCTCCGAGTCGCTGCGCGGCGAGCTCAAGGGCTCCGGCGTCAATGTCACCCTGCTGGCCCCCGGCCCGGTTCGCACCGACAACCCGGACCAGGAGGAGATGGGCAGCAAGATCCCGGAGTTCATCTGGGTCACCGCCGCCCACACCGCCAAGATCACCATCGACGCGCTCGCCCGCAACAAGATGCGGGTGGTCCCGGGCCTGATCAGCAAGGGCATGAGCATCGCCGGGCAGTTCGGCCCGCGGTCCATCACCTCGGTGGTGGCGGGCGCCGCCTACAAGAAGCTCGGCGGCTGATCAGCAAAACGTCAAGATCGGACCGGGGCTCGTAAAGGGCACGTACCGGACCGGTTCACCCGCATCGATCCGGCGTAGTCCTGGTGACGGCCCCGCAGAAGAGAAAGCGGGGAGCTCTCACCAGGAGACGCCTTGACGCTGCTCGAGATCTTCCCGTCGCTGCGGGACGGGGGCCTGGTCCCCCGTCTCGACCCGGCCGTCTGGCCGCGCGACACGCACTACGACGCCGACGGGCGCATCACCGTCGGCGGGGTCGCGCTGGCCGACATCGCCGACCAGTACGGCACCCCCACCTACGTCCTCGACGAGACCGAGGTGCGGGACCGCTGCCGCGCCTACCGCACCCGATTCCCGGACGCCGAGATCATCTACGCGGGCAAGGCCCTGCTCACCCGCGCGGTCGCCGAATGGATCACCGAGGAGGGCCTGTCCCTGGACGTGTGCTCGGCCGGGGAACTGGCGGTCGCGCTGTCCGGCTGGGCCGATCCGGAGCGAATCGTGCTGCACGGCAACGGGAAACCGTTCGCCGAACTGGAGACCGCCGTGGGCTGCGGGGTCGGGCGCATCGTGGTCGACTCGCTCACCGAGATCACGCTGCTGTCGGCGCTGGCCGTGAAACCGCAGCGGGTGCTGGTGCGCGTCACCCCCGATATCGACATCGACGGGCATCCGGCCGTCCGCACCGGCGTGACCGATCAGAAGTTCGGCTTCCCGATCGGCGGCACGGCGGTCAAGGAGGTGGTGGATCGCATTGTGCGGCAACCCAATCTGGAACTCACCGGCCTGCATTGCCACATCGGTTCACAGATCTACAACACCTTCCCCTACGGCGAGGCGGTGCGGCGGATGGTCGCCGAGATGGCCCGCATCCGCGACGAATTCGGCGTCACCCTCACCGAATTGGATCTCGGCGGCGGG
Source organism: Nocardia sp. NPDC005825 (assembly GCF_040630175.1). Lineage (NCBI taxonomy): Bacteria > Bacillati > Actinomycetota > Actinomycetes > Mycobacteriales > Nocardiaceae > Nocardia > Nocardia sp. NPDC005825. Next base: position 246,969 of record NZ_JBEXXC010000006.1, read on the forward strand.
CATGCGGTCGCCTACCGCGGCGGGGACGCGGAACTGAACCTGGCCGAACTGGCCGACATCATCGAGGACGCCCTGGACGCGGCGTGCGCCCGGCACGGGTTCCCGCGCCCGCGCATCGCCCTGGAACCCGGTCGCGCCATCGTCGCGCGCGCGGGCGTCACGCTGTACCGGGTGCTGTCGATCAAGCACGTCGAGAACGGCCACACCTATGTGACCGTGGACGGCGGCATGAGCGACAACCCGCGCGTCGCCCTCTACGGCGCGCGCTACGACGCCGTGGTCGCCAACCGGCATCCCACCGGCCCCCAGATGACCGCCACCATCGCGGGCCGCCACTGCGAGGCGGGCGACATCCTGGCCCGCGACGTCCGGCTGCCCGTCGATCTGCGACCCGGCGAGGTGCTGGCGGTGCCGTGCACCGGCGCGTACCACCACAGCCTGGCCTCGTCCTACAACGGCATCGGGCGGCCGCCGATCGTCGCGGTCCGCGACGGCCAGTCCCGGGAACTGGTCCGCCGCGAGACCATCGACGATCTGCTCAGCCGCGACATCGGGCACTGAGCCCGACCGGCCTACCGCCGCCGGGTGCCGAAGATGCTGCGGCTGATCTCGCGCCCGGCCACGGTGGCCGCCGACCGCAGGAAGTTCTTGAACGCCGGATTGTTGACGATCTTCTCCGCCATCGAATCCTCCTCCGGCGCCGGCTTGGCCGAGCGCGAGCTCTTGGCCGCCGCCTCCTGATCGGCCTGTGCGGCGGCGGCCTCGATCTTCGCGGTCAGGATCTCGTACGCCGATTCCGCGTCGATGGTCTGGCCGTACTTGCCGTACAGCGTGGATTGCTGTGCGCGAGAACGGATCGCGTCGTCGCCGATGGTGTCCATGAGCGAACGCGGCGGCTGCATGCGCGCCCACGCGACCGGGGTCGGCGCGCCCTTCTCCGACAGCACCGTCACCACCGCCTCACCGATGCCCAGCGAGGTGAGCGCCTTCTCCAGGTCGTAGGTCGCGGTCTTCGGGTAGGTGCGCACCGTCTTCGACAGCGCCGCCTGGTCCTCGGGCGTGAAGGCGCGCAGCGCGTGCTGGATGCGCGCACCCAGCTGGGAGAGCACCGCATTGGGGATGTCGGTGGGCAGCTGGGTGCAGAAGAAGACGCCGACGCCCTTGGAGCGGATCAGCTTCACCGTCTGCTCGACCTGGTTCAGGAATGCCTTGGACGCGCCGTTGAACAGCAGGTGCGCCTCGTCGAAGATGAACACCAGCTTGGGTTTGTCCATGTCGCCGACCTCGGGCAGGGTCTGGAACAGGTCGGCCAGCACCCACATGAGGAAGGTCGAGAACATCTGCGGCCGCGCGGCCTGTGCGCCCAGCTCGAACAGGGTGATCACGCCCTGCCCGCCCGCGCTGCGCATGAGGTCGGCCGGATTCAGTTCCGGCTCACCGAAGAAGGTGTCGCCGCCGTCGGCCTCCAGGTTCACCAGCGCACGCAGGATCACGCCCGCGGTCTGCGCGGAGACGCCGCCGATGCCCTTGAGATCTTCCTTGCCCTCCGGGCTGGTGAGGTACTGGATGACCGAACGCAGGTCCTTGAGGTCCAGCAGCGCCAGGCCCTGCTGGTCCGACCAGTGGAAGATCAGGCCGAGGGTCGACTCCTGAGTCTCGTTGAGCCCCAGCGCCTTACTGAGCAGGATCGGCCCGAACGAGGTGATCGTCGCCCGGATGGGCACGCCGATCCCGCCGGTGCCGAGCGAGACGAATTCACACGGGAACCCCTGCGGCTTCCAGTCCGCGTCGCCGGTCTCCTGGGCCCGCGTCAGCAGCTTCTCGTTGGACTGTCCCGGCTGCGCCAGCCCGGACAGGTCGCCCTTGATATCGGCCACCACGACCGGCACGCCGGCCGCCGAGAGCTGCTCGGCGATGCCCTGCACGGTCTTGGTCTTACCGGTACCGGTCGCCCCCGCGATGAGTCCGTGCCGGTTCATGGTCTTCATCGGGATCCGCACCCGCGCGTCGGGATGCACGGTGCCGCCGACGATCACGGTGCCCAGCTCCAGCGCCACCCCCTCCATGGCGTACCCCGCCGCGATCTCCCGGGCGGCGGCCTCGTCCTTGCTCGCCGGATCGGCGTCGGCGGCAGCCACTTTCGCCTTCCCCGCGGCCTTGCCGTCCGAATCCGCCGCAGGCGCAGCCGCGGTGGCAGCTTCCTGCGCGGCGGCCTCCTGTTCGGCGGCTACGGCCGCGGCCGCCGCTTCGGCCGCGATCCGCGCCGCCTCCTCGGCGGCCTTCCGAGCCGCCGCTGCCTTCTCCTGCGGGGTGGTCATCGCGCTTCCTCCGTCTGCCGTGCCGACTGCTCAGAAACTGCCCGACCCACACGCCATCCGCTCGCCGCGCGTGAGATTCGACCGCAACGATACTGCTCGTTCGCACGTCCGAGCGGCCTCGACGCGGGTTGCCTGCGGTTAACCAATCGGGTTCGGGCCGCGCGGACGGTCCGACGCAAACCGGGTGGGGATCCGGCGAAGAGTTAGTGTTTGGCGGTGACCGACAAGTACGTGGTGTGGATGGACTGCGAGATGACCGGGCTGCGGCTCGACAGCGACAAGCTGATCGAGGTGGCCGCGCTCGTCACCGACAGTGACCTCAATATTCTCGGCGAGGGCGTGGACATCGTCATCCACGCCGACGACGCCGCGCTGGCCGCCATGCCGCCGGTGGTGACCGAGATGCACGCCAAGTCGGGGCTCACCGAGGAGGTGCGGCGGTCGGTCGTCACCCTCGAGGAGGCCGAGCAGCAGGTTCTCGACTACATCAAGCAGTACGTGCCGACGCCGCGGACCGTTCCGCTGGCGGGCAATTCGATCGCCACCGATCGCGGGTTCATCGCGCGCGACATGCCCGCGCTGGACGCGCACCTGCACTACCGCATGATCGATGTCAGCTCGATCAAGGAACTGGCCCGGCGCTGGTACCCGCGGATCTACTTCGGTCAGCCCGAGAAGGGGCTCGCGCACCGCGCGCTGGCCGACATCCAGGAGTCCATCCGTGAGCTCCAGTACTACCGCCGCACCGCGTTCGTTGCGGCCCCCGGCCCCTCCACGGCCGAGATCGCCGCTGTCGCCGCCGAATTGACGACCCCCGCGCAGCCGCCCGTAAACCCGTCCTGAACAGCCGATTAGGTACTCACAGCGGCGACACGTTAAGCTCTAGCGCGCCGGAAGTTACCGGCAATGGTGGCTGTAGTTCAGCTGGTAGAGCACCAGGTTGTGATCCTGGGTGTCGCGGGTTCGAGTCCCGTCAGCCACCCTTATCGGCCCAGGCCAGAGAATATTCTCTCGCCTGGGCCGAACTGCGTTGTGGGGTAGGTGACGCCCCTTCGCCAGGTGCGAATCGCTTGCTTGCCAACCAAGTGAAATGCAGTTACTTTGCTTTATCTGTCAGTTGCTGTGGGCTGCATCATAATCGTGCCCCGTTCGGCATGGCTGTGGCTCGATGAGGATTTTGCACTTGACCAGTTCCTGGACAACCGGCCGGGCCGTACTCCTACCCCGGCTGGCCGTCGCCATGGGCGTCCTGGCCGCCGCGGTATCCGCCGGCGCCGCCGAGGCCGAACCCGCCCCGGCACCCGGCCGCCCGCTCGTGGTGCTCGGCGACTCCTACAGCGCGAACCCGTCCTGCGACGTGGTGCTGACCAAATGCGAGAACCCGGACAGCACCGGGCTGCGAGCCTGCCTGCACGGCCCCTCCTCGTGGCCCGTCCAGCTGAGCGCCCTGATGGGCGTCGAGGCCGCGGACGTCGTGAACAACTCGTGCTCGAGCGCGTCCATCGACACCGGCCCGGTCACCTCCACCGGCGAGCAGGTGCCCGGCCGCGGCGGCTACACCCTGGCGCAGCTGGCCCTCGACGCCGCGCAGAACGGCGCGTTCGGGCCGCGAACCCGGGTGGTGACCATCCAGCTCGGGTTCAACGACTCCTGGCCCAAGGACGCGACCCTCTCCGCGGATGTGAACAAGGTGTTCACGTGTGTGACCGACCTCGTGCACGGCTGTGACGACGCCGCCGTGGCCGAGGGCCGATGGCCGGACTACACGGCCATCACCGGGACGGCCTACGCCGACCGCGTCCGCAAGGTCGTCGACTACGTGAAGTACTACGCCCCGAACGCGAAGATCGAACTGATCGGTTATCCCGAGATCGCGCCCGAGGGCGCGACCGAGTGGTGCGCGGACATCCTCGGCTTCGTGCACTGGGTCCAGCCGCGGGCCGGAGCCATGGTCGCGTACTGGAACCGGCTGCAGACCGCGCAGCGCGAGGCCGCCGGAATCCTGGGCGTCGACTTCATCGACCTGAAGCCCGCGACCGCCGGACACGGCCTGTGCGCCGCCGACCCGTGGTTCAGCAACTTCCTCGATCCCCGGCAGAGCCCGTCCGCCTTGCCTTTCCACCCGTCGCCGCGCGGCGACACGGCCGTGGCCGCCACCATCCACAGCCACCTCGCGTCGCACTGACCCGGAGAAGCAATGACGCTCACCATCACCCCTGAATCCGAGGCGACGGCCGCGCCGCCGCAATTCGCGTGGCGCGGTGTCCTGTTGGTCTCCGGCCTGATCACACTGGTCTGGTCGGTCTCGGCGTTCCGGTTCCAATTGGCGGGCGACGAGCTGTACTACCTGGCGTGCGGTCGCCGCCTCGCGGTCAGCTATGTCGACAACGGCCCGCTGATCCCGTTGATCGCGCGGCTGGCCGACGTGCTCGCGCCCGGATCGGTGATCGCGCTGCGGATCCCCGGATTGCTGCTGCTGATCGCGGTGTCGGTGCTGACCGCCGCGGTCGCCTACGAATGCGGTGCGCGGGAACGGTTCCAGCTCCTCGCCGCCGCGGGCTACGCCGCCTCGCCGTTCATCTTCGCCTACACCGTGCTCGACAGCGTCGCCATCGATGTGGCGTTCCAGGCGTTGATCATCTGGCTGCTGGTCCGCTGGGTGCGCACCCGCCGCGACCGCCTGCTCGTCGCCGCGGGCGTGGCGGCGGCGATCGACGTGCAGGACAAGTGGCTGGTGCTGATGCTCGGCGCCTGCGTCGGCGCCGCGATGCTGATGGCGGGTCCGCGCGAGATCCTGCGCCGCCCGGCCCTGTGGCTGGGTCTGCTGATCATGGCGGCGGCCATGACCCCGGCCCTGCTGTGGCAGGCCTCCCACGACTGGCCGCAGCTGGCCACCAATGCCGCGATCGCGCACGAGACCGCGCAGAGCGACGGCGGCCAGTGGGGAACGGTGATCGCGATCCTGGTGGTCACCGGCTTCCTCGGCGGCGGTCTGGGCGTGCTGGGACTGTACGGCCTGGCCCGGGATCCGAAGCTGCGGCCGTACCGCTTCGTGCTCGTCGCGGCGCTGCTGATGGTGGTGCTGGTGGTCGCGAGCCACGGCCGGTCCTATTACGTAGCCGGGATCATTCCCGCCATCTTCGGTGCGGGCGCGATGGTTCTGTCGGGATTGTTCGACACCGCGGGTCCGCGTCCGGCGGCCGTCCTGCGGCGCGTGTTCACCGGATTGACCGTTCTCACCGCGATTTTGATGGCCGCCCTGGCCACCCTCCCCTACCCGAAGAGCTGGATCGACGTCCCCAACACCAGCAAACTGGGCTTCCTGCAGCACTACGGCAATGACGACTGGGCGGATCTGGCCGACGCCGTGGAGAAGGTGGCGGCCGGTCTGCCGCCCGCGGAGCGGGCCACGACCGCGGTGGTCGCGGAGGCCTACAACGAGGCCGGCGCGCTCGACCACTACGGCAAGTTCCAATCGATCCCGCCGACCTACAGCCCCAATCGTGGTTTCGCCGTGTGGGGTCCGCCGCCGGACTCGGCCACCACCATCCTGTGGGTCGGCTACAACGACAGTCCGGAGCAGCGGGCGTTCCTCGCGAACTTCGGGCAGAAAACCCAAGCGCTGCAGATGATCGACGAGCTCGGCATCGCGGGCCAGAACCATCACGTGAACATCTGGATCCTGCGCGAGCCGCTGGTCCCGCTGTCGGCGGCCTGGCCGAAGCTGACCTACATGATCGTCCCTCCGGCCTCGTGAGGACTCTGTCGGCCTGGTGAGAACACTGTCGGTCTCATGAGCAACACTGTCGGTCTAGCGCAACGTTTCCGCTGGGGAGGATTTGCATGTTGAGTTTCACGACCAAGGGCGCGTCGCTGCGGCTGGCCGCCGTCGCCGCGGTGCTCGCCGCCGCGGGTTCGGTGGGCGTCGCCGGGGCCGACGAACCGGCCCCCGCGCAGGGTCGCACCCTTGTCGTACTCGGTGATTCGTTCGCCGCGAACCCGGCCTGCGACGGGGTCCTGGTCAAATGCGACGGCAACAACGACGCCGCGGCGCACGAGTGCCTGCACCGCGACACCTCGTGGCCGGTCCAGCTCAGCGCGCTGATGGGCGTCCCCGCAGCCGATTTCGAGAACGCGACCTGCACCAACGCCTCCATCGACAGCGGCCCGGTCACCTCGACCGGCAAGGAGATCCCCGGCCGCGACGGTTACACCCTGTCGCAGCTGGCGATCAAGGCGAGCAAGAACGGCGCGTTCGGCCCGCGCACCCAGGTGGTCGCGATCCAGCTGGGCGCCAACGACTCCTGGCCACGCGACTCCACCAATGTCGCCGACGCCCCCAGCCAGCTGCGCTGCGCGCTGAACATGAGCCAGGGCTGCGACGCCGACGCCGTCGACAAGGAGCACTGGCCCGAGCTCGACACCATCACCGGCGCGGCCTACGCCGACCGCATCCGCAAGGTCGTCGAGTACGTGAAGTACTACGCCCCCAACGCGAAGATCCAGCTCGTCGGCTATCCCGAACTGGCCCCGGCCAATTCGAACACCTGGTGCCTCGACGTCCTGGGCACCTTCCGCTACATCCAGCCCCGCGGCGGCGCCGTCAACGCCTTCTGGAACCGGCTCGACGACGCCGAACGCGATGCGGCCCAGCTCCTCTCGATCGACTTCGTCGACGCCCGCGTCCCCACCGCCGGACACGGCCTGTGCGCCCCCGACCCGTGGGTCCTGGCCGCCCTCGACCCGAAGGTCAACCTGGTCGGTCTCCCCTTCCACCCGACGCCGCGCGGCGACACCGCCGTGGCCGCCGAGGTCTACAGCCACCTCGGCCGCTGACCCCGGTAACGGACGGTTTCAGCCCGCCACTACCGGTCCCGCCACGACGCCACCAGCAGGTCGGGCTGCGCGGACGCGGCGTCATCCCATCAGGTGGTCGACCCGGGCAGGCGGATTGACCAGCGGCGATGCGTTTTCGTATGGTTGATCGACGATGCCATGAGGAATCCGGTGCAATGCCGGAACGGTCGCGCCACTGTGAGCAACCCGGTCTCCCCGCGAGACGGATGCGAGTCAGACCCTCACATCGTCGGTTCGATCGGCAACGGGGACGCGGAATCCCCCTGACTCAAAGGAGTCCTTCGTGGCTACCTCTTTCGCTCCCCGCTCCGGCCTCGGCAGCGGCGCGCTCTCGATTCCCACCACCGCCCTGTGGCTGGTCGGCACCACCCTGATGGCACTGCTGGCCATCTACTTCATCGGCATCGACCAGGGTGCGGTGTCGGTGTTCGGCAGCGATATGCACGTGCACGAGTTCGTGCACGACGGCCGCCATTTCCTCGGGTTCCCCTGCCACTAGCACCGGGAATCGAGTAACCACAATGGAAAAGCGAATCATCGGCCGAGGGGTCCTGCTGGGAGCCCTCGGCGGATCGCTGGCGTTCGTCTTCGCCCGGATCCTGTCCGAGCCGATCATCGACCGCGCCATCGACTACGAAGAGGGCCGCGACCACGCGCAGATGGCGCTGGATCAGGCCGCCGGCAAGTCCATGGACATGGACCACGGGGTCGAACTGTTCACCCGCGCGCAGCAGCAGAACGTCGGACTGGGCTTCGGCATGATCGTGTTCGGGGCCGCGCTGGGCGCGCTGTTCGCGGTCGTCTACTTCCTGGCGCTGCGCAAGGCGGGCAAGATCTCGCCGCGCAATCTGGCGCTGCTGGTCTCCGGCGGCATGTTCCTGGCGCTGTACGCGGTGCCGTTCCTGAAGTACCCGGCCAATCCGCCGTCGGTCGGGAATCCGGAGACGATCGAGGAACGCACGGCCCTGTACCTGGGGTTGATCGTGATCAGCGCGGTCGTGCTGGTCGCCGCGATCTGGCTGGGGCGTAAGCTGACCGCGCGCCTGGACAACTGGACCGCATCGGTCGCCGCGGCGGCCGGATTCGTCGTGGTGATGGGCGCGGTGCTGGCGCTGCTGCCGTCGGCGGGACAGCTCGCGGCCAACAAGGAGTTCGGCACCGAAACGCCGCAACCGCTGAAGGACGCCGCGGGCACGATCGTGTTCCCGGGCTTCCCGGCCGACGATCTGTACCACTTCCGGTTGTACGCGTTCGCCGCCCAGCTGCTGGTGTGGGCGGTCATCGGGGTCGGATTCGCCTGGCTGGCGCCGCGCCTGCTCGGCGACCGCTCCCCGGCCGCGCCCGCCGTGGCGGCATGAGCGCGGTCACCCGTCTCACCCTGGTGACGCATGCGATCACCGAGGCCGTGCAGTCCGCCCGCTTCCCCGCCGACGAACCGCTGAACCCGCTCGGGTCGCGGTCGGTCGAGCGAGCGGGCGGGCTGCCCGGCCCGGAGCCCGCGACGGTGCTGTGCGCGCCGGAGCTGCGGGCCGAACAGACCTGCCGGGCACTGGGATTGACCGGGACCCCGGAACCCGCGCTGCGCGACGTGGACCACGGCGACTGGACCGGTAAGGCGATGGACGACCTCGCGCCCGAGCAGCTCATGGGCTGGCTCACCGATCCGGGCTTCCGCGAGCACGGCGGCGAATCGATCACCGGGTTGATCGACCGCGTCGGCGACTGGCTGCACGGCCTGGCCGGGCGCGGCGACCGGATCGTCGCGGTGACGCATCCCGCGATCGTCCGGGCCGCGGTCCTGCGCACCCTCGACGCTCCCCCGCAGTCGTTCTGGCGCCTCGACATTCCACCGTTGAGCGCCACCACCCTGCATCACCGCGGCCCGGCGTGGACGCTGCGCGCGACCGCGCACGAGCTCGCGGACTGAGCTACCGGACGTCCGGCCCGAATCGCTCAGGAGTGCGGCGGGAACTGCCCGTCCGCCTTCACCTTGGTGCCGTTGAGCGTGAACGTCACGACGCTGGGACCACCCTGTGGACAACACATCGGATCGTTGTTGTTCAGCCACCGGTAGGTCAGCGAGAGCGAGTTCCGCGTCTTGCCGGTGACCTGCGTGTACATGTACGGATCGGAGGTGGCCGTGCCCAGATACGTGCCGCCGGTGAAGAACAGCACGTGCGTGTACGGATGATTGGTGTCGGAGTTCACCATCATCCACGACAGCACCCCGTCGCAGCCCGAGTCCAGCGCCACCTCCCCCGCCTGCCCGGTCTTCCAGCCGCCGACCGGCGGCGGATTCAGCTTGGCGATGGCGGCGCGCGCCAGATCGGAGTTGATGTCGAAGCACAGCCCGTGCCCACTCCCCGCGGGAGCGGTGCCCGGCGGCTGTGAGCCGGTCGTCGGGGCGGGACTGCCCGCCGCGGTGGTGGCCGGGCCGCCGGGGACGGTCGCCGCCGGACCGGCGGGACTGGTCGTCACCGGGCCCGTCGACGACCCCGGATCGCACGCGGTGGTCACTGCCACCACGGCGGCCGCCATCGCGAACAGAGCCGCTGACCTGGTCTTCATGAGTCCTCCCCGAGCACGTTTCACGCCTCATCATCGCCCATGTGAGCAGCGGCGTTATCGAGAACCGCTGTGCGAGAATGCGGCATGAGCATCAAGATCGACGCGCTCGATTCCGCGCTGCTCCGGGAACTGGCGGCCGACCCGCGGGTGCCGATCCTGGAATTGGCGCAGCGGCTCGGGATCGCGCGGAACACCGTGCAGGCGCGGATGAAACGGCTGGAGGCGGCCGGGGTGGTCCGGGGGTATCCGCCGGATGTGGATCTCGAGGCCATCGGGTTCGCGGTGCACGCCTTCCTCGGCATCGAACTGGACCAGAACAAGATGAACGACATCGTGGAGTCGTTGCGCGCGTTCCCGAACGTGCTCGAGGTGCACGCCACCACCGGTCGCGGGGACCTGCTGGTCCGGGTGGCGGCCCGGTCGCAGCCGGATCTGCTCGGCGTCATCCAGCGGGTGCACGCCATCACCGGGGTCAAGCACACCGAGACCATGCTGGCGCTGGCGACGCCGATCGAATACCGGTCACTGCCGCTCGTCGAGCATCTGACCAGTCATCCCGGCCCCGACTGACCAGAATGCTGCGCACGTCACAGTGTTCCAGATCACTTTTGAGCAGTCTGATCAACTTTTCGCCCGACTGTTGACACAGATCACCCTTCACGGCAGATTTCGCAGCACCGATCGCTTGGTCCCTTCGTTGCAGCTCACAATCTGAGCTGTGGAGAGTGTGGTGACTGTTCATGACCGACGTTGCCTGCGCGCCTGCACCACAGGCCGAACCGGCTACGCCCTACGACCTCGCCGACCGCTACCGGTCGGGTGCGGGTCCGGTCCTCCTCACCGGCGTGCAGGCCATCGCCCGCCTGCTGGTGGAACAGCATGTGCGCGATATGCGCGCCGGGCACCGGGTGGGCACCTTCGTCTCCGGATATCAGGGCAGCCCGCTGGGCGGGGTCGACAAGATGCTGCTGGGCATGCCGACCGTACTGACCGAACACGACATCGTCTTCGTGCCCGGCTTCAACGAGGAGCTCGCGGCCACCGCGGTCTGGGGTAGCCAGGCCGATCTGCCCGCCGGGACGCCGACCCACGACGGCGTGGTCGGCGTCTGGTACGGCAAGGGCCCCGGCGTGGACCGGGCCACCGACGCCATCCGGCACGCGAACATGTACGGGGTGAATCCGCGCGGCGGCGTCCTGCTGCTGGTCGGCGACGACCCGGCCTCGAAATCCTCGACCGTGCCCGCGGTCAGCGAACGGTCGCTGGCCGCCATGGGTGTGCCGGTGCTGTTCCCGCGCAATGCTCGCGAGGTCATCACCATGGGGATGCAGGGCATCGCGCTGTCGCGGGCCTCGGGGTGCGTGGTGGCGCTGAAGATCGTCGCCGATGTCGCCGACGGGGCCTGGACGGTGGACGGCTCGGTCGCGAACCTGCCCATCGCGGTGCCCGAAGTACAGTGGGAGGGTAAGACTTTCGCCTACCTGCAGCGCCCCATGGCGGCCCCCGCCGACAGCGTGCTCGCCGAGGCCGATCTGTACGGGCCGCGCTGGGCCACCGTGCGCGCCTTCGGCGCCGCCAATGACCTCGATGTCATCGAGGTCGATCCGGTCCACGCGCGGATCGGGATCGCGGCCACCGGCACCACCTTCGACGCGGTCCGGCAGGGCCTGCACGATCTCGGCGTCGACGAGGCGGCCATGCACCGGTCCGGGATCCGCCTGCTGCGCATCGGCATGCCGTATCCCGTTGGCGCGCAGCGGGTCACGGAGTTCGCGCGCGGCCTGGAACAGATCATCGTGGTGGAGGACAAGACCGCCTTCGTCGAGACCCAGATCCGCGAGATCCTCTACGGCACCGCCGACGCCCCGCGCATCCTCGGCAAGCTGGACGGAAACGGACTGCCGCTCATGCCGTTCGACGGCGAGCTCACCGCCGGCCGCCTGCTCGGCCCGCTGCGCCGGGTGCTGCGCGAACACGTCGAGCTGAAGCAGGCTCCGCTGCCGGCGTTGTCGCTGGAGGTGCTGTCCGCCAAGCGCACCCCGTACTTCTGCAGCGGCTGCCCGCACAACCGCTCCACCGCCCTGCCCGAGGGGTCCATCGGCGGCGGCGGCATCGGCTGCCACACCCTGGTCACCCTGTCCGGGCGCAGCGACAGCGCGGTCACCGGCCTCACCCAGATGGGCGGCGAGGGCAGCCAGTGGATCGGGCAGGCCCCGTTCACCGATGTGCCGCACCTGTTCCAGAACATCGGCGACGGCACCTTCTTCCACTCCGGGCAACTGGCCGTGCAGGCATGCGTGGCGGCGGGGGTGAACATCACCTACAAGCTGCTCTACAACGAGGTCGTCGCCATGACCGGCGCGCAGGACGTGGAGGGCGGCCTGACGGTCGCCGAGCTGACCCACAAGCTGACCATGGAGGGCGTCGAGCGGATCATCATCTGCGCCGATGATCCCCAGCGGCACAACAGGAAAGCGCTGGCCAAGGGCACCCTGCTGTGGCATCGCGATCGGCTCGACGAGGCGCAGAAGGTGCTGCGCGAGGTCAAGGGCGTGACGGTGCTGATCTACGACCAGCACTGCGCGGCCGACGCCCGGCGGCAGCGCAAGCGCGGCACACTGCCGGTGCGCAATACCCGCGTGGTGATCAACGAGGCGGTGTGCGAGGGCTGCGGCGACTGCGGCACCAAGTCCAACTGCCTGTCGGTGCAGCCGGTGGAGACCGAGTTCGGGCGCAAGACGCGCATCGACCAGACCTCGTGCAATACCGACTACAGCTGCCTGGACGGGGACTGCCCGTCATTCGTCACCGTGGAACTGCGGCCGGATGCCAAGGGCGGCAAGGGCTCGAAGCGCGTCCGCGGCTTGCGGCGCAAGCCCACCGAACCGCCCGCCGTGGCCGATCCGGGCCTCGGCGCTCCGCTCGGCACGCAGAACGTGCTCATCGCGGGCATCGGCGGCACCGGCATCGTGACGGTCAACCAGGTGCTGGCCACGGCCGCGCTGCGCGCCGGGTACGCGGTCGAAAGCCTCGATCAGATCGGGTTGAGTCAGAAAGCCGGGCCGGTGCTGTCGCATCTGCGGTTCTCCGCCACGGAATTGGAGCCGTCGAACCGGCTCACCCCCGGCAGCGCGGACTGCATCATGGCCATCGACCTGCTGACCGCCGCCGATCCCAAGAACCTCCGGTACGGCAACCCGGACGGAACCGTCGTCGTCGCCTCGACCAGCAAGACCCCGACCGGTGACATGGTCTACGACAAGTCGGTCGCCTACCCGGAGACCGGGCCGCTGCTGGATCGGCTGGCGGCGGTATCGGATTCGCAGGTCGACTTCGACGCCCTGGCCGCCGCGCAGCAGCTGTTCGGCACGACCGCCGCCGCCAACTTCCTGATGGTCGGCGCGGCCTTCCAGACCGGTGGCCTGCGGCTGCCCGCGGCGGCGATCGAGGAGGCGATCGGCATCAACGGTGTCGCGGTGTCGGCCAATATCGCGGCCTTCCGCTGGGGCCGCGTGGCCATCGCCGATCCGGCCGCGTTCGCGGCGGCCACCGATTCCGGTGCGGCACAGCGTGCCCCGCGGGTCGCGCCCGCCGAACTGCTGGCGGGCACCGGGTTCGACGGCGAGGTCCGGCGACTGGTGGAACTACGCGCCGCCGAACTGATCGACTACCAGAACCTGAAGGTCGCCCGCCGCTACATCGACACCGTCCAGGCCGCCTGGACCGCCGAGCGCGCGATCACCGACCGCACCGAGTTCACCGAGGCCGTCGCGCGCGGGCTGTTCAAGTTCACCGCCTACAAGGACGAGTACGAGGTCGCGCGACTGCTGGTCGATCCCGCGTTCCTGGCCGACGTCGAGGCGCAGGTCCCCGGTGGGGAGAACCTCACCTACAAGCTGCACCCGCCGGTGCTGCGCGCGCTGGGCCGCAAAAAGAAGATCGGCCTCGCCCCGAAATCCCATGTGGCCCTGAAGCTGCTCGCCAAGGGCAAGGCGCTGCGCGGCACCAAGCTCGACCCCTTCGGCTACGCCCATGTCCGCAAGGTGGAGCGGGAACTGCTGTCCCACTACACCGGCATGGTGCGACGGCTCGCGGCCGGTCTCACCGTCGACGGGTACGCCACCGCCGTCGAGGCCGCCTCCCTGCCCGACCTGGTCCGGGGCTACGAGGACGTGAAGCTCGGCAACGTCGAGCGATACCGCACCCGCCTGCGCGAACTCGGCCTCGACGGCTGACCTCGGGTCCGACAACTCACCACTCAATTCCACACCTACCCACCGTGTTCCGGCAGCGACCTGATCCTGCCGCCGGAGCTGGGTGACGCGCGCCGCCGAGGCGCGCCCCGGCCGCCCACCCCGCGGCCACCCACCCCGCCGCCACGAGCGGCGTCCACGAAAGGAATCGACCGTGACCGCAATGCACACCGAAGCAGGGGTTTTCGGCCGCTCGCACGAACTGAGCGCCCGGCGACACGAGCAGGTGGTGTTCTGCGAGGACGACCGCAGCGGACTCAAGGCGATCATCGCGATCCACTCGACCGCGCTCGGCCCGGCGCTCGGCGGCACCCGGATGTACCCGTACGCCTCCGAGGCGGCCGCGCTGGACGATGTGCTGCGGCTGTCGTGGGGCATGACCTACAAGGCCGCGGCATCGGGTGTGGATCTGGGCGGCGGCAAGGCCGTCATCATCGGCGATCCGGCGCGGGACAAGAGCGAGGAGCTGTTCGCCGCCTACGCGCGCTTCGTGGAATCCCTCGGCGGGCGGTACATCACGGCCGGTGACGTGGGCACCAATACCGACGATCTGGACGCCATCGGCCGCCACACCGGCTACGTGACCGGGCGCAGCACTGCGGCGGGCGGGTCCGGCGACAGCGCCCGGCTCACCGCCCTCGGCGTCTTCAACGCCATGCGCGCCGGAGCCGAATCCGTGTGGGGCGCACCGACACTGGCGGGCCGCACGGTCGGCGTCGAGGGCGTCGGCAAGGTCGGCCGCGAACTGATCCAGCTGCTGCTGGCCGACGGCGCGGAGGTCTGCGCGACCGACGTCAACACCGCAGCGCTGGAACGCATTTCGACCGATCATCCCTCGGTTCGACTGTTGAGCGCCGTGTCCACGGCTCCGGTCGACGTCTACGCCCCCTGCGCCCTCGGCGGCACGCTCACCGCGTCGAGCGCCGAGGCCATCGAGGCGAAACTCGTCTGCGGGGCGGCCAACAACCAGTTGGCCACGCCCGCGGTGGAATACGCCCTGAACGAGCGCGGCATCACCTGGGTCCCGGATTTCGTGGCCAATGCGGGTGGGCTGGTTCAGGTGGCCGGTGAGCTGCGGCACGCGGCGCCGGCCGAGGTCGAAGACGCGGTGAGGGGCATCTTCGACCGCTGCCGCGACATCATCGCGGAGTCCAGGGCCGAGGGCATCGGCACCGGCGCGGCGGCGAACAGGTTCGCGGAACGGCGGCTCGACGCCATCCCGCGAGTTCGCTGACGCCGCACCGAATTTCGGAAAGGAGACGCATCGTGGCGTTCGTGAGCGGAGTGTTCCGCACCAAATCGGTCGAGCAATCGATCCGGGATACCGATGAACCGGATTCCAAACTGCGCAAGGATCTGACCGCGCGGGATCTGACCATCTTCGGTGTCGCCGTGGTCATCGGGGCGGGCATCTTCACGCTCACCGCCCGGACCGCGGGCACGGTGGCGGGACCGTCGGTCTCGCTGGCCTTCGTGTTCGCGGCCATCGCGTGCGGGCTGACGGCATTGTGCTACGCCGAATTCGCCTCGACCGTGCCGGTGGCGGGCAGTGCGTACACGTTCGCGTACGCCACGTTCGGTGAGGTCATCGCCTGGATCATCGGCTGGGATCTGATCCTGGAGTTCGCGCTCGCGGTGTCGGTGGTCGCCAAGGGCTGGTCGCAGTATCTCGGCGAGGTGCTGCACGGGGTGGTGAGCCCGGTCGCGCACATCGGGTCCATCACCTTCGACTGGGGCGCGGTGGTGATCATCGCCGTGGTCGGCACGCTGCTGGCGACCGGCACCAAGCTGTCCTCGCGGGTCTCGGCGGTGGCGGTGGCCATCAAGCTGGCCGTGATCGCGCTGGTGCTGGTGGTCGGCGCGACCTACTTCAAGGCCTCCAACCTGACCCCCTACATTCCCCCGGCCCAGCCCTCGGAGCAGGCGGGCGGCGTGCACCAGTCGCTGTTCTCCTTCCTGACCGGTTCCGGCGGAACCAGTTTCGGCTGGTACGGCCTGCTGGCCGCGGCCTCGCTGGTGTTCTTCGCGTTCGTCGGCTTCGACGTGGTGGCCACCACCGCCGAGGAGACCCGCAATCCGCAGCGTGACGTCCCGCGCGGCATCTTCGCCTCGCTGGCCATCGTGACCGTGCTCTACGTGGCGGTCTCGCTGATCCTGACCGGCATGGTCCCCTACACCGAGCTCGCGAGCGGAAACGCCACCTTGGCAACCGCTTTCGCCATCCACGGCGCGACCTGGGTGAAGAACATCATCTCCATCGGCGCGCTGGCGGGCCTGTCGACCGTCGTCATGGTCATGTTCCTGGGCCAGACCCGGGTCCTGTTCGCCATGGCCCGCGACGGCCTGCTCCCCCGCGGTCTGGCCCACACCGGCAAGCACGGCACCCCGGTCCGGCTGACCGTCCTGGTCGGCGTGATCTGCGCTCTCCTGGCCGGTTTCGTCGACTTCGGCACGCTCGAGGAAATGGTCAATATCGGCACCCTGGTCGCGTTCGTCCTGGTCTCGCTGGGCGTCCCGATCCTGCGCCGCACCCGCCCCGACCTGAAGCGCGGCTTCCGCGTCCCGCTGGTCCCGTTCATCCCCATCCTGGCCGCCCTGGCCTGCCTGTGGCTGATGCTCAACCTGTCCATCGAGACCTGGATCCGGTTCGTCATCTGGATGGCCCTGGGCATCGTCATCTACTTCGCCTACAGCCGCTCCCATTCCGTCCTCGGCAGACAGAAAACCCCTGCCGCGGAAGCCATCCCGGACCGAGAACCGGACCCGGTCCCCTAGATCTGCACCCCGTCGGCGAAGAACCGGCTGTTCACGAGGACGAACTGCTCCTGCTCCGGGGGCAGGTCGTCCTCGTAGTGGATCGCGTCGACAGGGCAGACCGGTTCACAGGCCCCGCAGTCGATGCACTCGTCGGGGTTGATGTAGGCCATCCGCGCACCGACCACGATGCAGTCGATCGGGCATTCCTCGATGCAGGCCTTGTCCAGAACGTCCACGCAGTCCGCGCCGATCACGAAAGTCATGGTGCTGATCCTGCGGCCGTTTCCGGTGGTCAGGTAGCGCCCGAATGCCGATCACCTCATAAGCTGTCCTGATGATCCTGCCGCCCGGTACGCCCGACCTGGACGTGCTGGCTCTGCTGGTCTCGGTCGCGGAACTGGGCAGTCTCGGCGCGGCCGCGCGGCGGCACGGCATCAGCCAGCCCGCCGCCAGTATGCGGATCAGCGCGCTGGAGCGGCGGCTCGGGTTGCGGCTGCTGGATCGCGGGCGCACGGGATCGGTGCTCACCGATGCCGGGCAGGCGGTGGTCGAGCTGGGCCGGCCGGTGCTCGCGGCCGCGTTGGCGCTGACCGATGGCATCACCGCCCTGCACCGCGCGGAGCGGCCGAGCCTGCGCCTCATGGCCTCGACGACCATTGCCGACCACCGGATTCCGCACTGGCTGACCGCGCTGCGAAAGATCCATCCGGAGCTGGCGGTGGTCCTGGACGTGGCCAATTCGCGGCAGGTGACGGCGGCGGTCGGCGACCGCGAGGCCGAGCTCGGATTCGTCGAAGGACCGCATCCGCCACCGGGATTGGGCAGCCGGGTGCTCGCCGCGGACGAGCTGGTGGTGGTCGTCGCGCCGGATCACCGGTGGGCCACCCGCCGACGGCCGCTGACCGCACGCGAACTCGCCGACACCCCGCTGCTGTGGCGCGAACGCGGCTCGGGCACCCGGGACACGGTGTGGGAGACCCTCGAGATTCACGGCACACCGGCCCCACCGGCCGCCGAACTCGGTTCCGCCGCAGCGATTCTCGCTACCGCCCGCAGCGGGGCGGCACCGGCGGTGGTGAGCCGGCTGATCGTGGCGCACGAACTGCGGGCGGGCACGCTGCGCGCCGTTCCGCTGGCCGAATCGACGCCGTTGACGAGGAAGTTCCGGGCCATCTGGCATCGGCGCACGCCGCCGACCGGCGCGGCCGCCGACCTGGTCGATCTGGCCGCCCGTATCGAAGCGGCTCGGACGCAACGGCATTGAACGCATAGCGGCCCGGCCACGAGACGACGCAGGTCCCGCCGCGGAATCCGTTGCGGCGGGGCCCGGTTCGGGTCGGGCTACTTGGAGTCGGTGAGGTCCGCGACCGCCGCGCCCGCGGCATTGGTCTGGACCGAGGCGATGCCCTTCTTCGCCGCGTCCTTGCTCGCGTACGCCTGGCTCTGGGCGATAACCTCGCCGTTGCCCGCCTTGAGCCGCCACCGGAACTTGTCGGCCGCATCAGCGAAAAGCTCGAACTTGCCTGACATGACTACCTCGTTCCACGCCTGGAAAGTGCATCTGACACGCATCAGGGTATGGGCTCGAATGCCGAACGGTCGGAATGGACATGCGGAGGGTTTGTCGTACACCGTCTAATGGGTCGGACGTGGGCTGATACGTTGACGGGGTGACCCGAATGCAGGATGCGACAGCGGCAGATCAGGCGACCTCGGGCGACGAGGCCGGGACCAGGGCGTACTTCGTCGCAGTGGAGCCCCAGCGCGACGGATACGAGCGCTACCGAGCCACCGCGTCCACCGTGAGCGTATGGGCGGCAACCATGCAGCACGGCGCACCGCCCTCGGCGCTGCTGGCCCGCGCGGTGGAACGCTGCGCGCCCCGGGAAGGCGCCCGCATCGCCCGGCTGACCATGGAGATCCTCGGCCCGATTCCGGTGGGGGAGATCGAGGTTCGCGCCTGGATCGAGCGGCCCGGCAAGCGGGTCGAGCTGGTGGCGGCCGAACTCGTCGCGCCGCAGCCGGACGGCAGCGCCCGCGTGGTGGCCAAGGCGGCGGCCTGGCGGATCGCCACCACGGACACCTCCGAGGTCGGCCACACCGCCGATGCCCCGCTGCCGCCCGTGCCGGACCAGGGCAAGGTCAGCTGGCGCCTGCCCGAGGGGTGGGACGGCGGCTACGTGAAGTCGGTGGACCTGCGGGGCGTGGACAGCGATGCCATCACCCGGCGAGTGTGGGTCAAGCCCATCGTCGAGGTGGTCGAGAGCGAGGAGATCTCACCCCTGGTGCGCGTGTTCTCGGTCGCGGACGTCGCCAATGGCGTTGGCGCACGGCTGGATCCGCGCCACTTCACCTTCCTCAACACCGACCTGACCATCGACCTGTTCCGGCTGCCGGTCGGCGAGTGGATCGGCCTGGCCGTGGAGACCTCGATCGGACCCGACGGGGTCGGCCTGTGCTCGACCGTGCTGCACGACCAGCAGGGCCCGATCGGCCGCTGCCTGCAGATCCTCGAGGTGCGGGCCCGGGCCTGACCACCCGGCGATAAGGAAACCTATATCGTCGACGGGATGGACCCGCTGCGTCAGCTGCGCTACTTCATCGCCGTCGCCGAGGAGTTGCACTTCGGCCGCGCGGCCGAGCGGCTGCGGATCGCCCAGCCCGCGCTGAGCCAGCGGATCCGCAAGCTGGAGAGCGAACTCGGCGCGCGGCTGCTCGACCGCGACAGCCGCCGCGTGGAGCTCACCGAGGCCGGGCAGATCCTGCTGGTCGAGGCGCGGGACCTGATCGCCCGCTGGGAACGCGCGAAATCGCTGGTCGACAAGGCCCACCGTGGCGAGGTCGACGCGCTGCGGGTGGGCGTGCCGCCCGAACTGGCGGGCCGGGTGCTGGCCGCCATGCTGACCGCGTTCGAGAACCGCCAGGTGCGGGTGGACCTGCAGGAGCTGACCACCGCCGAACAGGTCCGGCTGCTCGGCGAACGGGAACTGGACGCGGGCCTGCTGCAATATCCGGCGGAGACGCCCGGCCTCGAATCCGGCCCGGTGGTGGAGACCCCGCTCGGCGTGGTGCTGCCCCGGGATTCCCCACTGGCCCAGCGGACTTCGCTCACCCTGGCCGACCTGAGCGGGCACGGCCTGGTGATCTTCCCGCGCGCCGCCGCCCCCGGCCTCTACGACGCCACCCTGCGCACCTGCTGGGAGCACGGCTTCCATCCCGTCTCGGTGCAGCACGCGGTCAATCCGGAGTTCGTGCTCGGCATGGTGCTGTCGGGCCGCGGCGTCGCCTTCGACACCGGCCTGGTCGCGCAGAAGGAGCCCCGGGTGGTCTGGCGGCCGCTGCCCGAGGGCACGCTGAGCTGGCGGCTCGCCCTGACCTGGCCCGCCGCCGCCCCGCATCCGCTGGTGCGGGAGTTCGCCGAGCTCATCGTGTCGGTGGTGCGGGGCGACGGCGCCGCGCCCCCGGCCCCGCTTCAGGACGCGCCGCAGCGCCGCCCGTGGGATGTTGTCTCGGGCAGGCAGTGATCGACGCGCTCGATGGCCGTCAGCGCGGCCGTCCCGATCGCCCGGTCCACCACCGGCTGCCGCCCGGCCAGATTGTGTGACACGGTGAAAACCGCTACGGCGTACCGACTTCCGTCCGGATACTGGACGACGCCGATCTCATTTCGGATGCCCGGCAGCGTCCCGGTCTTGGACCAGATGTCGGTCCCGGGCGGGAACGCCGAGACCAGCCGGTGCGCGTACACCTGCTGGCGCATGAGATCTCGCACGAACCGGCACGCCTCCGGCGGGCCCGCCAGGTCGCGGGCGATGAGCGCCAGCAGGCGCGTCATGTCCCGGGCGGTCCCGGCGGTGGTCCGCAGCGGATCCACCGCCCGGCTGCCGAACACCTCCTCCGGACTGGATTCGGGATAGCGCCGGGCGAATTCGAGCAGGTCCCGCGCGCCGATGTCCTCGGCCATCAGATACAGGATGTCGCGGATCGACCCCATCACCCGGGTGTCGGCGAGCCCGAGCTCGCGGACCAGTGACCGCACATTGTCGACGCCGACGCGGTCGAACAGCAGGTCCGCGGCGGTGTTGTCGCTGACGGTGAGCGCGAAGTAGGCGGCGTCGCGCAGGCTGTACTCGACATCGTCGTGGCAGCCGGCCGACCCCACTCCGCCCAGCCGGTCCGCGGTCGTGGCGCGCACCCGGTCGGCGGGATCGAGCTGCCCGGCCGCGACCTGCCGCGCGAACTCCAGCACCAGCGGCACCTTCACCACCGAGGACAGCACCACCGGTTCGTCGGCGGCCCAGCCGAATTCGCCATCGCAGTCGAGACAGCGGGCGTGCACGCGGCCTTCGACACCGGCCGTCCCGAAGATCGCTTCCACTCCCCCAGCATTCCCGGCGCCCCGATCGGGTCGTCAACCGCCCGCGACTTCGCGAGCCCGTGCGCCGTGCGCTGCGACGATAATGAAACACTTATCGGTTCTCACCCGTGTTGGTCTTGGACACCGGGTGGTGATCCGTGTTGGGGTGGCTGTCATGGCAGCTTTCAGCAGGAGGGCAAGCACCGGTATCTGTGTCGCGGCCGTACTGGTGGCGGCGACCGCGTGCTCGGCATCGGATCCCACCTCCGGATTGTCCAAGACCGTCGACGCCTTCGCCGACGCGCTGACCCGCGACGACGTCCCGGCCGCCGCGACCGCCACCAGCGACCCGGCCGCCGCCTCGACCACCCTGGGAACGCTGTACGACAACCTCGGCAAACAGGTGCGTTTCGCGGCGAGCAAGGTCGAGAAGACCGACGACGGCGGCACCTTCACCCTCGCCGCCACCTGGAAGCTGGGCAAGGACGGCAAGAACGAGTGGACCTACACCACCGCGGGCCGCGCCGAACGCTCCGGCGGTGACTGGAAGATCCGCTGGGACCCGGCCACCATCGCGCCCGGCCTGAACATCGGCCCGCTGTCCTACGCCGTCGCCTACCCCGATCCGGCCAAGATCCTCGACAGCACCGGCAGCCCGTTGCTCATCCAGCAGGTGGTGACGCTGGTGAACGTCGCGTCCGGCGCGGACCCCGCCGCCGTCGCGGCGGCACTGCAACCGGTCGCGCCCGACATCACGACCGCGAGCCTGCAAGCGGATCTGGCCGCGGCGCAAGGGAAGCCGATCACCGCGGTCACCCTCCGCGAATCCGATTACGCCACCGTCCAATCCGCGCTCACCACGCTGGCGAATGTGACGACCGCGCAGCAGACCCGGCTCCTGGCCGTCGACAAGGCACTCGCCTCACCGACCTTCTCGGGCCTGTCGGACCTGTGGCAGCAGCAGGCCGACGCGGCCGCCGGATGGGCGGTCCGCGCCCAGGGCAGCGACGGCACCCAGCGGGTCGGCGGGCCGGATCCCCACCCGGTCACCGATATTCGCACCACCCTCGATGTCGGCCTGCAACGCGCGGCCGAAGCGGCGCTGGCCCCGATCACCACCCCGGCGGCCATCGTGGCGCTGCGGCCCTCCACCGGTGACGTGCTGGCCATGGCGCAGAACGCGCCCGCCGACGCGCAGGGCCCGATCGGATTGACCGGGCTGTATCCGCCGGGCTCCACCTTCAAGACCGTGACCGTGTCGGCCGCCCTCCAGGCCGGTCAGGTCACCCCGGACAGCACCGTCGCCTGCCCCGGCAAGGAGAACATCGAGGGCCGGGAGATCCCCAACGACAACAACTTCGACCTCGGCCAGGTGCCGCTGCACACCGCCTTCGCGCGGTCCTGCAACACCACCATGGGACGGCTGGCCGTACAGCTGCCGCCCGGCGGGCTGACCGATGCCGCCGCCCAGCTCGGACTCGGCATCGACTATGTGACACCGGGATTGACCACCGTCACCGGCAAGGTGCCCACCGCCGACACGCCCGCCCTGCGGGTGGAGGAGGGCATCGGGCAGGGCAAGGTGACCGCGTCGCCGTTCGGCATGGCCCTGCTGGCCGCGTCCCTCGCGCAGGGGTCGGTCAAGCCGCCGACCATCGTGCGAGGTCAGCCCGGCAAGCCCGACCGGCAGCCCCCGGCCCTGCCGCCCGGCATCGCCGACCAGGTGAAATCCATGATGCGCGAGACCATCACCGGCGGCACCGCCACCGCCCTGCGCGATATCCCCGGCCTGCTCGGCAAGACCGGCACCGCCGAATACATCGACGACAAGCACGCGCACGGCTGGTTCGTCGGCATCGACGGCGACCTCGCCTTCGCCGTCTTCATCAGCGACGCGGGCAGTTCCGACCCGGCCGTGCAGGCCGCCGGCCGCATGCTGCGCGCACCACGCTGACCAGCAGCGACACTCCACACCGCTCGAAACCGATTGAGAGGCTTGTTTTGCCGACCCTGAAATACCGCGCCCTGGCATCGCTACTCGTGCTCACCCCGCTGTTCGCGGCGTGCGGCACCGACTCGACCAGCGAAGCCACCCACGACGAGCCGTCGACCACGGCCGCACCGAGCGACGACGCCCTGCGGGCGCTCGAAGAGCAGCACGGCGCGCGAGCGGGCGTCTTCGCGATCGACACCGGCACCGGCAAGACCGTCGGCTACCGGCAGAACGAGCGCTTCACCTTCAACTCCACGTTCAAGGGCCTGGCCTGCGGCGCGCTGCTGAAGCTACATCCCCTGGACAGCGGATTCTTCGACCAGGTCATCCATTTCGGCGCGGACAAGGTGGTGACGGGCTCGCCGGTCACCAGCACCCGGGTCGACACGGGGATGACGGTCAGCGAACTCTGTGACGCCGCCATCACCCGCAGCGACAACACCGCGGGCAATCAGCTGCTCGAATTGCTCGGCGGCCCGCAGGGATTGACCCAGTTCCTGCGGCTGCTCGGCGACGAGAAGACGCGCAGCGACCGATGGGAACCGGAGCTCAATACCGATATCCCGGGCGACGAGCGCGACACCACGACCCCGGAGGCCCTGGCCAGGGACTATCGGAAGCTGGTCGTCGGCAATACCCTGGCCGACCCCGAACGCAAGCAGTTGACCGCGTGGCTGCTCGCCAACACCACCGGCGACGCCCGCATCCGCGCCGGACTGCCCCCGGACTGGAAGACCGGCGACAAGACCGGTTCCGGCGACTACGGCACCGCCAACGACGCCGCCGTCACCTGGCCCGCCGACGGGTCCGCGCCGCTGGTCATCGTGGTACTCACCGCCAAGCCGGACAAGGACGCGACCTACGACAATGCGCTGGTGGCCGCGCTCGCCAAGGAAGCCGTGCACGCCGTGCGTTGAAATGACCTGTCACGCAGTCATTTCGGTCCGCTCATCGCCTCGGTGACGTCGACCTCGCCCGCCATTACGCCCAGCAGGATGCGCCGGAAGCTCGGGCATTCGGCGTGACTCGGGGCGGGGCAGGCGGCGGCGTGGCGCAGACCGTCACGGACCGCGGTCATTTGCGTGATGGTGCGGTCCAGTTCGTCGGCCTTGCGGGTGAGCAGGTCCCGATCCACCCGGAGTTCGCCCTGCGGGCCGAAGACCAGCACGATGTCGTCGAGGGAGAATCCGGCGGTGCGGCCCAGCGCGATGAGGGCCAGCTGTTCGAGCACCGAGCTGTCGAACTGGCGGCGCAGGCCGCGGCGGCCGGTGGAGGCGATCAGGCCGCGTTCCTCGTAGTAGCGCAGGGTCGAGGCGGGCACGCCGGTGCGGCGCACCACGTCGGCGATATCCAGGCTGGTCATGCGGTTACCTCGGACTTGACCTCGAGTCGGCTTGAATTGAGACAGTGTAGTTCTCCGGCCGTTCCCCGATGAAGGACAGCGATCATGACGACACCGCTCGACAAGGATCAATCCGACCGCTGGGCCACCTCCGGCAGTGCCTGGGTCGACTTCCAGGACCTGATCGGCCGGGTGCTGCGGCCGCTCGAGGACGTGCTGGTCGAGACCGCGCGCGCCGACGGCGCCCGGCGGGTGCTGGATGTCGGCTGCGGCACCGGCGGCACCACCCTGGCCGTGGCCCGCGCGACGGGCGCGCGCTGCACCGGCGTCGATATCGCCGAGCCGATGCTCCAGGCGGCCCGCGCCAATGCCGAACGGGCCGGTCTCCCGGTGGATTTCGTGTGCGCCGACGCCCAGACCCACGCCTTCGACCCGGTCCACGACCTCGTCATGTCCCGCTTCGGGGTGATGTTCTTCGCCGACCCGGTGGCCGCGTTCGCCAACCTGCGCCATGCCACCCGGCCCGGCGGACGGCTGGCCTGCGTCGTGTGGCGGGCCGCCGCCGACAATCCGTTCTTCACCACCGCGGAAGACGCGGCCGCCCCGCTGCTCCCCGATCTCGGGCCCCGAATTCCGGACGCCCCAGGGCAATTCGGGTTCGCCGACCGCGACCGGGTGGCCGGGATCCTGGCCGACGCCGGCTGGACCGATATCGACATCTCCCCGATCGACGCCGACTGCGCGCTGCCCGAATCCGAACTCACCGGCTACGTCTCCCGATTGGGACCGGTCGGCTTGGCGCTGCTCGAGGCCGACGAGGCGACCCGCGCGAAGGTCGTCGAAGTCGTCCGCGCCGCCTTCGAGCCCTTCGTCCGCGACGGCGCGGCCCACTTCACCGCCGCCTGCTGGCTGCTGCGCGCCACCGCCCCGGAGCACGGCTGACATGCGCATCCTCGATCTCTCCGTGCCGATCCGATCCGGCATGCCCGTCTACCCGGGCGACCCGGAGGTGACCGTGCGGCCCGCGCTGACCGTGGCCGCCGACGGCGTCAATGTGCTGCACCTGGACCTGGGTTCGCAGACGGGCACGCACGTGGACGCGCCGCGGCACATCGACGACGCCCTGCCCGCCCTCGACGAGCTGCCGCTGGAACGGTTCACCGGACCGGCCGTGGTGGTGGACGCGCGGGCCGTGGGCGCGGGCGGGGCGATCGGGCGCGAGTACTTCGAGGGGCGGGTGGCGGCGGGCGTGATCGTGCTGGTGGCGACCGGATGGTCGGAGCACTGGGGCACGCACGAGTACCTGAACCATCCGCATCTGACCGTGTCGGCCGCCGAGTATCTGGTCGCGGCCGGGGTGCGCACGGTCGGCATCGACGCGCTCGGCGTGGACCCGACCCCGGCCGAGGAGATTCCGGTGCATCGGATCCTGTGCGGGGCGCACGCCGTGATCGCCGAGAATCTGACCGGTCTGGCGGCGGTGCTGGCGGAACAGGAGGCCGGTCAGCGGGTGGAAGTGTCGCTGTTCCCCCTGCGGCTGCCCGGGGCGGACGGGGCTCCGGTGCGGGCGGTGGCGCGCGTCGGAATGTGAGAGAAACGTCAGTGTGTCGCATTTTGCGGCGCAGGTCACGCGATCTTCGTAGACTGCTCAGGACCATCTGGGGAGTCGGGGCCCCGACCACGCTCGATCCGAAGGATTTTCGCACGTGAACCGTTACGCCGTAACCACTTTGCTAGCCGTTGCGGCACTGCTGCCCGCCGCGCCCGCCGCCATGGCGGAGATCGCCCTCATCGACTCCACCACGACGACTCCGTCGACCACGTCGCCGACCACGACGACACCGACCACCACTCCGGGCACCACGCCGGGCTGCACCGTCACCGCGGGCCCCACCACGGCCACGACCACCACCCCCTGCCCCACCAATACCGACCCGGCGCCGAAGAGCCCGATCGAGGCCTTGGTCACCGGTTCCTCCGGCTTCAAGCTGGGCGGGGCGCTCGGTTCGTCGAACACCAACTCCGCCGAACCCGGCACCTGCACGGTCCTGGGCACCGCCTCCGCGCTGTCCGGCATGGCGGCCCTGGGCTGCGGCCCCAACGGCCCGGGCCAGATCGGCTGAGTCCGACCCCCGCGGTCGAGCATGGTCGAAGGGGCATCAGCGCAATGCTGATGCCCCTTCTGCCGTGTCCGTGAGTCCCGCGGTCAGCCGCGGTCGGCGTTGCCCGCCCTCCACTGCTCCCACGGAATGTTCCAGTCGCCCAGCCCGTCCAGGCCGGACAGGGTGCCGCCGACGGTGTTCTTCACGATGGTGATGTCACCGCGCTTGACGTTGTCGTAGACCCATTTGGCGTCGGCCGGGCTGAGGTTGAGGCAGCCGTGGCTGGTGTTCGAGTAGCCCTGCGCGCCCACCGACCACGGGGCCGAGTGGAAGAAGATGCCCGAGTATGAGATTCGGGTCGCCCAGTCCACGGGCGTCTTGTAGCCGTTGGGCGAGTTCACCGCGACGCCGTAGGTGGAGGAATCCATGATGATGCGGTCGAATTTGTCGCCCACGATGTAGACGCCGTTGTCGGTCGGGGTGGAGTCCTTGCCCATGGAGGTGGGCATGGTCTTGATCACCTGGCCGTTGCGTTCGACGGTGACGATCTTGGTGTTGTCGTCGGAGGTGAAGACGGTGGCGTCGCCGATGGTGAAGCTGGAGTGGATGTCGCTGTCGCCGACCAGTCCGCCGCCCAGGTCGTGGCCGTAGGCGTTGACCGCGATGTCGACCTTGGTGCCCGGGGTCCAGAAGTTCTGCGGCCGCCAGCGCACCTCACGATTGTTGACCCAGTAGAACGCGCCCTCGACCGCCGGCGTCGTGGTGATCTTGATCGCGTTCTGGGCGGCCTTGCGGTCCGGAATGTTCTCGTCGAACTGCACGGCCACCGGCTGACCGATGCCCACCACGTCGTTCTCGGCGGGCAGCAGATACGGGTGGGTGCGGTTGTTCGGGGAGATCGTGGTGAAACTCATCACCGAGGTGGTCGCCCCGCCCAGGCCGATGGCCTCGACCGCCAGCTTGTAGGTGCGCCCGAATCCCAGCTGCTCGGCCAACTTCCACGAGCGGCCGTCGGCGGCGAGCTCACCCGGCACCTGCTTGCCGTCCGGACTGCTCAGCACGACAGCGGTGAACTTGCCGTCCTCCACCTTCAGGTTCAGCTCGCCCGGCGCCACGCCCTTGTCGCCGTCCTTCACCGGGGAGATCAGCTTCGGCTTCATCAGTTCGCTGATCGGGTTGGAATCGATTGCCACCGAAGACTTCTGGCCGCTGCCACCGGAGGAACATCCGACCAGGGCCAACGCCACCACGGACAACACCACCCCGGCCCCCAGTAGCTTGCCGGTCCGCCGTCCGCCTTGCCTCACACCCATCGCAACCCCACTTCACGTCTCGGCGCGCGGCCGGCCACCCTCCAAAGGCTTCTCCCACAACATCCGAGATCGCCCCCGCCGTGTTAACAACCCTCAACAACTCGAACAACCACCAGCTCAGAGGGGCGATTTCACTTTCCGCAACCATCCCTGTTAATGTTCTATCCGCACCGCAGAGAGCCCGGAGCGCAAGACCGAGGCCCCCGGCGGAGTAACACGCGCCATTAGCTCAATTGGCAGAGCAGCTGACTCTTAATCAGCGGGTTCGGGGTTCGAGTCCCTGATGGCGCACAATACGAAGCCCCTGACCAGGCAATCCGGTCGGGGGCTTCGTTCGTTCTCGGCTACTTCCCGTGCTCGGCAACGGCTTTGACGATGTCCTCCGGGGTGGGGAAACCCTGGCGGGTCTTGGTGGCCACGGTCCGGCCGTCCACCGTGACGCGGTACACACCGCCCGAACCCGGGACCAGTTCCGGTGCGATACCGAGCTCGGTGTCGAGGGCGTCGGCGGCGGCGCGGGCGCGCTTCAGGTAGCCGCAGGGCTTGCAGTAGGTGATGACGACGGCGGGCATGCTCGGGCTCCTCACGGTGCGGGTGTCGGATGGGGTTGGGGTTCAGTCGTTCTCGTCGCCGGGCAGGGTCCAGGCGTGGGTGGTCGCGCCCAGCCGGGTCCAGGTGTTGATGATCGCGATGTGCCAGACCAGTTCGGCGAGTTCCGATTCGGAGAATCGGGCCGCGGCTTCCTGCCAGACGGCGTCACCGACCTCGCTGTCGGCGATCCGGGTCATGGCCTCGGCGAGGTCGAAGGCGGCACGCTCGCGCGGGGTGAAGAAGGGGGCCTCGCGCCACACCGCGACGAGGTTCACCCGGCGCGCGGTGTCCCCGGCGGCCACCGCGTCGCGGGAGTGCATGTCGACGCAGTAGACGCAGCCGTTGATCTGGGCGACGCGCAGCTTCACCAGTTCGCGTAGCGGCTTCTCCAGGGACGACCGTTGCGCGGCACGCTCGAGGCCGTTCATGGCCTTGGCGATCTCGGGGGTCAGGTCGTCGATGGCGAGGCGGATGGTCGGCTGGACGTAAGCGCTGGTTTTCGTTGTCATGCTTCGACGGTAGGCCGATAATGGACCAATGTTAGGAGCCAATCCTATGGCGAATTCCTGGTCCAATTCCGGTGTGGATCTGCATCTGCTCGTCGAGCCCGGATCGGGGCGGCGGGTCGGCGTGGAGCAGGCGTTGCGCGAGGCGATCCGGGACGGCCGTCTCGCCGCCGGGGAGCGCCTGCCGCCGAGCCGAACCCTGGCCGTCGAACTCGGGCTCTCGCGCGGGACGGTCAGCGCGGCCTATGACCAGCTGATCGCGGAGGGGCTGTTGATCGCGCGTCAGGGCTCCGGCACGCGCGTCGCCGACGCTGTCGCCACCCCCGGCCCGGCCGGTCCGCCCGTCGTAAGCAGCCCGGAACCCGCTGCGCCACGGCACAATCTGCGCGCCGGCAGTCCCGATGTCAGCCGTTTCCCCACCACCGCCTGGCTGGGCGCGGCCCGGAAGGCCCTCGGCGCGGCGCCCACGGACGCGTTCGGGTACGGCGATCCGTGCGGGCGGATCGAACTGCGATCCGCGCTGGCCGACTACCTGGGCCGCACCCGCGGCGTGCTGGCCACCCCGGACCGGATCATCGTCACCACCGGCGTCCAGCAGGCCCTGGCCCTGCTCAGCACGGTGCTGACCGCATCCGGGACCACCGCGATCGCCATGGAGGACCCCTACATTCCGTCGTTCCGCGACACGGTGCGGGCGGCCGGTCCCGTGGTGCGGCCGCTGCCGGTCGACGGCGACGGCGCGCGCGTGGACCTGCTCGGCACGGGCGAATTCGACGGCGTCACAGCTGCGGTCGTGACTCCGAGTCACCAGTTCCCGATCGGTTCGACGCTGAGCCCGGCGCGACGGCAGCGTCTCGCCGACTGGGCCCGGGCCGGACGGCTGGTCATCGAGGACGACTACGACGGCGAATTCCGCTACGACCGGCAACCGGTCGGCGCGATCCAGGGCATCGCGCCCGACCACGTCGTATACCTCGGCACCGCGTCCAAGACGCTCGGCCCGGGACTGCGCCTGGCCTGGATGGTGCTCCCGCCGCACCTGATCGGCCCGGTCGCCGAGGCCAAGCGACTGGCCGACCACCACTCCGAGACGCTCGGGCAGCTGACGCTGGCCGAACTGATCACCTCGCACGCCTACGACCGGCACATCCGCGCCGCGCGGCTGCGGTATCGCCGCCGCCGCGACCTGCTCGCGGATCGCCTGAAACCCCGGGCGGGGCGACCGCTGACAGGTTTCGCCCTGTCCGGGATCGCCGCCGGACTGCACGCGCTGATCCGGCTCGAGCCCGCCGGCCTGACCGAGGCCGAAGTCCTGTCCCGCGCCCGCGAGCACGGCCTGGCACTCGAGGGCCTGTCCGGGATGTGGCTCTCCCACGAGCCGCGACCCGACCGGCCGCAGGGCCTCGTCGTGGGATTCGCGGCGCCGTCCGAGAGCGCCTACCCGGCCGCGCTCGACGCCCTGGTGCGCGCACTGTCCTGGGGCTCGACCCCGCGATGACCGCCGCGGCGCACGACCTCACCACACCGGTTCGGGATCCCGGCTCCGGTTCAGGCCACGTCCCGATCGCGGCCCGCCAGGGTTTCGGCGGCGTGCCGCGCGATGCTGGCGGCTTGGCGAGCCTGGGCTTCGGGGTGCGCGGTGCGCTGGTCCAGCGCCGCGCGAATTCGTTCGAAGGACGCGGCGGCGCCGTCGACCGCGTGCCGCAGGGCCGCGAATTGGGCGATCAGGTCAACCACCTCGTGGGTGGTGAGGGTCAGGGTCGGGTGTTCCTGGCCGGTCAGGATGGCCTCCGCCGCGGATTCCGCCCAACGCGAGTGCAGTACGTCGAGGATGTCGGCCACTCTGATCGCCTCCCACAGTCACGGCCCCGGATGACGCTTTGCCCACGATACGTACGAGTAACCCCCTACCGCGGTGGTATCGAGAGCAGCAGACGTGCACACTACCGGTGACCGGCAGTCCAAACGCTGCCCGACCGGGCCTTCGCAACATAAAGGAGCTGACGGGTGTTCAGCCGTATTGCCATTGTGAACCGCGGTGAAGCCGCGGTACGCCTCATTCACGCTGTGCGGGATCTGGCGGCCGAGACCGGCCTGCAGATCCAGACGATCGCGCTGCACACCGATGTGGATCGCAACGCGACCTTCGTCCGTGAAGCCGACGTCGCCTACGACCTCGGGCCCGCCTCGGCGCGCCCGTACCTGGATCTGAAGGCGCTCGAGCAGGCGCTCAAGGCGACCAACGCCGATTCGGCGTGGGTCGGCTGGGGTTTCGTGGCCGAGGATCCGGCCTTCGCCGAACTGTGCGAGCAGATCGGGGTGACCTTCATCGGTCCCAGCCCCGAGGCCATGCGCAAGCTCGGTGACAAGATCGGCGCGAAGCTGATCGCCGAGGAGGTCGGCGTGCCCGTCGCGCCGTGGAGCCGCGGCGGCGTCGACACCGTGGAGGCCGCGCTGGCCGCGGCCGAGGACATCGGCTACCCGCTGATGTTGAAGGCCACCGCCGGTGGTGGTGGTCGCGGTATCCGCATGATCACCAATGCCGACGAGCTGGTCGACGCCTACGAGCGCACCCGGCAGGAGGCCGCGCGCGCCTTCGGCAGCGGCGTGGTGTTCCTGGAGCGTCTGGTCACCGGCGCCCGCCACGTCGAGGTGCAGGTGATCGCCGACGGTCAGGGCACCGCGTGGGCGCTGGGCGTGCGCGACTGCTCGGTGCAGCGGCGCAACCAGAAGGTCATCGAGGAGTCGGCCTCGCCGGTGCTGCGTCCCGAGCAGGCCGCCGAGCTGAAGGCTTCCGCCGAGCGGCTGGCGATCGCGGTGGGTTACCGCGGCGCGGCGACGGTCGAGTTCCTGTACCACCCGGGCGACGAGCTGTTCGCGTTCCTCGAGGTCAATACCCGGCTGCAGGTCGAGCACCCGATCACCGAGTCCACCACCGGATTCGACCTGGTGCGCGCGCAGCTGCACGTGGCCTCCGGCGGCAAGCTCGTGGGTGAGCCGCCCGCCGAGCGCGGCCACGCCATCGAGGCCCGGCTCAATGCCGAGGACCCCGACCGCGACTTCGCGCCCGCCCCGGGCCGGATCGCCCGCCTGGATCTGCCCGCCGGTCCCGGCATTCGCGTGGACACCGGTGTCAGCGAGGGCGATACGATCCCCGCCGACTTCGACTCCATGATCGCGAAGATCATCGCCTACGGCCGCGACCGCGACGAGGCGCTGGGCCGCCTGCGCCGCGCCATGTCGCAGACCCGCGTGGTCATCGAAGGCGGTTCCACCAACAAGAGTTTCGTGCTCGACCTGCTCGAGCAGCCCGAGGTGATCGACGGCAGCGCCGACACCGGCTGGATCGACCGCGTGCGCGCGCAGGGCCGCCTGGTCTCGCACCGGCACTCGGCGATCGCGGTGGCCGTGGCCGCCATCGACGCCTACGAGGAGGAAGAGCGGGCCGAGCGCGAGCGCCTGCTGTCCACCGCGGCCGGTGGCCGTCCGCAGGTGCAGCACGAGAGCGGCCGCCCGCACGACCTGAAGCTGCGCGGCGCCGCCTACCGGGTGCGGGTCGCGCGCATCGGCGCGCACCGCTTCCGGATCGGGATCGAAGCCGGCGGCGATATGCGTTCGGCCGATGTGGATCTGGAGCGTTTCGACCGGCACACCGGCCAGATCGTGGTGAACGGCAGCCGTTTCCGGGTCGTCACCGGCACCCACGGACCGGTGACCCTGGTCGACATCGAGGGCGTGACGCACCGGATCAGCCGCGACGAGGGCGGCGTGGTCCGCTCCCCCGCACCGGCGCTGGTGGTCGCCACCCCGCTGGCCGTCGGCGACGAGGTCGAGGCGGGCGCGCCCGTGCTGGTGCTGGAGTCCATGAAGATGGAAACCGTGCTGCGCGCGCCGTTCCGGGCCCGGCTCAAGGAGAGCGCGGTCGCGGTCGGCTCCCAGGTGGAGACCGGCGCGCCGCTGCTGCGGCTGGAGCCGATCGCCGATGACTCCGAGACCGAGGACGCCGCTCCGGCGGCCACCGTCGAGCTGGATCTGCCGGGTGCGCCCGCGCCGGTCCTGCCGCACGAGGGCCTGACCCGCAGCCTGCAGGATCTGCGCAGCCTGCTGCTGGGCTTCGACGTGGACCCGCACGACGAGCAGCGGGTGCTCGACGACTACTTGGCCGTGCGCCGGGCGGCCGTCGCCGACAACCGCCGGCCGCTGGCCGAGGAAGTCGAACTGGTGCAGGTCTTCGCGGATCTGGCCGAGCTGAGCCACAACCGGTCCTGGGAGGACAACGGCTCGCAGGGCCATGTGCACAGCGCCCGCGAGTTCTTCCACACCTATATGCAGAGCCTCGATGTGGAGCGGGCCGGTCTGCCCGAGTCGTATCGGGCGGATCTGAGCGCGGCGTTCGCGCACTACGGTGTCGCCGAGCTGGATCGCTCGTCCGACCTGGAGGCGGCGGTCTTCCGCATCTTCCTGGCCCAGCAGCGGCCGGCCGGAACGGTCACCGTCATCACCGCGCTGCTGCGCGAGTGGCTGAGCGAGCCGGTGCCGGACCGCGCGCTGCGCGAGCCCGCCGGTCTGGCGCTGGAACGCCTGGTGACCGCGACGCAGTTCCGGTTCCCGGGTCTGGCCGACCTCGCGCGTGGTGTGGCGTACGCCTGGTACGCCCATCCGCTGCTGCGCCGCAACCGCGCCCGGGTGTACACCACCGTGCGCAAGCACCTGAGTTTCCTCGACGCCCAGCCGGATACGGCCGAGCGCACCGACCGCATCGCGGACATGGTGCGGGCGACCGAGCCGCTGGTGCGTCTGCTGGGTCAGCGTCTGGTGCGCGGCAGCACCGACAACACCGCCATGCTCGAGGTGCTGACGCGGCGCTACTACGGCAACAAGGACCTCACCGATGTGCGGACCGAGGAGTCGAACGGGCAGCGTTTCGTCATCGCCGAGCGCCGGGGCGTGAACCTGGTGTCGTCGGCGGTGAGCTTCGACGCGCTCGACACCGTGCTGCGCGGGCTGGCCGAGGTGGCGCGTGACTCCACGTCCGTCGAGGCCGACATCTACCTCAGCTGGGAGAAGCAGCCGGAGGACTTCGAGGCGATGGCGGTGGCGCTGCAGGAAGCGCTTGCCGGACAGCCGCTTCCGAGCCAGGTCCACCGGATCACCTGCACGGTGGCGGGCAGCGGTGGCGCGGTCATGCACCACCACTTCACCTTCCGGCCCGCGACCACGGGGATGTCGGAGGAGCGGTTGATCCGCGGTCTGCACCCGTACATCGCCCAGCGCATGCAGATGCGCCGGCTGCGCAAGTTCGACCTCACCCGTCTGCCGTCCTCGGACGACGAAGAGGTGTACCTGTTCCGCGCGGTGGCCAAGGAGAACCCGGCCGACGACCGTCTGATCGCGTTCGCGCAGGTGCGCGACCTGGCCGCGCTGCGCGAGCACGACGGCCGCCTGCTGGTGCTGCCCACCGCGGAGAGCACCATCGCCACCTGCCTCGACTCCATCCGCCGCGCGCAGTCGCGGCGGCCGTCGAACAAGCGGTTCAACACCAACCGGATCGTCATGTACATCTGGCCGGTGGTGGATGTGACCCGCAGCGAGCTGGAGACGGTGATCGCCGGGCACGTGCTGCCGATGACGGCGGGCGCGGGCCTCGAGGAGATCCTGCTCATCGCCCGCCAGCGTGATCCGCAGACCGGTCAGCTGGAGAAGATCGCGGTGCGCGTCTCCTTCGACGCGACCGGCGGTGTCCAGGTGAGCGTCGGTGAGCGCACCGACGACGCGGTCGAGCCGCTCGACGAGTACCGGCAGAAGGTGCTGCGCGCGGGTAGCCGCAACACCGTCTACCCGTACGAATTGACCGGTCTGCTGGGTGATTTCACCGAGTACGACCTCGACGACTCGCACACCCTGGTGCCGGTGGACCGGCCCAAGGGCCGCAACAGCGCGGCGCTGGTGGCCGGTGTGGTCACCACCCCGACCCCGCAGCATCCGGCCGGTGTCATGCGTGTCGCCCTGCTGGGCGACCCGACGAAGTCGCTGGGCGCGCTGTCGGAGCCGGAGTGCCGCCGGGTGATCGCGGCCATCGATCTGGCCGAGTCGCTGCGGGTGCCGCTGGAGTGGTACGCGCTGTCCTCGGGCGCCCGCATCTCCATGAAGTCGGGCACCGAGAACATGGACTGGGTGGCGGCCGCGCTCAAGCGGATCGTCGAGTTCACCCAGGTCGGCGGCGAGATCAATATCGTGGTCAACGGCATCAATGTCGGTGCGCAGCCGTACTGGAACGCCGAGGCTACCATGCTCATGCACACCAAGGGCATCCTGGTGATGACGCCGGAGTCGGCGATGGTGCTGACCGGCAAGCAGGCGCTGGACTTCTCCGGCGCGGTCTCGGCCGAGGACAACTTCGGCATCGGCGGCTACGACCGCGTGATGGGCCCCAACGGCCAGGCCCAGTACTGGGCGCCGAATCTGCTTGCCGCGCGGGACATCCTGATGGCGCACTACGACTTCTCGTACGTGGTGCCCGGCGAGGACGGTCCGCGCCGCGGCCGGACCGCGGACCCGGTCGACCGCGACGTCTCCGACTTCCCGCACGTGCTGGAGGGCAGCGATTTCGCGACCGTCGGGGAGATCTTCTCGGCCGCCGCGAACCCGGATCGCAAGAAGCCGTTCGACATTCGCACCGTGATGCGGGCGCTGGCCGACCAGGACCACGAGGTGCTGGAGCGGTGGGCGGGCATGGCCGACGCCGAGACCTCCGTCGTCTTCGACGCGCGTCTGGGCGGAATCCCGGTGTGCCTGTTGGGTATCGAGTCCAAGAGTGTGGGGCGGCGCGGCTTCCCCGCCACCGACGGACCCGACACCTACACGGCGGGAACGCTTTTCCCGCAGTCGTCGAAGAAGGCGGCGCGGGCGATCAACGCGGCCAGCGGCAACCGCCCGCTGGTGGTGCTGGCCAACCTGTCCGGCTTCGACGGCTCGCCGGAGTCGATGCGCAAGGTGCAGCTGGAGTACGGCGCCGAGATCGGCCGGGCCATCGTCAATTTCGACGGTCCGATCGTGTTCTGCGTGATCTCCCGCTACCACGGCGGCGCCTTCGTGGTGTTCTCGAAGACCCTGAACCCGAGCATGACCGTGCTGGCGCTGGAGGGCTCGTTCGCCTCCGTGCTGGGCGGCGCCCCCGCCGCGGCGGTCGTGTTCTCGGGTGAGGTCAGCGCGCGCACCGAGGCCGACCCGCGGGTGCGCGACTTCGAGCTGCGCGCGGCGAACGCCTCCGGCACCGACCGCGCCACCCTGACCGCGGAGCGCGACGAGCTGCGCTTCTCGGTGCGGGCGGAGAAGCTGGGTGAGGTGGCCGCGGAGTTCGACCGCGTGCACAACATCCAGCGCGCCGTCGAGGTGGGTTCGGTGGACGCCATCATCAGCACCGTCGAGATGCGCCCGCGCATCATCGCCGCCATCGAGGCCGGGCTCGCCCGCCGCTGATCGATCAGACGAGAAACGCCCCGGCAGTCCGAACTGCCGGGGCGTTTCTCGTGCTGTGGGGAAGCTCAGAAGCCGCGCAGGCGGTCCGGGGTGATGCGGACCGGGACGGAGTAGTCGGCGAAGAACTCTTCGCGGGTCATGCCGATCTCGACCAGGCCCTTGGCGTACTTCTCGACGTAGGCGTCGAGCTCGGCGGGGGTCGGGTCGGTGGTGTCGACGCGGGCGGGGCCGTTGAAGACCACGACCTGGCCGCCGCTGGCGGTGCTGTTGAGGTTCAGCGACACCCGCGGGTCGGCGGCGATATTGCGGAGCTTGGGCGTGCCGGGCTGGGTGAAGATCAGGAACTCACCGTTGGCCCACTGGAACCAGACCGGGTTGGGTTGCGGCGTACCGCTGGGGCTCACGGTGGTCAGCCAGACAATGCCATCCTCCGCCAGACGTTTGGTGACCAGGGCACCGAATTCGGTGTCGGTGTCGATGAGCGGCGAGGAAGCGGACATGCGGTCTCCTTGCGAGGTGTGGGTCGGTTCGATCCATGACGGTCAACGCCCCACTGTCCGTGGGCATTCCGCGTTTCAGACGATCTTTTCGGGCCACAGTCCGGTGCCGTCGGTGAGCAGCATGGCCTCGGCGACCGCCTCGTCGATGACCTGCCGGGTCTGCCGGTCGGTGGTGATGCGGGCGAACTCGGCCACCGAGACGCGATGGCCGGTGTCGGTGATGGCGCCCTCGCGGTCGAATTCGGCGGCGAACCGTTCGGGTCCGAGCGCGGTGCGGGCCCGGGCGGTGATGCGGTCGACGTCCATGCGCTCCCCGCTGGCCAGGGGCGCGCCGGTGGAGGCCCGCGCCTTGGTCGCCGCGCCGAGCAGGCGGGCGGCCCGCTCGTAGTCCTCGGTCATCGCCGCGGCCCCGGCCAGCCCCTCGACGGCCAGCGCGACGGCCCGGATGTCACCGGCGACGGAGGCGGCCGACAGGCTCTCGGTGTGCAGGGTGCGGGCGGCGTCGGCGTCGCCGCGCAGTTCGGCGATGAAGCCGAGTTCGGCCAGCACCAGCGCAACGCCGTTGTGGGCCTCGATGGCGGCGAGCCAGCCCAGCCACCGGTTGAGGTGCTTCTCGGCGTCCTCCAACCGGCCCTGGCGCCGCGCGCTCAGGCCCAGCCCGATCTCGGCGAACCCCTCCCCCAGCCGGTTGGCGTGGCTCACCGCGAGCCGCATGGCCCGGTGATGGAGTTCGTCCGCGGTCCGGAATTCGCCGCGCAGCAAGGCGATTCGCCCCAGTAGCGCGAGTTTGTGGGAGGTCTCGGTCCAGAGCCCGAGTTCCTCCACGATCTGCAGTCCCTCGTAGTGCAGGTCGTTGGCCTCGTCGTAGCGGCCCTCGAATTCGGCGAGCACCGCCAGCGCCTCGATGGCCTTGAGCCGGCCCCAGCGGTCGCCGACCTCGTCGAAGATGGCCGCGCTCAGCTGCGCGTGGTCTCGGACGGTGGCGAGGTCGCTGCGGGCGGTGTTCTGGGCGGCGCGCAGGCTCAGCGAGGCCGCGATGCCCCAGTTGTCGTCGAGGGTGCGGAAGGCGGCCAGGGCCCGGCCGACCCGGTCCTGGCTCTCGGGCAGCGCGCCCGAATACCACTGGGCGTAGCCGAGAAACCATTCGCTGCGCGCGAGCGCCCGCAGTTCGGCGTCGGTCTCGTCGCCGTCGAGCGCGGGTGAGGGGCTGACCAGCTGCCCGGCCTCCCCGATGAGCAGGGCCATACCGGCCCGCCAGCGCAGGATGGTCGCGCGTTCGACCGGCCGCAGCTGCCCGGCCATGGCGCTGACCGCGGTCAGGTAGCGGTGCGCCTCGATCAGCCGTCCGCGCAGGAAGCCGAACCAGATCAGCGAGTTGACCAGTCGCATGGCGAGCCGGGCATTGCGGCACACGATGGCGAAGTCGGCGGCCTTGCGGATATTGGGCGACTCCACGTCGAGCTGTTCGAGCCAGCGGCGCTGGTCGGGCCCGTGCAGTTCGGCGCTGGCGTGCTCACCCCGGTCGGCGTAGTGCATGGCGTGCCGCAACCGCAGCTCCAGCAGGGAGCCGGTGGCCTCGAGGTATTCGACGCAGTAGGCCGCGATCGATTCCAGCAGCCGGTAGCGGGGGCCGTGCCGCGATTCCTGCATGACCACCAGGGATTGGTCGACCAGCCGGGTGAGCACGGCGAGGATCTCGCCGTCCTCGCCGGGATCGCGGATGAGGGCGCGGGCGGCCGCCAGCGAGCAGTCCTCGGCGTGAACGGCCAGCCAGCACAGCACATTCCGTTCGACGCGCGACAGCGGCGCCCAGCTCCAGTCGATGGCGGCGCGCAGCGTGCGGTGCCGGTCCGGGGAGTCCCGGAAGCCGCCTTCGAGGACCTGGAAGCGCCGGTCGAGCTGGACGAGCAGTTCGTGCACCCCGAGTACACGTACCTTGGTCGCGGCGAGTTCGATGGCCAGCGGGATGCCGTCGAGGCGACGGCAGATGGCGATGATGTCGTGGATATTCGAGTTGTCGACCCGCAGACCGGGCGCCCGGGCGGCGAAGAGCTGGACCGCGCTGGCGGTGGCGAGCGATTCGGGTCCGGTGGGGTCGGCGGGCGGCAGGTCCAGGGGTTCGACGGCGCTGATCAGCTCGCCGCGGACGGCCAGGGGCGCGCGGCTGGTCGCCAGGATCCGGCAGTTCGCGGATTCGGCGAGGATCGCTTCCACCAGGTGGGCCGCCGCCTCGACGACGTGCTCGCAGTTGTCGAGCACCAGCAGGGCGCGGCGCGCCCGCAGGAACGCCACCACCCGGTCCACCGCGTTGCGGCCGGGCGACAGGGACTTGCCGCCCGATCCGGGTGGCGCGTTGACGTCTATGGTCAGCACCGAGAGCACCGCGTCCGCCAGCACTTCCGGCCCGTGCGAGCGGTCCAGGGCATCGAATTCCACCAGCCAGATGCCGTCCACGAAGCTGTCGACCAGGCTGTGCGCCACCGCCAGGGCGAGCCGGGATTTCCCGACGCCACCGGGGCCCACCAGGGTGACGAGCCGATCCGAGGCGATGTCGGCCCGCACCTCGTGCACCGCCGCGTCCCGCCCGATCAGCGCGTTGGGCGGGGAAGGCAGGTTGTGCCCGAAGGTGCGGCCCGCCACCAGGACCGGTTCGGGTTGCAGGTCGGCGCGCTGTTCGAGGATGGCGCGGTGCAGGTCGACGAGTTCGCGGCTGGGGTCGGCGCCGCGGGTCTCGGCGAGCAGGGCGCGCAGTTCGTTGAAGCTGTCGAGGGCGTCGGCGGCGCGGCCGGAGCGGTAGAGCGCGCGCATCTGGATGGACCGCAGGCGTTCTCGCAGCGGGTGTTCGCGGACCAGTTCGTTGATCTCGGCGATGAGCGTGCGGTGTTCGCCGAGTTCGAGGCGGGCTTCGACGAGTTCGCTGCGGGCGGCGATGCGGGTCTCGTTCAGCGAGGCCGAGCTCTCCTCGCCGAAGGGCAGGTCGATGAAGTCGGCGAAGGCGGGTCCGCGCCACAGCACGAGCGCCTCGCGCAGCAGGTCGGCCCGCACTCGTAGGTCGGTCGAATACTGCGCGCGCGCAACGAGGTCCACGAATCGGGTCGAGTCCAGCCGGTGCGGCTCCACCCGGAACAGGTAGCCGGCGGGGGTGGTGACGATGTGTTCTCGCCCACCCGGTTCGGCGTCTTCGAGGGCCCGGCGGAGCTGAGAAACCTTGGTGTGCAACGATCTTGTCGGATTGGTGGGCGTGGATTCGGGCCACAGGTCCTCGATCAGCCGGTCGGTGGAGACCGGGACCCCGACATGGGCGATGAGATCGGCGAGCAGCGCCCGCACCAGCGACTCCGGTATCGACACCGGGTCGCCCAGATCCGTAGCGACCTCCAACGACCCCAATACCGCGAACTGCACGACTCGATCCTATCTAATTCACTTTTCAATCAGGTGATCGGAAACCCTCACGGCCCCTGCGGAAGTGGGCCCGAAGCGAACCCGAAGGACCTTCCGACAGAATGGTCCCGAACGATCGACCAAGGCCACGACGGCGAGGGAAGGGATCGCCGCCAGGGGCCCGATTGTTCATGTCGTGCGTGTCACGATCGGCGTTAATGCGCGCCGGTCAGGTCTGGCCGCTCGGGCCTGGGGAGGACTCCGAGGCCGAGACCGACACCGCACCAGCGCCTCCATTGCCGTAGGCGCTCGGACAACAGGGTTCCGCCAGTGTCCCAGGACCCCTGCCGTTCCGCCGCGTACCCCCAGCGACCGCCCAAATTGGTTGGCGCCGTACGTGTCCGGAAACCGGACGTCCGTGATTCAGCACCGTCAGGGACCAAAGTACCAGGGGATATCGTGTTGTTCAGCCTTCTCGGACCGCTCGAGGTCCGGCACCAGAACCAGCCATTGCGACTCGGTGGCGTGAAACAGCGGGCAACCCTCGCGTACCTACTTCTGCATCCCAATACCGTCGTCCCGGCCAGCCGACTGCTCGACGCCCTGTGGCCCACCGAAACCATGCCCACCTCGGCCCGCAAGATCCTGCACAACGCCGTGTGGTCGCTGCGAAATCTGTTCCCGGAGGACAACAGTGGGCCGGTCGCGCTGATCCGGCGCCCGCCGGGGTACGTGCTCGAGGTCGACACCGACCTCATCGACCTGCATCGCTTCTACCGCCTGGCCGACAGCGGCCGCGCCGCGGCCCTGGCCGAGGACCTGGACACCGCCGCCGCTCGCCTGACCGAATCGCTGTCGCTGTGGCGCGGTTCACCGCTGTCCGATCTCACCGAGCACGGGGTCGACTGGCCCGAGCTCGCCGCCGCCGCGGACGCCCGGATGTCGGTGTCGGAGGACCTGTTCGAGATCGAGCTGGCGCGCGGCAATCACGCCCGGGTGGTGGACGCGCTCAGCGCGCTGGCCGATTCCGGGCAACTGCGGGAACGGTCCTGCGGACAGCTCATGCTCGCGCTGTACCGCGGCCGCCGCCCCTCGGACGCGCTGGCCGTCTACACCGCCTGGCGCAATGCCCTGATCGAGAACTACGGGCTGGAACCGGGTTCGGAGCTGCAGACGTTGCAGCAGGCCATCCTGAACCAGAGCCCGTCGCTGCTGCCGGACGCCGAACCGGTGCGGCCCGCGCCGGTGGTGGTGGTCGCCCCGGCCGACCGGGTGACCCGGTCGACGGTGCTGTCGGTCCGGATCGAGGCGGCTGGGCCGGACGCGGCCGAGGCCGACCCGACCATGGGCGAACGCTATCTTCCGGCGATCCGGGCGACCGCGGAGTCGTTGGGCGGCACGGTGGTCGGCGTCATCGGCTCCACGGTGATGACGGCGTTCCCGGAGCCGTGCGAGGTGGCCGAGGTGGTGGCCGCCGCGATCCGGCCGCACGAGTGGATCACCGCGGCGCGCACCGAGTTCGGGTCGCGGCCGGAGCCCCGGTTCCGGGCCGCGGTCGTGACCGGTGAGGCCGAAGGCCGTGTCCCCCGGGCGTATTCCGACCTGCGCACCTCGAGCCGTTACGCCGACCTGTTCGACGAATGCGACCGGCTGCTGCTCGACGCGCCCACCGGCTCGGTGACCGTGTGCGAGCGCACCCGTCGCGAGTCGGAGACCGTGATCCGCTATCGGCAGCGCCCGACCGGGCACTGGTACGCGGCGGGTCTGGAGGTCGCGGACGATTCCGAGGCCGAGATCGATCCGGATGTGCGGATGCTGCTGGGTCTGCGCGAGCGGGTCCAGCATCGGGCGGCGTCGCATCTGGTGGCGGTGGTGGCCCCGGCCGCGACCAGTGCCAGGCGGGTGGCGCGCGCGTTCCGCTCCACCGTGCGCGCGCAGAGCGATGCCGAGCTGATCCTGTGCGCCCGTTTCGGTGACGGGGATCGGCTCGACACCCATCGCGCGATGCTGGCCACCGCGTGCGGTTTCCAGGTGGGTGACGCGCCCGCGAGCATCGCGGCGCGGCTGGCCGAGGCGGCGGGTCATCCGCTGCGTCCGCCGGTGGCGGCGCGCAAGCTGGCCGAGGCCCTGTACCCGCTGGCGACCGGAACCCGGTCCGGCGATCCGGCGCAGGTCCGGCAGATGCTCACCGCCTGGACCGAATTGTTGTGCGCCAAGGCGGGTCTGGGTCCGATGACCCTGATCTTCGAGGACGCCCATCTGGCCGACCACGCCAATCTGGACTTCCTCGAGACCCTGCTCGACAGTGCCGAGTGCGCGCCGCTGCTGGTGGTGCTCACCGGTGAGGGTTCGCTGGCGCACGGCCGTTTCGCGCGCATCGCGGGCACCCGCGAGTCCACGCTCATCACCTCCGATCTGCGGCCCGGTCGCCGGCCCGCGCAGCGGCGGCGTCCGGCCGCGCTGCTCACCGCCACCGCCGACCGGCATCCGGCGGCCTTCGCCGCCAGCTGATCCGACCTGCCCTCCGCGGCAACCACACTCGACGAGGAAGTGACCTGATGACCGAATCGCTGTTGATCCGCCCGGACGACGCCCGCTATCGCGGGCTGATCTCCGGTTCCAATACCCGATGGGTGGGCACACCCGACTACATCCGCCTGGCCCTGACCACCGAGCAGGTCGTCGAGGCCCTGCAGCAGGCGGTCGACGACGAGCTGCGCGTGGTGGTGCGCAGCGGCGGCCACTGCGACGAGGACTTCACCGCCAATGGCAAGGTGCGGGCCGTCATCGACGTATCCGCCTTGGACGCCGTGTATTTCGACGCGCAGATGGGCGCGTTCTCGGTCGGCGCGGGCGCGACCCTGGGCCGGGTCTATTCGACGCTCTACAAGCGCTGGGGCGTCACGCTGCCCGGCGGCACCTGCCCGACGGTCGGCGCGGGCGGGCATGTGGCCGGCGGCGGCTACGGCGCGCTGTCGCGGCTGCACGGGCTGATCGTGGATCACCTGTACGCCATCGAGGTGGTGGTGGTCGACTCCGACGGCCGGGTGCGTCCGGTCGTCGCGACCCGTGCGGCCGACGACCCCCACCGCGACCTGTGGTGGGCGCACACCGGCGCGGGCGGCGGCAATTTCGGCATCGTGACCCGCTACTGGTTCCGCTCCCCGGAGGCCACCGGCGACGACCCGGCGCGCCTGCTGCCCGCCCCGCCCGCCGAGCTCATCGTCTCCGATGTC
Source organism: Nocardia sp. NPDC005825 (assembly GCF_040630175.1). Classification (NCBI taxonomy): domain Bacteria; kingdom Bacillati; phylum Actinomycetota; class Actinomycetes; order Mycobacteriales; family Nocardiaceae; genus Nocardia; species Nocardia sp. NPDC005825. Next base: position 290,525 of record NZ_JBEXXC010000006.1, read on the forward strand.
TCGTGGTCGTGGGACGAGCTGGACGAGGCCGGATTCGCCCGTCTGGTCAGCAATTTCGGGGCCTGGCACGAACGCCACTCGGGTCCGGAGTCCGCGCACCTGAGCCTGTACAGCCAGCTCAAGCTCCAGCATCGGTCGGCGGGCTCGTTCCGGATGAGCACCCAGATCGACGCCGACGAGCCCGACGCCGAGCAGACCATGGACGCGTTCCTGGCCGCGATGGCCGAGGGTACGGGCGCGACCTACACGGTCAACGACCGCAGCCGGGTGCCGTGGTTCTACGCGGTGAAGGAGTGGTTCGGCTTCGTGGAGGCCGCGGTGGCGCGCTGGAAGGTGAAGTCCACCTACATGCGCCGGTCGCTGCCCGAACCGCAGCTGGACGCGCTGTACCGGCAGCTGACCCGCGAGGACTACCCGCACCCGTTCGCCATGGTGGCCCTGGTCAGCTACGGCGGCCGGATCAATGCGGTGGAGTCGGACGCGACCGCGGCGGCGCAGCGGGATTCGATCATCAAGATGCTGTACGTGACCCTGTGGACGGATCCGTCGGAGGACGAGCGGCACGATCGCTGGATCCGCGAATGCTATGCCGACGTGTACGCGGCGACCGGTGGCGTGCCGGTGCCGGGTGAGGCGACCGACGGCTGCTTCATCAACTACGCCGACGCCGATCTGGCCGATCCGGCCCTGAACGACTCGGGCGTGCCGTGGCACCGCCTGTACTTCAAGGACAACTACCCGGCCTTGCAGGCCGTGAAGGCGAAATGGGATCCGCGCGAGGTGTTCTCGCACGGCCTGTCCATCCGGGCATGAAAAAGGTCCCGATGGGCGGCCACGCTGCCGCTCATCGGGACCCGGGTCAGCGGGACTGACCCCGATGCCGCCACGAGACGGGCGGCTGCTGTGTGGGCGCGGGCAGGGTCCAGGCCGCCGCCCGGACCGCCGCCGTTCGTCGCGCCGGTCGGGTGACGGCGGTCAGGGCCAGGACCAGGGCGACGAGTTCGTCGTCGCCCGGCCGGCCCGATTCCACGGCCAGCACCCCGGTCTCGCTCGCGAGTACCCCGGTCTCGCCGCTCATGCGGGCGGGTTCCCGTGCTTGCGGGCCGGGATGGGCGCGTGTTTGGCGGCGAGCATGGCCAGGCTGTCGATGAGCACGGCCCGGGTGTCGGCGGGGTCGATGACATCGTCGACCAGACCGCGTTCGGCGGCGTAGTAGGGATGCATCAGCTCCTGCTGGTACTCCTTGATCCGTTGCGCCCGAACCAGATCCGGGTCCGGAGCGGAACCGATCTCGCGCCGGAAGATCACCTGCGCGGCTCCCTCCGCGCCCATGACGGCGACCTCGTTGGAGGGCCAGGCGAAGGACAGATCCGCGCCGATGGATCGCGAGTCCATGACGATGTACGCGCCGCCGAAGGCCTTGCGCAGGATCACCTGCACCCGCGGGACGGTGGCGTTGCAGTAGGCGTAGAGCAGTTTCGCGCCGTGCCGGATGATGCCCGCGTGTTCCTGGCCGGTGCCGGGCAGGAAGCCGGGCACGTCGACCAGGGTGACGATGGGGATGTTGAACGCGTCGCAGGTCTGCACGAAACGCGCGGCCTTCTCGGAGGCTTCGATGTCGAGCACGCCGGCCAGCACGCAGGGCTGGTTGGCGACGATGCCGACCACCTCGCCGTCGAGGCGGGCGAAGACGCAGAGGATATTGCGGGCCCAGTGCGCGTGCACCTCGAAATACTCTCCGTCGTCGACGATCTCCTCGATGACGGCCCGCATGTCGTAGGCCTGGGTGGAGTCGGCGGGCACCAGGTCGGCGAGCGCGTCGTTGCGCCGGTCGGGTGCGTCGGCGGTCTCCACGGCGGGCGGGCGTTCGCGATTGTTGGCGGGCAGCAGCGAGATCAGGTAGCGCACCTCCTCGAGGCACTCCTCCTCGGTGTCGTACACGAATCCCGCGACGCCCGAACCGGAGCCGTGCACGTCGGCGCCGCCGAGTTCGTCGTGGGACACCTGCTCACCGGTGACGGTGCGCACCACATCCGGTCCGGTCACGTACATCTGGGAGATGCCGCGCACCATGAACACGAAATCGGTGAGGGCGGGCGAGTAGGCCGCGCCGCCCGCGCACGGCCCGAGCATCACGCTGATCTGCGGGATGACGCCGGAGGCGCGGACGTGGCGGCGGAAGATGCCGCCGTATCCGGCCAGCGCGGTCACGCCCTCGTGGATGCGCGCGCCCGCACCGTCATTGAGGCCGACCAGCGGCGCGCCCGCGGCCTCGGCCAGGTCCATGAGCTTGTGGATCTTCTCCGCGTGCGCCTCGCCGAGCGAGCCGCCGAAGATCCGGAAGTCGTGGCCGTAGGCGAAGACGGTGCGGCCGTGCACCTTTCCCCAGCCGGTGACCACGCCGTCGGTGTGCGGTTTGCGGTCGGCCATGCCGAAGGCGGTGGCCCGGTGCCGGCGCAGCTGGTCGACCTCGCGGAAGGTGCCCGGATCGAACAGCAGCTCCAGCCGCTCGCGCACGGTGAGCTTCCCGATCGAGTGCTGCCGTTCGGTGGCGCTCGGCGGGATTCCGTGCACGGCTTCGTGTTTGACGCCGTGCATTTCCTCGACCCGGGATCGCAGCCGCGCGGGCGCGATGGCGACGGGCCGTTCGACGAGTTCGGTCATCAGTGCTCACTCCGTTCCGGCGCCGGGAAATGGCCCGACTCGATGAAGAATTGGACGTAGGTGCGGAAGAGGTCGCCGGACACCGGCGGGCACCCGATGCCGGTGCCGGTCAGCATGGCCTCGGTCGCGGACACGTCGATGGCCGGGTAGAAGGCGGCGGTGTCGCCGATCATGGCCTCGAAGGCGTCGAGCAGCGGGACCAGGGCATTGTCGGTGTTCGCGCCGATCTCGGCGAGCCAGTCGGCCCGGTCGCGGTCCTCGATCGGATAGCCCATGGCCCGCAGCCGCTCGACCAGTTCGGGCAGTGCGACCCGAAGCGGGTTGTGCAAGTGGAAGGTTCGCTCGGCGGCGTCGGGGTTCGCGGCCAGGGCGACGATGGCCGCGCTGACGTAGTCGACCGGCGCCAGGTGGAAGTAGCCGTCGCCGACGGGCGGCACGGCCCGCGCCTGGATGATGCCCTTGAGGGTGAGCCAGACGAAGTCGCGGGTCTGGCAGGCGCCGTGGCGCTGGTCGCCGGAGATCACGTCGACGCGGTACACCGAGACCGGCAGGCCGCGGTCGCGGGCCAGTCCGATGTTCTGTTCGGCCACCCATTTGGTGCGCAGGTAGCCGCTGGGCAGCACCTCGGGCGGACCGGTCGGGTCGTCCACGGCCAGCGGCGCGCCGTCCGCGGGTGCGCCCGGGAAGACGCCGACGGTGGACACGTAGTGCACCGGGACCGTCCGGTGGCGGGCGGCAAGGCGCAGGATCTCCTCGGTACCACCGACATTGGCGTCGCGCAGCAGCGGGTAGGGCTGGAGCCAGTGCACGGTCGCGCCCGCGTGGAACACCACGTCGACCAGTTTCGCGAGGTCGTCGAAATCGGTCTCGGACAGACCGAGTCGTGGCGCCGCGAGGTCGCCGACGATGACCCGGACCCGGTTCAGGTCCACCTCGCCCGACACCCGGTAGAACTCCAGGTTGGCGATCAGCCGCTCGGTCGCGGCGGCTTCGTCCGCGCCGCGGATCACGCAGTGCACCACGGCCTCGGTGGTCGCCATCAGGTCGCGCAACATGAACGCGCCGAGGAATCCCGATGCGCCGGTGAGCAATACGTGGCCGGGATCGGTGGCGACGCGGACGACGGTGTCCGCGGGCCGGATGTCGTCGGCCAGGCGCACTTCGGCGGCGAAGTCGATGGCCCCGGTCGCGCCGTCGCCGGATTCGGCGAGGATGAACGCCGCCAGCGCCTCGGGGGTCGGGTGGTCGTAGGCGACGGTGGCGGGCAGCCGGGTTCCGAACGCGGCCTGCAGCCGGTTGCGGAATTCGACGGTGGCCAGCGAGTCGAAGCCCGCTTCGCTGAATTCCCGGGTGCTGTCGAGGGCTTCGGTGCCCTGGTGGCCGAGGACAGCGGCGGCCTCGCGCAGCACGAGGTCGAGCACCAGGGCGTGCTGTTCGGCCGGGGTGCGGCCGCGCAGCAGTTCGGTGATCGAGACGGCGGCCTCGGCATTGCCCGCCACCGCGCGCTGGGTGGGCAGCAGGCCCGAGAGCAGCCGGGTCGGCCGAGCCCGGATGGCGGACAGTTCCAGCGGGGTGGCCACGACCAGGGTCCGTTCCGATCCGGCGGCCGCGTCGAGCAGGGCCAGACCGGATTCGGCGGGCAGGGCCGGGAAGCCGCCGCGCGCGATCCGCTGCTTGTCGGCGTCGTCGAGGTGGCCGCTGATGCCGCCCTCCTGTTCCCACAGGCCCCAGGCGATGGAGGTGGCGGGCAGGCCGAGTCCGGCGCGGTGGGCGGCGAGCGCGTCGAGGAAGACATTGGCCGCGGCGTAGTTGCCCTGGCCCGGGCCGCCGATGATCCCGGCGACCGAGGAGAAGAGCACGAACGCGGTGAGTTCACGGTCGAGGGTGAGCTCGTGCAGCAGCCAGGCGGCGTCGGCCTTGGGGCGCAGGACCGCGGCCAGGCGGTCCGGGTCGAGGTCGCGCAGCAGGCCGTCGTCGGTGGCGCCCGCGGTGTGGACGACCGCGGTCACCGGGTGCGCGACGAGCACGGCGGCCAGGGCGTCGCGGTCGGCGGCATCGCAGGCGACGATGTCGACCCGTGCGCCGGCAGCCGTCAGCTCGGCCCGAAGCGCCTCCGCCCCCGGGCTTTCCAGGCCGCGGCGGCTGAGCAGCACGAGCCGGTCGACGCCGCGCTCGGTGACCAGGTGGCGGGCGAGCATCGCGCCCAGCGAGCCGGTGCCACCGGTGATCAGCACGCACTCCCCCGCCCACTGGGCCGGGGCGGGCAGGGCGACGCGGTGCAGTCGCGGCACGAAGACGCGGCCCTGGCGAATCATGACCTGCGGTTCCCCGGCCGTGACGACCGCGGACAGGGCGGCGGTCGAGGCCGGGTCGTCGTCGATGTCGGCCAGCACGATACGGCCGGGCAGCTCCGACTGGGCCGAGCGCAGCAGACCCCACACGCTCGCGGCGGCGATGTCGGTGGCCCCGGATCCCATGGCCCGCTCGGTCACCACGACCAGCGGTGCGGCGGTGCGGTCCTCGACGGCGATCCACCGCTGCACGAGAGCCAGTGCGCGCCGGGTGAGTTCGTGCGCGCCGAGTACCGGGTCGCCGGTCGTCGCGGCGCCGATCGGGGCCAGGATGGCGTCGACCGGCTTGTCCGCGGTGGCGGCCTCGGCCAGGTCCGCGAACAGGGTGGTCTCCCCCGCCTCGGGCAACCGCTCGGTGCCGGAGACCGCGCCCCAGCGGATGGCGCGAGCGCTGACGGCGGCGGGCATCCAGTCCACGGTGAAGGACATCTCGTCGATATCCGGCCGCGCCGCAATCGATTCCGCGGGTGCCGTCACCGCGCGCAGGGTGGCGACGGCCACGCCCGCCCGGTCGGCGAGCAGCAGCGTGGTCGAGCCGTCGCCGCCGGTGCGGGCCAGCACCCGCAGGGCCGTCGCACCGGTCGAGAACAGCCGGACGTCCCGCAGCTCGCGCACCGTCCCGGGGGCGACGGCGGCCAGCGCGGCGTCCAGCAGCACCGGATGCACCCCGAAAGCGGCTGCCCCGGCGGCGAATTCGTCCGGCAGCGCGACCTCGGCGTGGGTCTCGCCAACGGGCGCCGCGGGCGGCCATTCGGTGAGCTCGAAATCCGGTGCGCCGATGCGCAATCGGACGGTGCCGCGGGCGTGCGGGATCCACGGTCCCGAGGAGCCCGAGGCCCGGGAGTGGATCGACACCGTGCGGTCGCCATTGTCCAGCAGGCCGCCGACGCGGGCCTGGATGTGCAGGTCGGCTCCGGCGGGCATGGTCAGCGGGGTGCGAACGGTCAAGGCGGACAGTTCGGTACAGCCGAGTTCGTCCGCGGCGCGGGTGGCCAGTTCCACCAGGACGGCGGCGGGAACGGGCGCGCCCGGTTCGATCCAGCGCTGCCGCCGGGACAGGCGGCCGGTGGCGACGACGCCGTCGGCGGCGCTGTCGGCCAGGTCGACCGCCACCTCGAGAACCGGGTGGCCGAGGGCGGATCCGGTGCCCGCGGCCCCGATGGCGGTGTCGCCCGCCCAGTGCCGGGTGCGCTGGAAGGCGTAGGTGGGCAGGCTGATCCGGCGGGCGCCGGTGCCCGCGAACACCTGTTCCCAGTCGACCCGCACGCCGTTGGCGTGCAGGGCGGCGACGGCGGCGAGGGCGGTCTCGTCGTCCTCGGCGGTGCGGCGCAGCACGGGGATGGAGACGTGCGGGCGGTCCTGGAGGGTTTCGTCGACCAGGGCGCTGAGGATGGCGTCGGGCCCGATCTCCACGAACTTGGTCACCCCGGCCGCGGCCAGGGCGGCGACGCCCTCGGAGAAGCGGACGGTGCCGCGAATGTGGCGCGGCCAGTACGCGGGATCGGCGTGGTCGCCGGGGGCGGCGAGCGCGCCGGTCAGATTGGACACGATGGGCGTGCGGGCGGGCTGGAAGGTGAGTCCGCGGGCCACCGCCTCGAACTCGTCCAGGATCGGGTCCATGTGGTGGGAGTGGAAGGCGTGGCTGACGGCCAGGCGGCGGGAGCGGATCCCGCGCTGTCCCAGAGTGTCCGCGATGGCCGCCAGGTCCTCGGCCGATCCGGCCAGCACCACCGACGCGGGTCCGTTGACGCCCGCGAGGCTCACGCGATCCGAGAGCTGGTCGCGCACGGCGTCCTCGCCCGCGCGCACTGCGAGCATGGCGCCGCGCGGCAGCGAGTTCATGAGGCGGGCCCGCGCGGCGACCAGGGCGGCGGCGTCGGCCAGGGACAGCACGCCCGCCTGCTGGGCGGCGACGAGTTCGCCGACCGAGTGGCCGGTGAGGTAGTCGGCGCGAATGCCCCAGGACGCCACCAGCTTCGCCAGCGCGTACTCGACGGCGAAGAGGGCGGGCTGGGTGACGGCGGTTTCGTCGAGCCGCTCGCCGGAGGCGATCTCGTCGCGCAGCGGTCGGTCCAGCAGCGGGTCCAGGTGGGCGCAGACCTCGTCGAACGCGGCGGCGAAGGCCGGGAAGGCGTCGTGGAGGCGCAGACCCATGCCCGGGCGCTGGGCGCCCTGACCGGTGAAGACGAAGGCGGTCTTGCCGGTTCGGGTGGAGGTGGGGTCGGCGGTCAGACCGGCGAGCAGTTCCGCGCGGTCGCGGCCGACGGCGACGGTCCGGTGCTCCAGCTGGGTGCGGGTGGTCGCGAGCGAGTAGGCGATGTCCAGGTCCCGAGCGTCGGCGCCGGCGGCGAAATCCGCCAGCGCGGCCGCCTGCGCCCGGGCCGCGGCCGCGGACTTGCCGGACACCGGCCAGGGCAGCACCGGCAGCCGAATCGGCCGCGGCGCGGCGGATTCCGGCGACTCCACCGAATCCGGTCGCGATTCCCCAGCTTCCGGTGCGGGAGCCTGTTCGATGACGACGTGGGCGTTGGTGCCGCTGACGCCGAACGAGGACACCGCGGCCCGGCGCGGCGCCCCGGTCTCGGGCCAGGGCTGGGCTTCGTTCAGCAGGCGCACCGTGCCCGACGACCAATCCACGTCCGGGTTGGGCGTTTCCGAGTGCAGGGTCTTGGGCAGCACGCCGTGGCGGATGGCTTCGATCATCTTGATGACGCCGCCGACGCCCGCCGCCGCGACCGTGTGGCCGATATTGGATTTCATCGATCCCAGCCACAGCGGCCGCGCCGAGGTGCGTTCCCGGCCGTAGGTGGCCAGCAGCGCCTGGGCTTCGATCGGGTCGCCGAGCCGGGTGCCGGTGCCGTGGCCTTCCACGGCGTCCACCTCGGCGGCGGAGAGTCCGGCGTCGGCCAGGGCGGCGCGGATCACGCGTTCCTGGGAGGGGCCGTTGGGTGCGGTGAGCCCATTGGACGCGCCGTCCTGGTTGACCGCGGACCCGCGCAGGACGGCGAGCACCTCGCGACCGGAAGCGACGGCGTCCGAGAGGCGTTGCAGCGCGAGCAGACCCACGCCCTCCGACCAGCCGGTGCCGTCCGCGCCCGCGCCGTAGGACTTGCAGCGGCCGTCGGCGGACAGGCCGCGCTGCCGCGAGAATTCGATGTAGCCGCCGGGGTGTCCGTAGACGGTGACGCCACCGGCCACCGCCAGGTCGCATTCGCCGCGGCGCAGCGCCTGCGCCGCCAGGTGCACGGCGACCAACGAGGACGAGCACGCGGTGTCGACGGTGAGGGCGGGCCCCTCGAACCCGAAGGTGTAGGCCAGCCGTCCCGAGACCACGCTGCCCAGTCGCCCGGTCATGGCGTAGCCCTCGAGGTCCGGCGGCGCGGCCAGGTCGAGGTAGCTCTGCTCGCCGGCGCCGACGAAGACGCCGGTGCCGCTGCCGCGCAGCGATGTCGGGTCGATGCCCGCGGATTCGAAGAGTTCCCAGGCGGTTTCGAGCACGACCCGCTGCTGGGGGTCCATGCCGAGGGCCTCGCGCGGGGAGATGCCAAACAGTCCGGCGTCGAAATCGGTGGCGTGGTCGATGAATCCGCCGTAGCGGGTGGTCGAGGTGCCGATGTGCTCGGGGTCGGGATCGTAGAGGGCCGCGACGTCCCAGCCGCGGTCGGCGGGCCATTCGGTGATGGCGTCGGTGCCGGTGTCGACCAGGTCCCACAGCTGGGCGGCGGAGTTCACGCCGCCCGGGTAGCGGCAGGCCTGCGCCACGACCGCGATGGGTTCGGCCGACGCGGCTTCGAGTTCGGTGATGCGGCCCTTGGCCTTGGTGAGTTCGGCTGTGGCCCAGCGCAGGTACTCGACCAGTTTTTTGTCTTCAGGCATTGCCGGTGTCCTCTTTCAGCCCAGCTCGTGGTCGGAAATGCGGCCGAGTTCGCCGTCGATGAAGCTCAGGAGTTCCTCGGCCGAGGCGGTGGCGAGGTGTGCGTCGACGGCCTCGGTCGCGGGGTTCTCGGTGGCGGGGGTCGTCGCCCAGCGTCCGGCCAGCTCGCGCAGCCGCTCGGCGATCCGGTCGCGGTCGGCCTCGCCCAGGTCGTCGGCGACGCGTTCCCACCGGTCCAGCTCCGCCCACAGCACGTCGGCGGGGGCGGGCGGGCGCAGGGCGTTGAGGACGAACGCGGCCAGGTCGGCCGGAGTGGGCCGGTCGAAGACGGCGGTGGCGGGCAACGTGGTTCCGGTCGCCAGGGAGAGCCGGTTGCGCAGCTGCACCGCGGTCATGGAGTCCATGCCGAGTTCCTGGAACGGACGGTCGGCTTCGATGCTCAGGGGGTCGGCGATGCCGAGGACCGCGGCCAGCTGGGCGCGAACGGTGTCCACCACGGCGTCGAGCTGCCGGGTCTCGTCGAGATCGGCGAGCCGGGTCCGCAAGACCTCGGCGGTGTCGGCGGTGACGGCTGCCGGGCGAACCGGCGCGGTTCGCACTGTGTCGCTGCCGGTTTCACCGTCGATGCCGAGTTCCAGGGTCCGGAGTTCGACAGCTTCGGCGCTGAACACCGGGTTCCCGGCCGGATCGGTCAGATACGCGGTGACCGCGTCCCCGTCCACCGGTCGCACGTGGGCCCGGACCGCGTCCGCGCCCGTGGCGTACAGGCGGACGTTCCGCCAGATGACCGGTGCCAGCAGTGAATCCGCGCCGAGGGTGCTCGGCAGGGCCGCGTCCAGCAGTTCCGGGTGCAGGGCGAATCCGGTGGCCTGCACGGCCGATTCGGCGGGCAGGTGATGCTCGGCGGGCTGGTCGGCCAGCACCGGGGTGCCCGGATCGCCGCCGCGGGCCAGGGCGCCGGTGGCGATGGCGGTCCAGGTGCCGCCCGCGGATCTGGCCCGGATTCCCGCGGTGCGGCGGCCGGTGTCGTCGGCCGCGCCGATGACCACGTGCAGCTGGGCCTCCTGGCCCGCGGGGACGGTGAGCGGGCGGGTCAGTTCCAGCTGTTCGATGTGGTCCGCGCCGACTTCGTCGCCGGCCCGCAGCATCAGGTCGATGAGGACCGCGGGCGGGACCAGGGTGGTGGCGGGCGTGCTGTGGGAGGCCAGCCAGGGCAGCGCGTTCGGGTTCAGGCCGCCGGTGAGCAGCACGCTGTCGGCGTCGGGCAGGTGCAGGACGCCGGTCAGCACGGGGTGCTCGATCGGGTCGAATCCCGAGGTGGCGGTGGGAGCGGTCGGGTGCAGCCAGTACCGGTCGCGCTGGAACGCGTAGGTGGGCAGGGCGACCCGGCGCGCGCCGGTGCCGGTGAAGAACGCCTCCCAGTCGACGGTCGCGCCGAGGGAGTGCAGCTGCGCCACACCCGCGATGAGGGTGTGGGCCTCGTCGGTGTCGCGTCGTTGCAGGGCGATGGCGGCGGTGTCGGTGACCTGGTCGGCCAGCGGTGTGAGCACCGCGTCGGGTCCGACCTCGGCCAGCACGGTGACGTCGAGCGCGGCCAATGTGGTTGCGGCATCCGCGAACCGGACCGGCCGGCGAATCTGGTCGACCCAGTACCGCGCGGTGGTGGGCTCGGCGATCCGACCGGTGACGGTCGAGACGAACGGGATGGCCGGTGTGGAGTAGGTGACCGATTCCGCGACAGCGCGGAACTCGTCGAGCATGGGGTCCATCAGGGCCGAATGGAAGGCGTGGCTCACGGTCAACCGCTTGTGACGGCAATCCAGCCGAGCGACAACCGCCAGAACGGCGTCCTCCGGGCCCGACAGGACCACGGACTCCGGACCGTTCACCGCCGCGATCGACACCTGATCGCCCAGCAACGGAAGCACCGTCGCCTCCGACACCGAGACCGCGACCATCGCGCCACCCGTCGGCAGCGCCTGCATCAACGCGCCACGCGCGGCCACCAGACGAGCCGCGTCGGCGAGCGAGAGCACACCGGCCACGTGCGCGGCCGCGAACTCACCCACCGAATGCCCGGCGACGTAGTCGCAGCGAATCCCCCAGTGCGCCAGCAGTCGCGCCAAGGCGACCTCGACGGCGAACAGCGCGGGCTGCGCCATCCCGGTGCCGTCGAGACCGTCGCCGGTGGTGATCAGCTCGCGCAGCGACCGGCCCAGCAGCGGGTCGAGGTGCGCGGCGGCCTCGTCGAACGCGGCGGCGAAGACCGGGAAGCGTTCGTACAGGCCCATTCCCATGCCGAGGCGCTGCGCGCCCTGGCCGGTGAAGACGAAGGCGGTGCCGCCCGATCGCGCCGTGACCGGCAGGGTGTCGGCGAGCGCGGCGACCAGTTCCCCGGTGTCGCCGCCGACCACGGCGGCCCGGTGCTCGAAGGGGGTGCGTGCGGTGGCCAGCGAGTACGCGATATCCAGTTCCCGCCCGGTCGAATTCGCGAGGAACTCCCGCAGCCGGGCCGCCTGGGCGTCGACCGCGGCCGGCGTGCGGCCGGAGATCAGCCACGGCACCACCGGCAGTTCCAGCGAGACCGCCTGCGGCTCGGCCGCTTCCGGATCCGGGGCCTGTTCGACGATGACGTGCGCGTTGGTGCCGCCGAAACCGAACGACGACACACCGGCCCGGCGCGGTTGACCGGTCTCGGGCCAGTCCCGCACCTCGTTCAGCAGTTCCACCGACCCGGCGGACCAATCCACCTCGGGCGACGGGGTTTCCGCGTGCAGGGTGCGCGGCAGCACGCCCCGGCGCATGGCCTCGATCATCTTGATCACGCCGCCCACGCCCGCGGCCGCCTGCGAGTGCCCGAAGTTGGATTTGAGCGAGCCCAGCAGCAGCGGACGGTCCCCCGCCCGGTCGCTGCCGTAGGTGGCGAGCAGGGCCTGGGCCTCGATCGGGTCGCCGAGGCGGGTGCCGGTGCCGTGGCCCTCGACCGCGTCGACCTCGGAGGCGAGCAGGGCGGCGTCGGCGAGCGCGTCGCGGATGACGCGTTCCTGGGAGGGGCCGTTGGGCGCGGTCAGCCCGTTGGACGCGCCATCCTGGTTGACGGCCGAGCCGCGCAGCACGGCCAGCACCTCGCGGCCCTCGCGGCGCGCGTCGGAGAGTCGTTGCAGCGCGAGCAGTCCCGCGCCTTCGGCCCAGCCGGTGCCGTCGGCGCCCGCGCCGAAGGACCGGCATCGGCCGTCCACGGACAGACCGCGCAGCCGGGAGAACTCCACGAACGCCTGCGGCGTGGACATGACGGTCACGCCGCCGGCCAAGGCCAGATCGCATTCGCCGCGGCGCAGGGACTGCGCGGCCAGGTGCAGCGCCACCAGGGACGACGAGCAGGCCGTGTCGACCGAGATCGCGGGTCCTTCCAGGCCCAGCGAGTATGCCAGGCGGCCCACCGCGATGCTGCCCGCGCTGCCGGCGAACAGGTAGCCCTCGTGTTCGCCGCCGACGCCGGGGCGAGCGCCGTAGTCGGAGTACATCACGCCCGCGAACACGCCGGTCCGGGAGCCGCGCAGGCTGCGGGGCACGATGCCCGCGGATTCCAATGCTTCCCAGCCGGTTTCGAGCAGCATGCGCTGCTGCGGGTCGACGGCCAGGGCTTCGCGCGGGGACAGCCCGAAGAAGCCCGCGTCGAACAGGTCGGCGTCCATCAGGAATCCGCCGCCGCGGCTGTAGGACCGTCCGGCCTGTTCGGCGTCGCTGTCGAACAGGGAGCCCAGGTCCCAGCCGCGGTTGGTGGGGAATTCCGAGACCGCGTCGACGCCGCGGAACACGAGGTCCCACAACTGTTCCGGATCGGTGACGCCGCCGGGGTAGCGGCAGCCGACGCCGACGATGGCGATCGGTTCGTCGTCCCGGGCGGCCACCGTGGCCGTCGCCGCGGCCCTCGGCTTCGCGCCGACCAGCTCACCGGACAACCGCTCCGACAGGGTGGCGGGCGTCGGGTAGTCGAAGACCAGGGTGGCGGGCAGGCGCACGCCGGTGGCCTCGGCCAGCCGGTTGCGCAGTTCGACCGCGGTCAGCGAATCGAACCCGAGATCCTGGAAGGACCGGTCCGCGCCGACGGCACTGGAGCCCGAATGTCCCAGGACCGCCGCGGCATTGGTGCGGACCAGGTCCAGCAGGGCCGCGGCGCGCTCGGTCTCGGACAGCTGGGCCAGGCGGGCGGCGAAGCCGTCGCGCGGAGCCTTGCGGGCGCGGGTCGCGGGGGCCAGGCGGCGGAACATCGTCGGGACGTCGCCGGCGGACCGCAGGGCGGCGATGTCGAGGCCGGTGACCGCGAGCAGCGGGACGTCGAGGGCCGTGGCGACATCGAAGGCGTGCAGCCCGGCGGCGGTCGGCAGCGGCAGGACGCCGATGCGGCGGATGCGCTCGCGGTCGACGGCGCTCATCTCGTCGGTGATGCCGCTGGCCTGCTCCCACAGGCCGTAGGCGAGGGACACCGCGGGCAGCCCGAGCGAGCGGCGGTGCTCGGCGAGCGCGTCCAGGAAGGTGTTGGCGGCGGCGTAGTTCGCCTGGCCCGCCGTGCCGACCAGACCCGCCAGCGACGAGAACAGCACGAACGCACCGAGATCCAGGTCGCGGGTGGCCTGGTGCAGCGCCCACGCCGCGTCGACCTTGGGCCGCAGCACACCGGTGACCTGGTCGGGGGTCAGCGATTCCACGATGCCGTCGGCGAGCACGCCGGCGGTGTGCACGACCGCGTGCACCGGGTGCGCGGCGACGACGGCGGCCAGCTCGGCCGGATCGGTGACGTCGCAGGCCAGGATCGTGACTTCCGCTCCGTGCTCGGTCAATTCGGCCCGCAGGTCGGGCGCGCCGGGCGCGTCGGGTCCGCGGCGGCTCAGCAGCAGCAGCGAGCGAGTGCCGTGGGTATCGACCAGATGCCGGGCGAGGGCCGCGCCGAGGGTGCCGGTGCCGCCGGTGATCAGCACGGTCCCCTGCGTCCACGGATCGGTGTCGACGGTGGCGGCGCGGGCGCGGATGAGGCGCGGGACATGCAGCGCCCCGGCGCGAATCGCCACCTGCGGCTCACCGCTCGCGATGGCGGCATCGAGGGCGTCCCACGAACCGGGTTCCGCGTCGACGTCGATGAGGGTGAAGCGGTCCGGGTGTTCGGTCTGGGCCGCGCGGACCAAGCCCCAGGCTCCGGCCTGCGGCAGGTTCGCGGCGGCAGGACCGGCCGCGGACTCGGTGAGGAACACCAGACGGGAATTCGCGAACCGCTCGTCGAGGATGGCGGTGCGCACGACCGCGAGGGTGCGATGGACGACATCGTGTGCGGCGGAAGGAATCTCCGCGCCCTGGTCGGCGGCGGGCAGCTTGACCACGACGACGGCGGGTGTGCCGGTGACCTGGTCCAGCTCGGCGTATCGGGTCGCCACGCCCGGCACTTCGCCGACCGCCGCCCACCCGCCGCGATCCGATATCGCGGCGGGAGTGGGGATTTCGCTCCACTCCAGCTCGAACAGCGTCTGGTCCGCACCGGCGGCGGCCTGGGGGCGCAGGGCCAGGGCGTCCACGGCGATGAGGGTCGCGCCGGATTCGTCGGCGATGAGCATGGCGACCGCGCCGCGCCCGGCCGGGATGATCCGGACCCGCAGCGCCGTCGCCGGGAAGGCGGGGATCGTGACCCCGGACCACGAGAACGGCAGTAGCGCGGGCCGATCGGTGTCGGAGATGCCCGGGACCAGGGCGTGCGCCGCGGCGTCGAGCAGGGCGGGGTGCACGGTGAACCGGTCGGCCCCGGCGGCGTACTCGTCGTCGAGGACCAGTTCGGCGAACAGGTCCTCGCCGCGACGCCACAGCTTGCGCAGACCGTTGAACACCGGGCCGTACTCGTAGCCGTGGTCGGCCGCGCGATCGTAGGCCCCGGTGAGGTCGACCTCCTGCGCGCCGCGCGGGGGCCACTCCCCGATGACACCGGGGTCGATGCTCGGGTCGGCCTCACCCAGCAGGCCGGTGGCGTGCAGTCGCCAGTCCTGGCCGCCCGCCACGCGGGAACGGATCTCCACCGGTCGCTTGCCGTCGCCGTCGGCGGCGGCGACGCTGACCCGGATCGTCACCGGCTGATCGGTGAGTTCCAGGGGCGCGGCGATGGTGAATTCCTCGACCCGGGAGGGTTCTTCGGCGATTTCGGCGGCGGCCCGGAAGGCCAGCTCGAGCAGCAGGGTGCCGGGGACGATGGTGGAGCCGTCGATGGTGTGCTGGGTCAGCCAGGGCTGGGTATTGGGGTCGAGCACACCGGTGAGCAGCGCGCCGTCGATATCGGACAGGTGCAGGACGCCGGTGAGGATCGGGTGGTCGACCGGGTCGAAACCCGAGGCGGCCGAGGCCGTGTTCGGGTGCAGCCAGTACCGCTCGCGCTGGAACGCGTAGGTGGGCAGCGCGACCCGGCGGGCGCCGGTGCCGGCGAAGAACGCCTCCCAGTCGATGCCGATACCGTGCGTGTGCAGGCCCGCGAGGCCGCGGACCAGGGTGTCGGCTTCGGCGCTGTCGCGGCGCTGCAGCGCGATCGCGGGGGTGTCGGTGACGGCTTCCAGCAGCGGTGTGAGCACGGCGTCGGGGCCGATCTCGGCGATGGCGCCGACGCCGAGCCCGGCGAGCGTCGTCGCGGCGTCGGCGAAGCGGACGGCCCCGCGCACCTGGTCCACCCAGTAGTCCGCGCCCGCCGGCTCGGTGACCTGGCCGGTGAGCGTGGAGACGAACGGGATGGTGGACGGCGAGTAGGTGATGGTCTCGGCGGCCGCGCGGAACTGCTCGAGCATGGGGTCCATCAGGGCCGAATGGAAGGCGTGGCTCACGGTCAACCGCTTGTGACGGCAATCCAGCCGAGCGACAACCGCCAGAACGGCGTCCTCCGGGCCCGACAGGACCACGGACTCCGGACCGTTCACCGCCGCGATCGACACCTGATCGCCCAGCAACGGAAGCACCGTCGCCTCCGACACCGAGACCGCGACCATCGCGCCACCCGTCGGCAGCGCCTGCATCAACGCGCCACGCGCGGCCACCAGACGAGCCGCGTCGGCGAGCGAGAGCACACCGGCCACGTGCGCGGCCGCGAACTCACCCACCGAATGGCCCGCCACCGCACGGACATTCACGCCCCAGGAGCGCAGCAGCCGCCACTGGGCGACCTCGACGGCGAACAGCGCGGGCTGCGCCATCCCGGTGCCGTCGAGTCCTTCGCCGCTCGTGATCAGTTCCCGCAGCGAGCGGCCGAGCAGCGGGTCCAGCAGGGCCGCGATCTCGTTCAGGGCCTCGGCGTAGACCGGGAAGCGGGCCGCCAGTTCCGCGCCCATGCCGATCCGCTGCGCGCCCTGGCCGGTGAAGACCACGCCCAGCCCGCCGTCACCGGCGACGATGGGCGCGGTGTCGGCGGCGTCCGCGCCCGGCCACAGCACGGTGCGGTGCTCGAAGGCGGTGCGCGCGGTGGCCAGTGAGTAGGCGATATCCAGTTCGGTGGCGGGCGAACCCGCCACGTACTCACGCAGTCTGGCGGTCTGCGCTTCCACGGCCTCGGGGGTGCGGCCCGAGACGAGCCACGGCACCACGGGCAGTTCCACCGTGACCGGTTGCGGCTCAGCGGCTTCCGGTACCGGTGCCTGTTCGACGATCACGTGCGCATTGGTGCCGCCGAACCCGAACGACGACACACCGGCACGGCGCGGCTGACCCGTCTCGGGCCAGTCCCGCGGCTCGACGAGCAGCTCCACCGCCCCCGAGGACCAATCCACTTCGGGGGTGGGGGTTTCCGCGTGCAGGGTGCGGGGCAGCACGCCGTGCCGCATGGCCTCGATCATCTTGATCACGCCGCCCACGCCCGCGGCGGCCTGGGAATGCCCGAAGTTGGACTTCAGCGAGCCCAGCAGCAATGGCTGCCGATCGCCCCGATCGCTGCCGTAGGTGGCGAGCAGGGCCCGCGCCTCGATCGGGTCGCCGAGCCGGGTGCCGGTGCCGTGGCCTTCCACGGCGTCGACCTCACCGGCGGACAGGCGGCTGTCGGCCAGGGCCGCCCGGATCACGCGCTCCTGCGCGGGGCCCGACGGCGCGGTCAGGCCGTTGGACGCGCCGTCCTGATTGATCGCGCTGCCGCGGATGACCGCCAGGACTTCACGCCCCGCCGCCACCGCGTCCGACAAGCGTTGCAGCACCAGCAAACCAGCGCCCTCGGCCCAGCCGGTGCCGTCGGCGCCGGCGCCGTAGGAGCGGCAGCGGCCGTCCTCCGACAGACCGCGCAGGCGGGAGAACTCCACGAACGCCTGCGGCGTCGACATCACCGTGACGCCACCGGCCAGCGCCAGGTCGCATTCCCCGCGCCGCAGGGATTGCGCCGCCAGGTGCAGCGCCACCAGCGAGGACGAGCACGCGGTGTCGACCGAGATCGCCGGACCCTCCAGACCCAGCAGATACGCCAGGCGGCCCACCGCGATACTGCCCGCGCTGCCGGCGAACAGATAGCCTTCGAACTCCCCGCCCACACCGGGCCGCGCCCCGTAGTCGGAGTACATGAGACCGGCGAACACGCCGGTCTGGGTGCCGCGCAGCGCACGCGGCACCAGCCCCGCCGATTCCAAAGCCTCCCAGCCGGTTTCGAGCAGCAGCCGCTGCTGCGGGTCCATGGCCAGCGCCTCGCGCGGGGACAGTCCGAAGAAGCCCGCGTCGAACCGGTCCGCGTCGAGGAGGAATCCGCCGCCGCGGCTGTAGGACCGGCCCGCCTGCGCGGCGTCGCTGTCGAACAGCGAGCCCAGGTCCCAGCCGCGGTTGGTCGGGAATTCCGAGACCGCGTCCGCGCCCCGGGTGACCAGGTCCCACAGTCCCGCCGGGTTCACGACCCCGCCCGGATAGCGACATCCCAGTCCCACCACGGCGATCGGCTCGCGCATCGATTCCTCGACGGCGGCCAGCTGCTTGCGGGCCTGGTGGGAATCCGCGATCGCACGCTTGAGGTATTCGCGCAGCTTCGCCTGGTCGGACATCGGCCGCCGCCTTTCGGTTGAGGTCGGAAGAGGAAGGGAGGTAGGGGAATTCAGTCGAGCTCGTCGATGAGCGCGTAGAGCTCGTCGTCGGTCGCCGCGTCGAGATCGCCCTCGAAGCCGGTGTCGGCGGTGACCAGGCTCAGCAGTTCCCGCAACCGGGCCGCGATGGCCGCGGCCTGGCCGGTGGCGGTGTCGGTCAGCGCGGCCGTGATGGACGGGCGCAGGCCGTCGATCAGTTCGAGCACGGGCACTTCGGTGGTGCCGGTGTCGAATCCGAGCTGTCCGGCCAGGTGTTCGGCCAGGGCCGCCGGGTTGGCGTGATCGAAGATCAGCGTGGCGGGCAGCGCCAGGCCGAGCGCCTTGCCGATGTCGTTGCGCAGTTCGACCGCCATGAGGGAGTCGAATCCCAGCTCCTGGAAGGACCGGTCCCGGGTGACGGCGGAGTCGTCGTCGTGGCCCAGGGCCGCGGCGGCGCGGGCCCGGACCAGATCGGCGAGCGCCTGGATGCGCGCGTCGGGGTCGAGTCCGGCCAGCCGGGCCGACAAGTCCGGTGCGGCCGAGGCCGCCGCGGCGGCGCGGCGCGCCTTGGTGCGCACCAGGTCCCGCAGCGGTGCGGGCACCCCGGACTCGTTGGCGCGCAGGGCTTCCTGGTCGATTCGGGTCACCGCGAGCACCGGTTCCCCGGTGCGGACGGCGGCGTCGAACAGATCCAGGGCCTCGGCCGGGTCGAGGGGCAGCAGACCCGAGCGGGCGAGCCGCCGCAGGTCCACGTCCTCGAGGTGGCCGCTGAGTTCGCTGCTCCCGGCCCACAGGCCCCATGCCAGCGAGGTCGCGGGCAGGCCTTGGGCGTGCCGGTGTTCGGCGAGACCGTCCAGGTAGGTGTTGGCGGCCGCGTAGTTCGCCTGGCCGGCGGTGCCGAGCAGGCCGGCCACCGAGGAGTACAGGACGAAGGCCGAGGGCTGGTGGGCGAGGGTGAGTTCGTGCAGGTGCCAGGCCGCGTCGAGCTTGGGCCGCAGCACCCGGTCGAGTTGTTCGCGGGTGAGGGCGGTGACCACGCCGTCCTCGGTGAGGCCCGCGGTGTGCACGACCGCGCCGATGGTGCGGTCGCCGATGGCGGTGGCGAGCGCGGCGCGATCGGTCACGTCGGCGGCCACGATGGCGACCCGCGCACCGAATTCGGCCAGCTCCGAGCTCAATTCGGCCGCGCCGGGAGCGGCGGGGCCGCGGCGGCTGAGGAGCAGCAGGTCCCGGGCGCCGTGCTCGGCCACCAGGTGGCGGGCCAGCAGGGCGCCCAGGGTGCCGGTGCCGCCGGTGATCAGGACCGTGCCCCGCGACCAGTCCGGGGTCTCCCCCGCCACCTGCCGCATCCGCTCGAGGCGGGGCGCGAACAGTTCGCCGTCGCGCACCACGACGTGCGGTTCACCCGTGGCGGCGGCCTGGTCCAGGACGTCGCGCGAGCGTTCGGACTGGTCGATCTCGACGACGGTGACCCGGCCCGGGTTCTCCGCCTCCGCCGACCGGACCAGGCCGCGGATGCCCGCGTGGCCGAGTTCGCCCGCGGCGGTGACGATCGCGAGCCGCTGCCCCTCGGACTGCGCGAGCCAGTCGCGGATGGTCTCCAGGGTGGCGTGCAGCACGGCCTTGGGCGAGCCGGTGGGCGCTTCGATGATCTGCACCCCGACGCCGTCGCCCGCGGTCCGCACGGGCCGCAGTCGCGGCACGAGCAGCCCGTCCACCTCGGTGGCGGCCGTGACGGCGGTGCGGGCCCGCAGGACCAGTGAATCGACGGTGGCCACCGGCGCTCCGGCCGGATCGTCGGCGTGCAGCGATACCCGCAGCGCGTCGGCGCTGGCGTCCTCCACGTCGATGCGCACCCGCAGCGCGGTCGCTCCGGTCGCGTGGATCCGCACGCCGCTCCAGGCGAAGGGCAGCCACGACCGGGCCGACTCGTCGGTGACGCCGGGCAGCAGCGCGTGCAGCGCGGCGTCGAGCAGGGCCGGGTGCAGGTCGACGTGGTCGCCGTGCCGCGCCTCGGGGAGTTCGACCGCGACGAACCGGGATTCGTCGGTGCGGCGCACCCGCTTCAGCCCCTGGAACGCGGGACCGTACTGGTAGCCGAGGTCGTGCAGCCGCTCGTAGACGCCGGTGAGGTCGAATTCGGAGTCGTCGATCGCCCCGACCGTGCCCGCGCTGCGGTCCTCGGTGCGGGCGACCACGAATCCGCTCGCGTGCGTGACCCATTCGCCGTCGTCGCCGCGGCGCGAATGGACTTCGGCACTGCGGCGGCCCAGTTCGTCGGGCAGCCCGATGCCGACCTGGACGGTGGCGCCGCCCGGCGGCAGCACCAGCGGGGCGCCGATGGTGAGTTCGGCCAGTTCGTCGCAGCCGACCCGGCCCGCGGCGTGCAGGACCATGTCGACCAGCGCCGTGCCCGCCACGACCGGCAGGCCGTCGAGGGCGTGATCGGCCAGCCACGGCACGGATTCGACACTCAGGCGCGTGGTGAACCGGACCTCGTCGCGATTGGCGATCGGGACGGCCGCACCCAGCAGCTCGTGGTCGGCGGCTCCCAGGCCCAGACCGGCGAGATTCAGTGTCCGGCCCGCAGGTTCGAGCCAGTACCGCTTGTGCTGGAAGGGGTAGGTGGGCGCGGCCACCCGACGCGCGCCGGGGTACAGGCTGTCCCAGTCCACGCGATGGCCGCGCATACCCGCGATCGCCACCGCCGCGGTCAGGGTCTGCCGCTCCGAACGGCCGCGACGCAGCACGGGCGCGGCGAAACCGTCGGTGGCGGTGAGGGTCTGCTGCGCCAGCGCGGAGAGCACCCCGTCGGGCCCGATCTCCACGAAGTCGGTGACGCCGGCGCTCTCGAGGTAGCGGATGCCGTCGAGGAAGCGCACCGCGAGGCGGATGTGGCGGACCCAGTACCCGGGATCGGTCACCTCCTCCACCGTGGCCAGGGTTCCGGTGACATTGGAGACCAGGGGAATGGTCGGCGGCCGGAAGTCCAGATGCGCGATGGCGCGGTGGAATTCGTCGAGCACGTCGTCCATGTGCGGGGAGTGGAAGGCATGGCTGACCGGCAGCTGCCGCACCTTGCGGCCGCGTTCGCGCCACAGCTCGGCGACCGCGGCGGCGGCGTCGGCGTCACCGGAGATGACGGTCGAACGCGGGCCGTTGATCGCGGCGATCACCACGGCGTCGCCGTATCCCGCCAGGTCCGGGGCCAGCTCCGCCTCGGTGGCCTCGACGGCGATCATCGCGCCGTGCGAGCGGGCCGCCTGCATGAGCCGTCCGCGCGCCGAGACCAGCGTCGCGGCGTCGGCCAGGTCGAGCACCCCGGCCGCGTGGGCGGCGGCGACCTCGCCGATCGAGTGGCCGGTCAGGTAATCCGGTCGCAGACCGTGACTTTCGACGGTCCGGTACAGGGCCGTCTCGACGGCGAACAGCGCGGCCTGCGCGAAATGCGTCTGGTCGAGCAGCGCCGAGTCGGCGGAGTCCTCCGGAGCGAACAGCACTTCGCGCAGCGGGCGCGCCAGACCGGGGTCCAGCAGCGCGCAGATCTCGTCGAAGACGCCCGCGAAAACCGGTGAGGTCTCGTACAGTTCGCGGCCCATCCCGAGCCGCTGACTGCCCTGCCCGGTGAACAGCATGCCCAGCTTCCCGCGCGATCCCCGCTGCGCCCGGGCGACGGCGGTGTTCGGCCGGTCCGCAGCGATGTCGTCGAGGGCCCGGGCCAGCTCGGCGGGCTCACCGGTGATGGCGGCGCGCACATCGTGCCGCGCGCGTCCGGTCGCGAGGGTGAGGCCGAGATCGGCCGGGCGAGCGTCGGTGTCGGCCAGGTGGTCGCGCAGCCGGGCGGCGACCTCCCGCAGTCCGGCGTCGTCCTTGGCGGACAGGATCCAGGGCACCGGCTGCTCCGGGGCGACCGCGACGGCGGTCCGCGGGGCGGGCTGCTCGAGAATGACGTGCGCGTTGGTGCCGCTGACACCGAACGACGACACACCGGCCCGGCGGGGCTGCCCGGTCTCCGGCCACGGCCGGGCCTCGGTCAGCAGGCGCACCGCGCCCGAGGACCAGTCCACGTGCGGGCTGGGCGTTTCGGCGTGCAGGGTGCGCGGCAGCACGCCCCGGCGCATGGCCTCGATCATCTTGATCACGCCGCCCACGCCCGAAGCCGCCTGCGAGTGACCGATATTCGACTTCAGCGATCCGAGCCACAGCGGCCGGTCGGCGGCGCGGTCGCTGCCGTAGGTGGCGAGTAGCGCCTGCGCCTCGATCGGGTCGCCCAGCCGGGTGCCCGTGCCGTGCGCTTCCACGGCGTCCACCTCGGCGGCGGACAGTCCGGCGTCGGCCAGGGCCGCGCGGATCACCCGTTCCTGCGCGGGGCCCGACGGCGCGGTCAGGCCGTTGGACGCGCCGTCCTGGTTGACGGCGGTGCCGCGCAGCACGGCCAGCACCTCGTGCCCGGCGGCGCGGGCGTCGGAGAGTCGTTGCAGCACGACCAGTCCCACGCCCTCGGACCAGCCGGTGCCGTCGGCGTCGGCGCCGAACGCCTTGCAGCGGCCGTCGGCGGACAGGCCGCGCTGCCGGGAGAACTCGACGAAGGTGTTCGGGGTGGACATGACGGTGACGCCGCCGGCGACCGCGAGATCGCATTCGCCGCTGCGCAGCGACTGCGCGGCCAGGTGCATGGCCACCAGCGAGGACGAACAGGCGGTGTCGACCGTGATCGCGGGACCCTCGAAGCCGAAGGTGTAGGCCAGGCGACCGGAGATCACGCTGGACAGGTTGCCCGCCAGCAGCAGGCCCTCGAATTCGCCCGCCGCGCCCTGCACCCGGATGGCGTAGTCGTCGTACATGGCGCCGGTGAAGACGCCGGTGCGGCTGCCGCGCAGGGTCGCCGGGTCGATGGCCGCGTATTCCATGGCCTCCCAGGCGGTTTCGAGCAGCAGGCGCTGCTGCGGGTCGGTGGCCGTGGCCTCGCGCGGGGAGATGCCGAAGAAGTCGGCGTCGAACAGGTCGGCGTCGTAGAGGAAGCCGCCGTTCTTGGTCGAGGAGGTGCCCGGCCGTTCGGAGCGCGGATCGTAGAGCTCGTCCACGTTCCACCCCCGGTTGACCGGGAACTCGCCGATGGCGTCGACACCGTCGGCGACGAGCTGCCACAGGTGACCGGGTGTGCGGACGTCGCCGGGATAGCGGCAGGCCATACCGACGATCACGATCGGATCGTCTTGGGCAGCACGGGCTTTCACCGCCACCGTGGCGGTGGCGGGCTGCTTCGGCCGCAGCAGTTCCCCAAGGTGGGTGGCCAGCGCGGTCGGCGACGGGTGGTCGAAGACGACGGTCGCGCCCAGGGTGAAACCGGTCTCGGCGCCGATCCGGTTGCGCAGTTCGAGCCCGGCCAGCGAGTCGAAGCCCAGTTCCCGGAAGGCGCTGTCGGCGTCGAGGCCGGAGGCCGAATCATGGCCCAGCACGGCAGCGCTCACGCTCAGCACGTACTCCAGCAGCGCGTCGGCGCGCCGGTCGTCGGCGAGGGCGGTCATGCGGTCGGCCCAGGTGCCGCCCGCGGTCCGGTTCCCCCGGCGCACGGGTGCGCGCAGGATGGCCGGGGCGGCCGCGGCGGGCACGCCGTAGTCGATGGTCGCCGCGACCACGACCGGTTCGGGGCTGCCGAGCGCGGTGTCGAACAGCGCCAGGCCCGCCTCGACGGTCAGCGGCGGTGCGCCCAGGCGCTTCCAGCGCTCGATATCGGCGGCGGACAGACCCGTCCCCATGCCGACCGAGGTGTCCCACAGGCCCCACGCCAGGGAGCGCGCGGGCAAGCCGGCGGCGGCGCGATGGGCGGCGAGGCCGTCGAGGTAGGCGTTGGCGGCGGCGTAATTGCCCTGTCCCGCCGTGCCGATGGTGCCCGACAGCGAGGAGAACAGGATGAACGCGTCGAGATCCAGTGCGGCCGTGGCCCGGTGCAGCTGCCAGGCGGCGTCGACCTTCGGGCGCAGCACGGTGTGGATCTGCTCGGCGGTCAGCGTGTCGATCATGGCGTCGGCGAGCGTGCCCGCCGCGTGCACGACCACCCGCAGCGGACGGTCGGCGGGGATCGCGGCGAGGACCCCGGCGACGGCATTCGGATCGGCCATATCGGCGGCGAGCACCTCGACGGTCGCACCGGCGGCGCGCAGGTCGGCGGTCAGCTCCTCGGCGCCCGGGGTGGCCGGGCCGCGGCGGCTGACCAGCAGCAGGTGGCGCACACCGTGTTCGACGACCAGGTGGCGGGCGAACAGCGCGCCGAGTCCGCCGGTGCCGCCGGTGATCAGCGCGGTGCCGTCGGCGCGGATCGGGGCGTCGGTGAATTCGGTGGTGCGCGTGGCGACCCGGGGGATGTGCAGCGCGCCGTCGCGGACGGCGAGCTGGGCTTCCCCGGAGGCGGCGGCGCGGTTCGGCCAGTCCCCGATCTCGTCCCGCGCCGGGATGTCGAGCACCAGCACCCGTCCGGGGTGTTCGGTGGCGGCGACGCGGGCCAGGCCCCACACGGCGGCGCCGGCGAGATCGTCGACCCGCTCGCCCGCGGTGGTGGCCACCGCGCCGCGGGTGACGAGGACGAGCGGCGAGCTCGCCTCGGCCAGGTGGCGCTGGATCGATTCGGTGGCCAGGATCGTGGCCGCGTGCACCTGTTCGGGAGTGTCTCCGGGTTCGAGGACGAGGGTCTCGACTTCGGTTCCGGTGGACTCGGATTCAGGCAGCGGCTGCCAGGCCAGGGCGTACAGCGGCGGCCTGGTGACCAAGCCCGCGACGGCGGTGGGCCGGAAGTCCAGCGCCCCGATGACGGCGACCGGGGTGCCGTCATCGGTGGTGACGGTGATCTCGGCCGACGTCCGGCCGGTGCGGATCAGCCGGGCGCGCAGCGCGCTCGCGCCCGGAAGGCTCACGCGCACCGCGGAGAACGCGTACGGCAGCAGCATCTCCCGGAGCCCGGCGGCATCGGCCAGGTCCAGCACCAGCGGGTGCAGTACGGCATCGAGCAGCGCGGGATGGAGACCGTAGCGACCGGCCTCGTCGATGCGGGCATCGGGCAGCCGGACTTCCGCGAACAGCGCGTCGTCGGTGCGCCACCAGCGGGTCAGGCCACGGAAGGCGGCGCCGTACTGGTAGCCGAGGCCGGCGAGCCGGTCGTAGGCGTGCTCGATCGGCTCCTCGACGGCATCCGGCGCGGGCCACTCGTCGCCGAGGCCGGGGGCGGGCACGGCGGCGAGGTCGAAGAATCCGGAGGCGTGCCGCGACCAGGGCGCGTCCTCGGCGGTGCGGGCGTGGATCGTGAAGGGCCGCCGCTCGTTCGCACCGGCGGCCCCGGCGATCAGCTGCACCTCGACCGAACCGTCGAGCGGCAGTGCGGCTTCCACCACGACTTCGGACACCTGTTCGGCGCCCAGCAGATTCGCCGCGGCGACGGCGAAGTCCACGAAGGCGGCGGCGGGCAGGATCGGCGCACCGGCGATGACGTGGTCGCGCAGCCAGCCGTGTTCGGCGGTGGTCAGGGTGCCGCTGAAGAGCACCTCGTCCCGGTCCGCGCGGTCCACCCGGGTGGTGAGGATCGGATGTCCGGCGGCGGGACGCTCGGTGCCGCCGCGCAGCCAGTAGCTGCCGCGCTGGAACGCGTAGGTGGGCAGTTCGACCGTGGCCGACGGCGATTCGACCAGGGCGGTCAGGTCGGCGGGCGCGCCGTGAACGTGCGCGGTGGCCAGACCGGTCACGAAGGTGTCGTCCTCGGGGCGGCCGCGGCGGAGCAGGGGCACCGCGATCGAGGCCGGGGCCCCGAAGGATTCGCGGGCCATGGCGGTGAGCACGGCGTCGGGGCCGATCTCCACGAACAGCCGGATGTCGTCGTCCTCGAGCCGGCGCACGGCGTCCAGGAAGCGCACGGTGCCGCGCAGCTGACGCACCCAGTAGTCGGGCGAGGTGAGGTCGGCCTGCTCGGGCGAGAGCGCGGACACCACGGGAATCACGGGGTCGGTGAAGGACACCGACTCCGCGACGGCCCGGAACTCCGCCAGCGCGGAATCCATGTGCGCGGAATGGAAGGCGTGGCTGACCCGCAGCGTGTGCGTGCGGTGACCCGCGGCCCGCCACCGCTCGGCGACGGCCTCGGCGGCGTCGGTGTCACCGGAGATCACCACGGAGGCAGGTCCGTTCACCGCCGCGATGTCCACCGCGTACCCGTCGAGGGAGGCGGCGACCTCCTCGGCGGGCGCGCCGATGGCGATCATCGCCCCACCCGCTCGCGCCGCCTGCATCAGCCGACCGCGCGCGGCGACCAGCTTCGCGGCATCGGCCAATCCGATACCGCCGGCGACGTGCAACGCCGCCAGCTCACCGATCGAATGACCGGCCACCGCATCGGGAATCAGGCCCAGCTCGCGGCACAGCGCGGCGAGCGCCACCTCCACCGCGAACAGGGCGGGCTGGGTGTACTCGGTCCGGTCCAGGGCGTCGGCGTGGTCGCGAACGACCTCGCGCAACGGCAGCGCCAGCCACGGGTCGAAGGCCGCGCACACCTGGTCGAAGGCCGCGGCGAACGCAGGGAAGGCGGCGTAGAGCTCCTGCCCCATACCGAGACGCTGCGCGCCCTGACCGGTGAACAGGAACGCCGTGCGCACCGCACGGGCGGCCCGGCCCGAAACCAGCTGCGGCGCATCGGTTCCGGCACGCAGGGCAGCCAGACCGGCTCGGAAATCCGCGTGGGTGCGGCCGACCACGACCGCGCGTTCGGGCAGCAGCGCCCGGGTCCGCACCAGCGACTGTGCGAACGCGCCGATCGACGCGTCCGGCCGGGCGGCGAGGAACTCGTCCAGCTTGCCCGCCTGGCCGACCAGGGCCTGACGGTCGCGGCCGGACACCAGCCAGGCCACCGGCCCGGAGGCCGTCGCGGGGATCGTGGTTGCCGGGGAATCGGGTTCGGCCTCTTCGAGGACCAGGTGGGCGTTGGTGCCGCTGATGCCGAACGAGGACACGCCGGCGCGGCGCGGCTGCTCCCCGCGCGGCCAGTCGCGCGGCTGGGCCAGCAGTTCGACGCTGCCCGCCGACCAGTCGACGTGCGGGGTGGGCGCGTCGAGGTGCAGGGTGCCGGGCAGCACGCCGTGCCGCATGGCCTGCACCATCTTGATCACGCCGGCCACACCGGCGGCCGCCTGCGCGTGGCCGATATTGGATTTCAGCGATCCCAGGTACAGGGGCCGGCCCGAGTCACGCTGTGCGCCATAGGTCGCGAGCAGGGCGTCGGCCTCGATGGGGTCGCCCAGCGCGGTGCCGGTGCCGTGCGCCTCCACCGCGTCGACCGCGCCGGCGGTCAGCCCGGCGTCGGCGAGGGCCTCGCCGATCACGCGCCGCTGCGCGGGACCGTTGGGCGCGGTCAGGCCATTGGACGCGCCGTCCTGGTTGATGGCGGTGCCGCGAATGACACCGAGTACCCGGTGGCCGTTGCGGCGCGCGTCGGAGAGCCGTTCCAGCAGCAGCACGCCCGCGCCCTCGGCCCATGCCGTGCCGTCGGCGGCGGCCGCGAACGGCTTGCAGCGGCCGTCGGGCGCGAGGCCGCGCTGGCGCGAGAACTCCACGAACATGCCGGGATTGGCCATCACGGCCGCGCCACCGGCCAGCGCCAGGGCGGACTCCCCCGCGCGCAGCGAGCGCACCGCGAGGTGAATGGCGACCAGCGACGAGGAGCACGCGGTGTCCACGGTCAGCGCCGGGCCGAGCAGGCCCAGCTGGTAGGCGATGCGACCCGACATCACGCTGTTGGCGGTACCGGTCAGCACGTAGCCCTCGGTGCCCGCCGCTGGCGTGTGCATGCGCGGGCCGTAGTCCGAGACGGTCGCGCCGACGAAGACGCCCGTGCGCGAACCGGCGAGCGACTGCGGATCGATGCTCGCGTGTTCGATGGCCTCCCAGGAGGTTTCGAGCAGCAGCCGCTGCTGCGGGTCCATGGCCAGCGCCTCGCGCGGCGAGATGCCGAACAGGCCCGCGTCGAACTCGTCGGCGTGCTCGAGGAAGCCGCCGAGCCGCACGTAGCTGCCGCCGGGCCGGTCCCCGTCGAAGAGGGCCTCGTCCCACCCGCGGTCGGCCGGGAATTCGGTGATGGCGTCGATGCCGTCGGCCACCACCCGCCACAGGTCGTCGGGTCCGGCGATGCCGCCGGGATAGCGGCAGGCCATGCCGACGATGGCGATGGGTTCGTCACCGGCGGCCGTGAACGCCTCGGCCGCAGCGTCGTTCGCGGTGCCGGTGAGCGCGGCGTTCAGGTAGTCGATCAGGGCCGCGGGCGTCGGGTAGTCGAACAGCAGTCCGCCGGGCAGGCTCAGGTCGGTGGCGCGGGCGAGGGCCTTGCGCAGCTCGACACCGAGCAGGGAATCGAACCCGAGGTCACGGAAGCGGGCATGGTGGTCGACGCGTTCGGTGGCGTCGAAGCCGAGCACGGCCCGGATATGGCCGGTGACCAGCGCGTCCACGTCGATCCCCGCCATGGCGCGAGCGGCGACCGCCGCCTCCTCCGGCCCGGCGGTAGCCGTCGCCCGCGAGGTCGCCGCCGGAGCGACAGCTGGTACGACAGCACCGCCCAGCAACGGGTACCGGCGACGCTGGAACGGATACGTCGGCAGGTCCACGACCCGCGCACCGGACCCGGAGAACAGTGCGGGCCAGTCGATCCGCGCGCCCCGGGTGAACAGCTGCCCCGCCGCGGTCACGATGGTGGCGGGTTCGTCGCGATCCGGGCGCAGCGCCGGGACGGCGGTGATCCGCTCGGCGTCGACGGCCGCGTCGGCGATCATGGCCGAGCACACCCCGTCGGGGCCGAGCTCGAATGCCTGTGTCACGCCGTAGGTTTCGAGGGCCCGGACGGCGTCCATGAAGCGCACCGGCTGCCGGATGTGCTCCACCCAGTAGTCCGCCGACGCCCACTCCTGCGCGGGTCCCCCGGTCACCGAGGACACCGCCCGCAGGGTCGGCTGTGCGAAGGTCAGGGTCCGCACCACCGCCGCGAAATCGCCGAGCATCGGCTCCATGAGCGGCGAGTGGAAGGCGTGGGAGACATTGAGCCGCTTGGTCTTCCGTCCCATGGCGGTCACCAGGGCGGCGACCTCGACCGCGCCGGGCTCCTGTCCGGCGATGACGACCGCGCGCGGCCCGTTGACGGCGGCGATGCCCAGCTCGGGCAGTCCGGCCAGCAGCGGCGCAACCTCGTCCTCGGTGGCTTCCAGCGCGATCATGGCCCCGCCGCTCGGCAGCGCCTGCATGAGCCGTCCGCGCGCCGCCACCAGGGTGGCCGCGTCGGCGCGCGACAGCACCCCCGCCACATGCGCCGCGGCGATCTCACCGATGGAGTGTCCGGCGACGAAATCCGGTGTGATACCCCAGGATTCGACCAGCCGATACAGCGCCACCTGCAGCGCGAACAGCGCGGGCTGCGCGTAGCCGGTCCGGTCCAGGTCCTCACCGGTGGCGATGAGGTCGCGCAGCGGCCGGTCCAGGAGCGCGGCGATGGCGTCGAATTCCGCGGCGAAGACCGGGAATTCGCGGTAGAGCTCCAGGCCCATCCCGATCCGCTGACCGCCCTGGCCGGAGAACACCACCGCGAGCTCGCCCGGCTCGATCGAGCCGGTCACCAGCTGCGGGGCGGGCAGCCCCGCGGCGAGCGCCTCGAGCGCACGCTGGCGGGCCGGGCCGTCGCCCGCGGCGACCACGGCGCGGTGGTCGAACGTCGTCCGGGTGGTGGCAAGCGACCAGCCCACATCGGCGGGATCCCGCGCGGTGAGTTCCGCGAGCCGCGTCGCCTGGTCGGCGAGCGCTTCGGGCGTGCGCGCCGAGAGCACCCACGGCGCGACCGCGAGCGGACGGCCCGCCTCGGCCACCGGCTCGGTTGCCGGCGCTTCACCGACCACGAGGTGGCAGTTGGTGCCGCCCATCCCGAACGAGCTCACCCCCGCCAGCAGCGGCACGGAAGGCTCGGGCCACTCCGAAAGCTCGGTCTGCACAGCGAGATTCAGCTCACCGAACGGGATCGCGGGGTTCGGGTCCGAGAAGTTCAGGCTCGGCGGCAGCTGCCGGTTCCGCAGGCACAGCAGCACTTTGAGCAGTCCGGCCAGCCCGGCCGCGCCCTCCAGGTGCCCGATATTGGTCTTCACCGAGCCGATCGGCAGCGGCCGGGTCCGGCCCGACCCCAGTACCGCGCCCAGCGCGGCCGCCTCGATCGGATCGCCGACCGGCGTCCCGGTGCCGTGCGTCTCGACGTACTGGACCTGCGCCGCGGACACCCCGGCCCGCCGGTACGCCTCCCGCAGGACCCGCTCCTGGGCGGCCTGCCCGGGCACCGTGAGTCCCTCGGTCGCGCCGTCGTTGTTGACCGCGCTGCCGTGGATCACACCGTGGATGCGGTCACCGGCGGCGATGGCGTCGGCCAGTGGCTTGAGCAGCAGCGCGACCGCGCCCTCACCGCGCACGAATCCGTCGGCGCGCGCGTCGAAGGCGGCGGAGGTGCCGGTGGGCGAGAGGCCGCCGAAGCGCTCGGTCGCGACCGCGGTCGCCGCGGACAGGTTCAGGTTGACGCCGGCCACCAGGGCGGTGGACGCCTCTCCGGTGCGCAGGCTCTGGCAGGCCAGATGCACCGCCACCAGGGCCGAGGACTGCACCGAGTCGACGGTCAGGCTGGGCCCGTGCACGCCGAGGAAGTAGGAGACCCGGTTGGCGATCACGCCGCGGCTGGCGCCGGTCAGGCTGTGCTGGGTGATGGCGTCCTCGGGCAGGGTGCCGAGCAGGGCGGCGTAGTCGTCGCGGTGGGTGCCGACCAGTACCGCGGTGTCGCCGCCGCGCAGCCGCTCGGGCCGGGTGCCGGCGTCTTCCAGGGCCTCCCAGGCGAGTTCGAGCACCAGCCGCTGGCGCGGATCCATCGCGGCCGCCTCGCGCGGCGAGATCCCGAAGAAGGGTGCGTCGAAGCCCTCGACGTCGGCCAGGAACGCGCCGCGCCGCTCGGGACGGTCACCCGCCCCGGCGTACGCGGCGCGGTCGTCGGGCCAGGAGGAGATGGCGCTGGTGCCCGAGCTCAGCAGTTCCCAGAACTCGGCGGGGTTGCCCGCGCCGGGTAGGCGGCACGCGAATCCGATGACGGCGATCCCGGCATTATCGGTGGCGTTGTTGGAACTCAAAACGGCTCTCCCCCTTGCCTATTCGGCACGTGGTGTGGAAGTGACGCCATCAGAAGGCGTGATTTCAACGTAGCCGCGCGGTCGGAACAGGTTGGTAATCCGTTGGTAATTCAGTTATTTCGACCACATGGCGGTGCCGGTGGCCCGGTCCCGGATCTCCGCGTGCAGCGCGGCGACGTGCTCGTTGAGGAAGAAATGGCCCCCGCGAAACTCGCGCAACTCGAACTCGCCGTGCGTGTGCGACCGCCATTCGGCCATCTCGGCGACGGTGGTCTTGGGATCGAGGTCCCCGGTGAACGCCGTTATCCCGCAGCGCACCCGGGGCCCGCCGGTCCACCGGTAGCGTTCGATGGCGCGGTAGTCGCCGCGGATGACCGGAAGCACCATGGCGGCGATCTCCGGATCGGCGAGCGCGGCGGCGTCGGTCGCGCCCAGCCGGACGACATCGTCGAGCAGCTCCGCGTCATCGGCCAGGTAGGTGCGCTCGTCGCGGCTGGTGGCGGGCGCGCGCCGGCCGGAGACGAACAGTTCGGTGAGCCGGTTCCCGGAGCGTTCCAGTCGCAGCGCGACCTCGAAGGCGAGGATCGCTCCCATGCTGTGGCCGAAGAACGCGGTGGGCCGGTCCAGCCACGGAAGCAATTCCGCGGCAATGTGATCGGCGAGCCGGTCGATATCGTCGACAACCGTTTCGGTGCGACGTTCCTGGCGGCCGGGATATTGCACGGCGAGTACGTCGATTTCGGGTGCGAGGGCCCGCATCCATTGGAAGAAATAACTCGCGGATCCACCCGCGTACGGAAAGCAAACCAATCGGTGCGGGGCGTCGGGCGCCGGACCGAATCGGCGAATCCACGCGTTCGGAGAAGGGTTGCCGGACAGACGTTTTTCCATCACACGAATTCCCTTGTCGTATACCCAACGGTTTCGCGCCGGGCACCGGGGAGGGGTACCCGGTGCCCGGCGCGAACCGATCAGGAGGAGTGTCAGCCCATCAGGCCCAGCTGCTGCGACATCTCGAAGTTGTCGTAGCTGATGCGCCAGTAGCTGATCAGGCCGTCACGGAACTCGTAGGTGTCCATGCCCTCCAGATCGAACTTGCGCCCGGTGGCCGCGACCGGCTCCTCCGGGTGCTCCGGCGGCCAGCCGGAGATGCCGCCGGACAGGGTGCCCGTGCCGTGCCAGGGCACCACGATCCGATTGCCGTCCAGGGCCACCAGCGGCGCGCCGGTGGCCTCGAACCGCATGTCCGGGAACGCCTTGTAGGTGATCTGGGCGAAGAGGCGGAAGTCCTCGTGCCCCTTGCTGAACCGGCCGAACATGGCCGGGTCTTCGACCAGGATGTCGTCGGTGCACATGGCCAGCTGCGCGTCGATGTCGGCGGAGTTGACCGCCTTGTACCACGCGCCCATGAAGTCGCCGATGGCGTCGGCGGCGGGCAGCGCGCCGCCCAGCTCGGCGCGGGCCTTGCGGTAGCGGTCGTCGAAGTACTCGATCTTCTCGAGCGATGTCATCGGATGCCTCCAGGGTGATCCGGTAGTGCGGTCAGTTGTCGCCGCGAACGGCCAGGGCGTGGGTGAAGTGGCCGCGCGGATCCCACGTCGCCTTGATCTCCCGCAGGCGCGGCAGGGCGGCGCCGAAGTACAGCTCCTGCCACGGAATCGGCGCGGTGTGCAGCGCCGGGTCCAGCGGATCGGTGTCGGTGTAGTTCAGGACCGCGCCGTCGTTGGCGCCGCCCCGGCCCGGCACTCCACCGGTCGCGGCGTACACGTCGGCGTAGAAGCGGCGCAGCCAGGCCAGCTGGGCCGCGTCCTCCTCCGGCGTCGCCCACATCACGATGTAGAGCATCTTGATGATCGAATCACGCTGCGGGGACGCGGTTTCCGCGGCCTCGACGGTGTTGACGTGGCCGCCGTACCCGGCGATCTCCACCAGGGTGGCGGGGTTGTCGAACGCCGGATCGGTGAGATTGCGGTACAGGGCCGCCACCTGGTCGGCGGGCAGCGCGGTGCGCAGGTAGGCCGACTTGGCCTTGAAGCGCCCCTTGCCTTCCCAGCCGTCGCCGCCCAGATCCGCCCACGCGGTGACGTGGGAGATCCACTCGACCCGCTTGCGCGCGTCCACCCGGTAGGTGATGCCGGCGCCCTCGGCCATGGCGGCCAGGAACTCGTCGAGCAGCCGGTCGGCGTCCGGGGTGGCCGCGTCGATCTGCGAGGACATCAGGAACTCACCGGCCGAGATGTGCCGCGGCTTCAGGGCGCTGAACAGATTCACGTACGGCGAGTCGACGCCCGCGTGCTTCTCGTGCCAGGCGGTGAAGGTGGTGAGCAGCTTCCCGAAGGCGTCCTCGGTCAGCTGATCCCAGGACCAGACGACCTCGGACACGATCAGTTCCCGTGGAGCCGAGGGCAACTGGCCGGCCGGTTCGGTGCCCGTCGCGCCGGGCGCGCGCAGCCAGAACTTGGTGGCCAGCCCGTAGGTGCCGCCACCGCCGCCGGTGTGCGCCCACCACAGGTCCCGGTTCGGGTCGTCGGCCCGCCGGGTCGCCACGACCGTACGGGCCTTGCCGTCGGCGTCCGCGACGACGACCTCGACCGCCTCGAGGTAGTCGACGAGATGCCCGAACTGACGCGACAGCGGACCGTAGCCCGCGTTCGTCATCTGCCCGCCCAGCGCGACCGGCGGACCGATCCCGGCCGGGACGGTGACCTGCCAGCCGTCGTACAGCTTCTGGTACAGGTCGGCGGTGCTGACGCCGGGGCCCACCGCGAACGCGGACAGCTCGGCGTCGTACTCGACCGAATTCAGTTGCGACGCACTGATGATGACCTGGACATCGGGGTTGACGATCAGGTCCTCGTAGCACGCGCCACTGCTCTGCAGCGCGAACCGCACGCCGCGATCGAGCACGTGCTGCACCGCCGCCACGGCCTCGTCGGCCGTCTTGGGCAGCAGCACGTACTCGGGCGCGCCGCTCCATCGGCCGTTGAAGCTGGCCGCGAGCACGCCGTAGCGCTCGTCGTCCGGGGTCACCCGTTCGACGTCGAAGGTTTCGATCATGGTGTGCCTCTCCTTTCAGGCGATCGGCGCCAGGCGGGCGCCCTCCGCGTCGCGAATCTCGAGGCACACGTCGCGCAGGGCGACGATCAGCCGTTCGATATCGGACGTGGTGAGGTTGACCGACGGCTCGAACCGCAGGGTGTACACCGCGCTGGAGGTGGGGAAGGTGCGAATGCCGTACTCGCGCAACAGGAAACCGGACACGTAGTAGCCGAAGAAGCCACTGCCGTCGAGATCCCGCAGCACCTGCGAGTCCGCCTCGGCCAGGTTCGCGAACTCCAGTCCGGCCATCAGGCCGCGGCCGCGCACGTCCGCGATCACGGTCGGGAACTCGTCGCGCAGCCCGCGCAGCGCGGTCAGAAGTTCCGAACCACGTTGCGCCGCGGTGCGATACACCTCGCCGTCGTTCGCCTCGAGCAGGCCGAGCACCTTCTCCGCCATCAGGCAGGAGAAGCTGTCCTTGGCGAAGGTCGAGCTGTGCATCATCTCGAAGTCGCGCAGGTACCGCGACTCGCGCACCAGCAGCACCGCGGCCTTGGCGATGCCGCCGCCCAGGCTCTTGGCCATGGCGTAGTAGTCGCCGCGCAGGCCCAGGTGGCTGCTGGACAGGAACGCGCCGGTCCGGCCCATGCCGGCCTGGATCTCGTCGACGACCACCGGGATGCCGAGGTCGGCGGCGACCCGGTTGACGTCCTTGGCGAATTCCACCGGCACCTCGTGGATGCCGCCCTCGCCCAGGATCGGTTCCAGCACCAGGGCGCAGAACACCGGGAAGGACCGCGGCGTCACGCGCACCCGGCCGTCGGCGATCTCCAGGTCGTGCAGGTCGCGCCGCTCGGCGGCGACGATCTCGTCGAGCGCGCCGGGCTGGTCCATCGGGACGAACCGGGCCTGGGCGGCCAGCGCCGAGAACACCGACCGGTAGATCGGGTTGTAGGTGAGCTGGACGCTGCCCGCGAGCTTGCCGTGGAAGGATCCGACGGGGCTCAGGAACAGCGGCGTGCTCGCGAACAACGCGTCGTTGTGCGCGGTCGCCGCGGCCACCAGGGCCTCGACGTCGCCCGACGCCCGCCCGTCCGCGACGGCGGCGCGCGCGGCCTCGACATTGGCCTCGAGTTCGGCCCGCAGCCCGGCGATCCGCGCGAAGCGTTCGAACTCGGCGTGCTTCATGGCGGCCTCGATGGCCTCCGCACCGCTGTTGGCGAAGATCGCGAAGTAGTTCTCGTCGTCGTCCAGCTCCCGCCGGATGATCGAATTCAGCTGGGACACCACGCGATTGGCGTACGAGTGGCGGGAGAACTGGGCGTGGATCGGCGTCTGCGCGGCCAGCAGTTCGCGGGCGTGCTCGATCAGCTCGGGATTGCTGTGCCCGAGCAGCGTCGAGCCGTAACCGCCGACGAAGTCGAGAACGGCGATCTCCTGACCGTCCTTGCGGTAGTACAGGGTGTCGGCCTCACCGCGGGTGTACTCGACATCGAGCCCGGCCGTGGCCAGCACCCCGAGCAGATGCGGTTCGGCGTAGTCCTGTGCGTTCTCGATCGTGGTCATCGGCTCTGGACCTCTCCGGCGCGTACCAGGTTCAAGATCTCTCCCGCAACGGTTTCCGGCGCCTGCTGCGGCTGCCAGTGCGAGGTCTTCTCCAGCGTGACCAGCCGGTACGGGCCGGTCACGTGCTGAGCGGTCTCGGTGACCGCGAGCTTGCTGACGGCGGTGTCGGTGACGCTCCAGACGAAGGTCGTCGGGACGGTCACCGGGCCGAAGCCGAACGGCTCACCGAGCAGGTTGTTGGCGCGGTACCAGTTCAGCGCGGCCTCGAGCACGGCCGGGTCGCTGTGCTTGGTGACGTAGCGGCTCACCTGTTCCGGGGTCAGCACGCCCTCCCCCGCCTGGGCGAACCACGCCCACAGCTGGGCGGCGTCGTCGGCGAGGAACTGCGCGCCCGAGTCGGCCGACATGAGGAACTCGACGTACTGCGAGCTGTGCTGCTGCTCCTCGTCGACCCGGTAGGCGTGCTGGTAGGCGTCCAGGTGCGGGATGGCCAGCGCGACCAGGCTGCGCACCCGATCCGGGTGGCGCGCACCGAGATACCACGCGACCGCGGCGCCCCAGTCGTGACCGACCACGTGCGCGGACTCGACGCCCAGCGCGTCCAGGATGCCGAGCGCGTCGGCCACCAGGTTCGGCAGCGCGTAGTCGGCGACCTCCGCCGGCCGCGCGCCGTCGGAGTACCCGCGCTGATCCGGGGCGATGGTGCGCAGCCCGGCCTCGTGCAGGATGGGCGCCACCTCGTTCCAGGACTCGCGGCTGTGCGGGAAGCCGTGCAGCAGGAGCACGGCGGGGCCGTCGGCAGGACCGGCGGCGTCGACGTCGAAGGTGAACTCGCCCAGGCTGATTCGTTCCACAGTCATGACTACTCCGCGAAGATCTTGGCTTCGAGGGCGGGCTCGTGCAGCACCGTGGCGGGATCGGCCAGGCCGATGACGCGCTGGTAGGCACGCGACACGTCGCCGTCGCGGGCGGCCGCGTCCTGGACCTTCGCGATGAAGGCGTGCGCCTCGAGGATCTCCGGGGTGCGCTCACCCTGGACCTCGGGGTAGCTCAGGTCGGCGCCGATCGCCATGTCCCAGCAGCCGTCGATGGCCTCGGCGGCCAGATCGCGGAAGTAGGCCAGCGGGTCGATCTCGCCCTCGGCCTGGACGTGCTTGCGCAGCACGGCCGAACCCATGGCGGCGACCGTCATGCCCTGCGCGTAGCTGGGGTTGAAGCTGGCCACCGCGTCACCGATCACCAGGAAGCCGGCCGGGAAGGCGGTCATGCGCTGGTAGTGG
This sequence comes from Nocardia sp. NPDC005825, assembly GCF_040630175.1. NCBI lineage: Bacteria > Bacillati > Actinomycetota > Actinomycetes > Mycobacteriales > Nocardiaceae > Nocardia > Nocardia sp. NPDC005825. The sequence goes on from NZ_JBEXXC010000006.1 coordinate 327,515, forward strand.
CGGCGCAGGTTGGTGGGGAACTTGTAGGCGACCGGGTCGTTGAGCGGCACGGCCTGCTGCAGCGTCTCGTAGATGTCCGGCGCGGCAAGGGTCTTGATGAAGGCCAGGAAGCCCTCGGGATCGGTCGGCGGGTGGTCGCCGAGGATGCCGTAGGCGGTCACGATGGCGCGGCCGCCGTCGATCTTCTGGCAGATGCAGCCGCGCGGCACACCGGCCGAGGCGACGGTGTTGATCGAGATGTCGTCGCCGAAGGCCTCGTCCGGGATGCGGTAGTACCGGGTGGCGTACCCCATGCCGATCTTGTGCTTCTCCTCCTCGACGCGGCCGAACTCGAGGTCGTCGAGCCACACCGAGGCGCGCGAACCGCGACCCGAGGCGTCCACCACCAGGTCGGCGGGGATCAGGGTCTCGTGCGAGTTCTCCGGGAACACCCACACACCGGCGATCCGCTTGCCGTCCTCGACCACCTCGAGGCGGCTGATGTCGGACTGCTCGGCCAGCTCCACGTTCGGCAGCGCCAGCACCCGCTCGCGGATGTGGCCCTCGAAGAACGGACGGCTCGCGGTCAGACAGACCAGGCCCGAGTCGACCTGAACCAGCTTCTTGCCGTTGATGATCCAGCGCACGTCCTTGGACGCGTCGCCGATGGCCGCGCCGTCGGCGACCATCTTGTCGGTCACGCCGGGGAACAGCTCCTCGGCGATCTGCTGGCCGCGCGAGAGCAGACCGTGCAGGTGGTGGCCCTGCGGCAGGCCGCGCCGCAGCAGGTTCGGACCGGTCAGGTGGTCCCGGTCGACAAGGGTGACCCGCTCGTACTTCTCGGCGAGCACGCGGGTGGCGAACAAACCGGCGAGCCCACCCCCCAATACGACGGCGCGGTTCTCTCGGGTGGTCATGGCCTGTCTCCTCTGCTCGTACCGCTCGTGCCAGTGGCTCTCCGCCCGTTCGCGCGCGGCCACGGGGTGAACGTATCCACGGGCGGCTCACCGACCGGTCATCGTCGAGACACTGGACACGAATAGCGCTGGTACGAGCGGCTTTTCGAGGCCCGAGTCAGTCCGCGCGGCGCACGTCGAGCACCGCCTTGCCGGGCACGCGGCGGCTCACCAGGGCGTCGGCGGCACGCAGGTAATCGGTCCAGTCGCCACGCCAGCCGATGGCCAGATCCAGCTGCCCGCGCTCGGCCAGGCCGACCAGTTCGGCGAGCTCGCCGCCGAGCGGAGTGCCGATGACGAAGGTCTCGATCCGCGCGCGATCGACCCGGATGCGCGCCTCCTCGAAGTCGATGAGGGTCGGCTGTTTCGAGGCCTTGCCGACCGCCACCACCGTGCCGCCGGTCTCGAGCCGCAGATAGGCGTCGGCCAGCTGCTGGCCGCCGACATTGTCGACCGCGCCGAAGACCCGGCCGTGCAGGGCCGCGGGACCGAGGATCACCTCGCTCGCGCCCAGCTCGGCCAGCCCCGCGCCGCGGGCCGGACTGCCCACCGAGGCAACGACTTCCGCACCGGCCAGATGCGCGAGCTGCACCGCGAACCGGCCCACGCCCCCGGACGCGCCGGTCACCAGCACCCGGCGTCCGGCGATGTCGCCGAGCCGCCGGATCGCCTGCAGGGCGGTGACCGCGGCGACCGGAAGCGCCGCTGTCGCACCGATATCCAGGGTGTCGGGCACCAGGGCCAGCTCCGCGGTGTCGACCGCGCGCTGCTCGGCCCAGGCCCCGCCCCAGCCGAAGGTCACCACGCGGCTGCCCGCGGGCGGACCCGAACCGTCGGCCGCGGGGACCACGACGGTTCCGGCGGCGTCCCAGCCCGGAATGGTGCCGGTCGGCAGGTCCGGGACCCGGAAGGCGACCTCCCCGAAGTTGAACGAGAACGCGGCGACGTCGATCAGCGCCTGCGACGGTCCCGGCGTCGGGGCGGGGGCGTCGCCCAGGCGCAGCATGTGCGGGGCGGCCTGGTCGTGGACGAGTGCCTTCATCTTCAGTGCTCCTCTGCTCAGGGGATCGGCGGACATGGTCCGGGCGCACGGCCGCCCCGACTCCGTCCCGGCCGGGATCGGAAATCGGGGCGGCCGTAGCGAATTCAGTTATGGGGTGACTCAGCCCAGGGTCGGGTAGTCGGTGTAGCCGACGTGGTCGCCGCCGTAGAAGGTGGCCTCGTCGGCGGTGTTGAAGGGGCCGCCGGCCTTGATGCGAGCGTCCAGGTCGGGGTTGGCCAGCCACAGGGTGGCCAGCGCGACCGCGTCCGCCACACCGGATTCCAGCGCTTCCTTGGCGGCGTCGACCGTCGCGGGGAAGGCCTCGGGGGTGGCGTGCGGGTTGATGATGATGCTGTTGGCGAAGGCCGCGCGCAGCTTGGTGGTCAGCTCGCGGTCGCCGCCCTCCATGATGTGCACGTAGGCGATGTCCAGGTCGGACAGCTTGGTGAGCAGCTCGACGTACAGCGGGGCCGGGTCGGCCTCGACGATGTGGTTGAACGGGTTGCCGGGCGAGAGCCGGATACCGGTGCGGTCGGCGCCGATGGCCTGGGCGACCGCGGCCACCACCTCGGTGACGAAGCGGATCTTGTTGGCGATCGAGCCGCCGTAGTTGTCGGTGCGCAGGTTGGTGTTGTCGGCCAGGAACTGGTGCAGCAGATAGCCGTTCGCACCGTGGATCTCGACACCGTCGAAGCCGGCGGCGATGGCGTTGCGCGCGGCGGCCACGAAGTCGGCGATGGTGGTGGTGATGTCCTCGGCGGTCATCTCCCGGGGCTCCGGGTGGTCGATCATGCCGTTGGGGGTGAACAGCTGCTCACCGGAGACCACCGCGGACGGGGCCAGCGGCAGCGCGTTGTCCGGGTACAGCATGGGGTGGCCGATGCGGCCGCAGTGGGTCAGCTGCGCGATGATGCGGCCGCCCGCCTGGTGCACGGCGTCGGTGACCTGGCGCCAGGCCGCGGTCTGGGCCTCGTTGTGCAGGCCCGGGGTCAGGAAGTAGCCCTGGCCGATGACGCTGGGCTGGATGCTCTCGCTGATGATCAGGCCGGCACTCGCGCGCTGCGTGTAGTACTCGGCGGTGAGCTCGGTGACGAGCCCATCCAGGGTGGCCCGGTTGCGGGTCATCGGCGCCATCACCAGACGGCTCGGCAGCTGCAACTGACCGATCGAGACCTGCTCGAACAGAGTGCTCACCTTGTACTCCTTGCTGGATCGAGTCGCGCGCCGGACTGGTGCGCGCAGTTACTTGATTGGATCAAGCACCATGCTGGCACATGTGATTTATCCAATCAAGTACCTTCGTCAAGTCTTGGCTTAGAATTTTCTGCATGGCAGTACCGGCAGGTCCCGTGAGCACATCCACCGACGTCGAGCGCGTGATGTTCGAATTCGTGGACGCCTACAACCACGCCTTCGAGGACGCCGCCCGTGACCAGGGCATGAGCATGGCCCACGCCTGCGTGCTCGGCCGGGTCGGCACACCCCGCGGGATGGGCGAACTGGCCGAGGAACTCGGCTGCGACGCCTCCAACATCACCCAGATCGTCACCCGGCTCGAGGCCCGCTCCCTGGTCCTGCGCCAACCCGACCCCGCCGACCGGCGCTTCCGGCGCATCCAGCGCACCCCCGAGGGCGAAGCCGTCAACGACGCGTTCGAGGACTCCTTCGACTTCCCCCGCCGCGCGGTCGCCAATCTGACCCCCGACGAACAACAGCAACTGGCCGACCTTCTCCGTAAAGCACTCACCCCGCCCCGGTGACCACACCGGCGACGAACACACCGAACTCGTTGCGGCCCAACGCTACCCGTGGGCAAACACTCTGATCAACGCGTGATGATCTCACGCGCACCGCTCTGACCTGCGCGAATGCTCCCTGATGTCCCGACGATGACCGGGCGATGACGCTCGCGGCGATAGTTTCGCCGCGGACGTGTCGTGGACACGTCGGATACGGAAGCTGCACAAGGTATTCGGAGGCGCGCGGTGACCAGTCAGCAAGAGGACATCACAACCCGGGAACCAGCACCGGAACCATCGGGGGATGCGTTCGGGCACATCGAGGTTCGCGGCATCGACTTCGTTCCCCCGCAGGAGCGCCGCGGCACGCCGCGTGAACTGTTCACCATCTGGGCGGCGTCCAATGTCGCCTACATCTACATCGTGCTGGGCGGCACGGCGCTGCTGCTCGGCCTGTCGCTGTGGCAGGCGCTGGCGGTCGTGGTGCTGGGCAACCTGTTCTGGCTCGGCGTCGGCGCGCTCGCGGTCAGCGGCCCCGCGGCGGGCACGCCCAGCGTGGTGATCATGCGCTCCATGTTCGGCATTCGCGGCAACCGGCTCTTCGGCGCGGGGCTCAACTGGCTGATCGCCATCTCCTACGAGGCGATCAACCTGTCGTTCGGTTCGCTCGCGGCGTTCGCGCTGGCCGGGCATCTGGGCGTGACGGTGTCGACGCCGGTGAAGCTCGTCATCGTCGCGGTCATGGCGGTCGCGACCTTCACGATCAGCATCTACGGTCACGCGACGATCGTGCGGCTGAGCCCGTTCTTCACCGCGGCCCTGGTGCTCTGCTGTGTGCTGCTGGGCGTCTTCGTGTTCGGCCACGCCAAGTTCGATTACGTTCCCGCGCAACCGCTCACCGGGTCCTCGCTGTGGTCGGCGCTGCTGGTCGGGGTCGCGCTGGTCGCGTCGGCTCCGCTGTCGTGGACCGTCGGCGCGGACTACGCGCGCTACCTGCCGGAATCGGTGTCGAAGCGCGCGGTGATGGGGTGGACCGCGCTGGGCGGGTTCGTGCCCGCGGTCGCGCTGGGCGTCATCGGCGTCGTCGCCGGGACCAGCGTCGACATGACCGATCCCCAGACCTCGCTGAAGGGCATCCTGCCCGGGTGGTTCTACCCGGTGTTCCTGGCCGTGATCGTCGTCGGCGCGATCACCACCAATGTGCTCACCACCTACTCGTCCGGCCTGTGCCTGCAGGGACTCGGCGTGAAGATGCGGCGCTCGCAGACCGTGTTCATCGACGGCGTGCTCGGCGGCGCGATCACCTTCTACGCGCTGTTCGTCGCCGAGGACTTCCTCGCGACCCTGAGCCGGTGGCTGGAACTCACCGTCGTGGTGCTGGGACCGCTGGTCGCCATCTACGTGACCGATATCGTGTTGCGCCGCAACCGGTATGACGGGGTGTCGCTCAATGACGAGCACCCCGGCAGCGCGCAGTGGTACACGGCGGGCTTCAACATCGCCGGCGTCGCGGCCATCGTCTCCGGCGGCATCTCGGCGGGGCTGTGTATCCACACCACCTCGTGGGAGGGGCCGGTGGCCTCGGCCCTCGGCGGCGCGGACCTGTCGGCGCTGGCCGGACCGGCCGTCGCGGCCACCGTGTACGCGGTGCTCAGCCGCTCGCTCTACCGCTCGCGGATCGCGGCGGCCGAGATCAACGCGTGAACAACCGGCGGGTCGCGGGGCCTGTCGGTGACCGAAAAGTCGTGAAGGGAACCATGATTACCGAACAGAGTGCAGCGACCCGCCCACTACGCATTGCGATCGTGGGGGCGGGACCGGCCGGGATCTACGCCGCCGACGCCTTGATGAAATCCGAGGGGCACGCGGGGTTCGACGGGGTGAGCATCGACCTCTACGAGCGGATGCCCGCGCCGTTCGGGTTGATCCGCTACGGCGTCGCGCCGGATCACCCGCGGATCAAGGGGATCATCACCGCCTTGCACAAGGTGCTCGACAAGGAGCAGGTGCGGCTGCTGGGCAATATCGACTACGGGGTGGACATCACCCTGGCCGATCTGCGTCAGTTCTATGACGCGGTCATCTTCTCCACCGGAGCGAATGCTGACCGCGCACTGGATGTTCCGGGGATCGACCTGGACGGGTCCTACGGCGCTGCGGACTTCGTGTCCTGGTACGACGGGCATCCGGATGTGCCGCGGACCTGGCCGCTGGAGGCGGAGCGGGTCGCGGTGCTCGGGGTCGGCAATGTCGCGCTGGATGTGGCGCGGGTGCTGGCCAAGACCGGGGACGAGCTGCTGCCCACGGAGATTCCGCCGAATGTCTACGAGGGATTGAAGGCCAACAAGGCGCTGGAAGTGCACGTGTTCGGCCGCCGGGGTCCCGCCCAGGCCAAGTTCACGCCCCTCGAACTGCGCGAGCTCGACCACTCCCCCACCATCGAGGTCATCGTGGACCCCGAGGACATCGACTACGACGAGGGCTCCGAAGCCGCGCGCCGCACCTCCAAACAGGTCGACATGATCTGCAACACCGTGGAGCAGTGGGCCATTCGCGATGTCGGTGACCGCCCGCACAAGCTGTTCCTGCACTTCTTCGAGAACCCCTCGGAGATCCTCGGCGAGAACGGCAAGGTCGTCGGCCTGCGGACCGAACGCACCGCACTCGACGGCACCGGCAACGTGAAACCCACCGGTGCATACCGTGATTGGGACATCCAGGCCGTCTATCGCGCTGTCGGCTATCTCTCCCAGCCGATTCCGGGCCTGCCCTTCGACGAGGACAGCGGCACGGTCCCCAATACCGCGGGCCGCATCCCCGGCCTGGCCGCCACCTATGTCACCGGCTGGATCAAACGCGGCCCCGTCGGCCTCATCGGTCACACCAAGGGCGACGCCAACGAGACCATCGCGTGCCTGCTCGACGACGCCCCTTCCTTCATCCCCGCCGCCCGGCCCGACCCCGATGCCGTCATCGAATTCCTGGAGCGCAAGGGCATCCCGTTCACCACCTGGGCGGGCTGGTACCGCCTCGACGCCCACGAACGCGCCCTCGGCGAACCGCAGGGCCGCGAACGCGTCAAGGTCGTGGAACGCGACGAGATGCTGGCCGCCTCCGAACCCGGCAAGAAGACAGGAGCCGCTGTGCCGACCACGCGAATCACGAAGGTCCTCGTAGCCAACCGAGGCGAGATCGCTGTGCGCGTGATCCGGGCCGCCAAGGACGCCGGAATCTCCAGCGTCGCGGTGTATGCCGAGCCCGATGCCGACGCGCCGTTCGTGAAGCTCGCCGATGAGGCGTTCGCGCTGGGTGGGCAGACATCGGCCGAGTCCTATCTGGTGTTCGACAAGATTCTCGAGGCCGCCGCCAAATCAGGTGCCGATGCGATCCACCCCGGTTACGGGTTCCTCTCGGAGAACGCGGATTTCGCGCAGGCCGTGATCGATGCCGGTCTGATCTGGATCGGTCCGTCGCCGCAGTCGATTCGGGATCTGGGTGACAAGGTGACCGCGCGCCACATCGCCGAGCGCGCGCAGGCGCCGATGGCCGCGGGTACCAAGGACCCGGTGAAGAACGCTGACGAGGTGGTGGCGTTCGCCGAGGAGTTCGGTGTGCCGGTGGCCATCAAGGCCGCGTTCGGTGGTGGTGGCCGTGGCATGAAGGTCGCGCACACCATCGAGGAGATCCCGGAGCTGTTCGAGTCCGCGACCCGTGAGGCGATCGCGGCGTTCGGTCGTGGCGAGTGCTTCGTGGAGCAGTACCTGGATAAGGCCCGCCATGTCGAGGCGCAGGTCATCGCCGACCAGCACGGCAACGTGGTCGTCGCCGGTACTCGTGACTGCTCGCTGCAGCGCCGCTTCCAGAAGCTCGTCGAGGAAGCCCCCGCACCCTTCCTGTCCGATTCCGTGCGTTCCCAGATCCACGAGTCGGCGAAGCAGATCTGCCGCGAGGCAGGCTATTACGGCGCGGGCACGGTCGAATACCTCGTCCAGGGCGACACCGTCTCCTTCCTCGAGGTGAACACCCGCTTGCAGGTGGAGCACCCGGTGACCGAGGAGACCGCCGGAATCGACCTGGTGCGCCAGCAGTTCCGCATCGCCGAAGGCCACGCCCTGACCCTGACCGAGGACCCGGCCCCGCGCGGCCACTCCTTCGAGTTCCGCATCAACGGTGAGGACGCGGGCCGCGGCTTCCTCCCGGCACCGGGCCCGGTCGTCACCTACCGCGAACCGACCGGTCCCGGCGTGCGTGTCGACTCCGGTGTGGTCGAGGGCTCTGTCATCGGCGGCCAATTCGACTCCATGCTCGCCAAACTGATCGTCACCGGCGAAACCCGTGACCAGGCCCTCCAACGAGCAGCCCGCGCCCTCGCCGAATTCCAGATCGAGGGCTTGGCCACAGTCCTCCCCTTCCACCGCCACATCGTCACCAACCCCGCCTTCATCGGCGACGGCGAGAAGTTCGACGTCTACACCAAGTGGATCGAGAACGAGTGGGACAACCCGATCGAGCCCTACACCGGCGCTGTCGCCATCGAAGAGGACGAAGAGGCTCCGCGCCACAAGGTCATCGTCGAGGTCAGCGGCCGCCGAGTCGAAGTCTCCATCCCCGCCCAATTCTCCGCCTCCGCCGCTGCCGCCCCGGTCCGCAAGAAGCCGAAGCCCCGCAAGCGCGGTGGCGCGGGCGCGGGTGCCGCCTCCGGTGACGCCGTGACCGCTCCGATGCAGGGCACCGTCGTCAAGGTGGCCGTCGAAGAGGGCCAGTCCGTCGAGGCGGGCGACCTGGTCGTGGTGCTCGAGGCCATGAAGATGGAGAACCCGGTCACCGCCCACAAGGCCGGCACCATCACCGGCCTCACTGTCGAGCCCGGCAGCGCCATCACCCAGGGCACCGTCCTGGCCGAAATCAATTAGCCCCGGTGCGGCCCCGGCACACCAGCCGGGGCCGCACCCCCTCGAGAAAACCCGATTCCACTTCCAGCCCCCACCCTGCTAAAGTTCCTTCCCGCAACGACGTAGCAAGCGCCATTAGCTCAATTGGCAGAGCAGCTGACTCTTAATCAGCGGGTTCGGGGTTCGAGTCCCTGATGGCGCACCAGAAATACCTAACGCGAGGTCAGACCGCCGAGGGCGTCTTGGGCCGGGGCGTAGCCGGCTCGCGCGGATTTGAGGTATACGCGTTTCGCGGCGTCGGTGCGCCCGAGGGATTTCCATTGGTCACCCAGGGCTTTCAGCGCGACCATGTCGCCGTCTTGTTCCACCTCGCGGTACAGGGACTCGGCTCGGTCGCCCTCGCCTCGGGCCTCATGAACCGTTGCCAGGTGGACCTTTCCGAGAATGTGGCCATTATCGACGTAGCGGCGGTACCAGTAGGCGGCCTGGCTGAGGTCACCGGTCTTCATGCACATATGGCCCAGGGTCAGCATCGAGAGTGTTTCACCGCACTCGGCGGCCCGCCGGTACCAGCGTTCGGCTTCCGCTCGGGCGCCCCGGTTTTCGAGGAGTCGCGCCAGGAAGGACATGGACAGGGCGTCGTTCATCGCCGCGGCTTGGCGGAGTAGCCGTTCGGCTTCGCCGATGTCGCCGCGCTTCTGATGATCACGGGCCCGGGCCAGCAATTGGCTGATCTCGCCGCGCTTCCGTCCGGTGCCCGACGATCGTGAATTTTCCTTGGGGACTTCCGATTTCGACGATAGGTCCGGCGGTGCCGGGGCTGTGAGCATGGCCAGTGCGTGCGGGATGGACGGACGTGACTCCGGCCGTTTGTCCATCAGCCGGGTGATGAGCTGACCGAGTGGCCCGGCGTGCACCGGCGAGGGAACCGCACCGAACATGACCGCTTTCATGGTTCCGTGAATGGTGTCGCGACGGAACGGCGAAACCCCTTCCACCGCGTGGTAGAGCGTGACGCCGAGGGCGTACAGGTCACCGGCGGGTGTGTCGTCGCCGTCGACGCGTTCGGGTGCCATGTACTCGAACGAACCGATGAGCGCCTCCTTGGCGGTCAGCGTGTGATCGGAGTGGTGGCGGGCGGTTCCGAAATCGGTGAGCAGCACCTCGCCACCGGTGGCGAGCAGGATATTGCCCGGCTTGACATCGCGGTGGACCACGCCGGCGTCATGGGCGGCCCGCAGTGCCTGCAACAGGGCGGCGGCGACGGTGGGCGGCTTCCGCGACGTCGACCGGCCCGTCGCTGTCGATTCGCTGCTTCAACGATCGGCCGGACACCAGGCGCATGACGATCCAGGGCGTCCCGCTGTCGGTGACGACATCGAGGACACCGACGATATTCGGATGATCGCGCAGCCGACCGGCATTGCGGGCCTCACGTTCCGCCCGCGCGACCCGCTCCGCGTGCTGCGCGCTGGATTCGGCCTGCGGGAGCAGCACCTCCTTCACCGCGACATCCACCCGCGACCGCTCGTCGCGTGCCTTCCAGACGGTCCCGAATCCGCCACTGCCCAGCTTCTCGATCAACCGGTAGCGGCCGCCGAGAACCCAGCCCGGTCGTCCCAGCGAAGACATGACTGCTCCCAGCGGTTCTGCGCCCCAGCAACATTCGGAGTCAGTCAACCGTACTCGAATAACGGTGCCCACGGAGCCCGCAACCAGACGGTCAGATCGCCCTTGCGTCCATGAGACCCGACGGCACCGTAGACCTATCGGACGGGCAGTGGTTCAAGTCGTCTTACAGCGGTGGACAGAATGAATGCGTTGAAGTCGCGTGGCTCCCGCGGGGTCATGTCGGCATCCGCGATTCCAAGAACCCTGGCGGACCAGCGCTGACGTTCACTGCTGACCAATGGGATACGTTCACCGCAGGATTGGTGATCGGCGGCGGCAACGGGCCCTATTCGCCGATCTGACCGTCCAGTCGTTCTCGGAGCAGGTCGGCGTGGCCGTTGTGGCGGGCGTACTCCTCGATCATGTGCGTGAGGATCCAGCGCACGCTGTAGCCGTCATCGTCGGACTGGTGATCGCCGACCGTGTCGAGTGATTCACAACTGTCCACAATCTCCCGCGAGCGGGCGCATTCCTCGTGCCACAAGCGAAACGCCTCATCGACGTCCGCGTCATCGACGTCGAAGTCCACATCCTCCGACCGCTCGACACCCCAGTAGAACGCGGGCGCGTCCACACCCCCGAGCGTGCGGGCGAACCAGCCACGCTCCACGTCGGTCATGTGACGCACGAGTCCGAGCAGCGACAGCTTCGACGGCGACACCACCTGCCGCCGCAACTGTGCGGCCGACAGCTCCGAACACTTCCACGCCAACGTATCTCGCTGAAACTGCAGAAAACCGGTGAGCGTCTCGCGCTCTCCGGCAATCCGAGGCGTCTCGGCCCGCTGGCTCGACTTCATCCGGCCATTCTCGCCGGTCCGAGCACAACCCGCCCGAACCTTCCCGAAAATGCAGAACGGCCCGAGATCCCCTCGGGCCGTTGATCTTCGCCGCTACCTGACCGAGTTGGCCAGCTGATCGTCGAGTAGCTGCGCCGATAAAAGTCGGCCGACAAGGACCTGGAAGGTGCACCATCCGAGATCATCTCGGCCGGCCGAACGCACTGAACTGGCTCATTGAGAGCAGCCGAAGGCGATCGGGCATCAGGGCTTGGAAGTTCAGCCGACCGCGATTCATCGCAGGCACCGAACGCGCCGGGAGGATTCGACCCCAGCACCAAGATTTCACCAAAATTTTGGGCCGCTACGTGCGATTTCTACGCAGTTTTCTTCACGGTCTCAGGCCAGGCCCGATGGCAGACCATCGTCGTAGACCGCGAGGATGTCCGTCGCCTTCGATAGCGTGTCGACGATGGATTGAGCTGGGGCACAATACAACTCCGGATAGTCGATTTCACCGAGCTCGGGGTCGACGGGGAACGCAAGCCGTTCCGCATCCAAGGAGAACTCCGCCGAGATATCGGGCCGATTGCCACGCGGGTCCTGCCGATGCCAGCCCCCGTCGAGGTGCACCGCGACCAGACCGTGGAGCACGTGCCCGACACCGTGAGTCAGCCGCTGGTAGCACAGCGCGGTAGGGATCCCGTGTCCGCGCAGGACCGCGGCCAGCAGGTGAGACTTCGCATAACAAAGCCCAACCCGCTGTTCGAGCACCTCCGAAGCGCGCAGCGTCACCCGAGGATCGCGTGCGTCGAAGGAGTGCGAGACATTGTCCCGCACCCACTCGAACGCCTTCCGAGCGAACTCGACCTCCCCGTCGGCGCCGGCTCGAAGCTCCCGCCCCAGCTCGCGCACCGTCGGATGATCGACCTCGACGATCGAATCGCCCACCAGGAAGGCATCCGGGCTCAACGACGACACCAGCGAGAACGACATGATCGAACCCTAGAACGAACCCGAGACCAGCCCTTCGCCAGGCCGCCGACCGACCTTCGGCGGCGATATCCTGCCGATTTCGGCTCTGCGACGCTTTTGCGTAGGCAACTTCTACCAGATCGGCAGTATTCTGCCGATTTCAATATAGGCTCGGGTAGCCTAGATGAATCCGCACGGAATCGGCAGAATATTGCCGTTCTTATGGAGGTGATTCGATGACGGTGCTATCGAGCATCGGGGACGCTATTCACGCGGCACGTCGCCGTCATCGGCTGACGCAGGAGCAGTTGGCGGAGCTGGCGGGCACCTCCACGCGCACGGTACGCGAGATCGAGCACGGTAGCGGGTCGACGAGCATCGCCACTGTCGCCGCTGTGGCCGACGTGCTCGGACTCACCCTGGGGGTTGTCGGGTGAGGGATCTCGAGGAGCTTCGGCGGGTTGCCCGAGCGGATGTGTACAAGGCCGGTCGGCGCGCGGGTGTCCTGGAGCGGACAGCGGACGGTGGGACCGAATTTCGCTACGAGAAGGATTATCTCGCCGACGGAACGCCGTTAGCCACGACGCTCCCGCTCAGCCTGGATTCCGTGCGCAGCTTCGCGGGTGCGGTCCCGCCCTTCTTCGAAGGTCTTCTGCCCGAGGGGCATCGGCTCACGGTATTGCAGCGTGCGGTCAAAACCAGTATCAACGATGAACTGAGCCTGCTGCTGGCGGTAGGGGGTGATGTACCCGGGGATGCGCAGATCATCCCCGCTGGTCAGCAGCTCACCTACATTCCGCCATTGGTTGAGGGAGACTCGCCCGCAGAGCTCGAATTCGCGCGATTCGTAGACGAAATCGACACTCATGCGCTGCCGGGAGTTCAGCGTAAAGCCAGTGCGTCGATGATCAGTGTGCCGTTCTCGGCTCGGTATGGGCAGTTCATTCTCAAGCTCTCGCAACCGGAGTACCCCCATCTGGTGGAGAACGAAGCGGCGCATCTGAAAGCGGCGACGTTGATGAAAATCCCTGTCGCCGAGGCGAATCTGGTAACCGACCGCATTGGCGAAACCGGCCTGCTGGTGCGGCGATTCGATCGGGTGCACGAGGAGGGGTCGTGGCGACGCTTGGCGTTCGAGGATGCGACACAGGTGCTGGGCCTGCCTCCGGCGTCGAAGTATCAGCCCGATGCGGGCACCGTGGTCAACGCACTCGCGCGGATATCCGAGGCTCCGGCAGTAGCTCGTCGAAACCTCTACTTGCAGTTTCTCTTCGCCTGGCTCACCGGAAACGGTGACCTGCACGCGAAGAACATCGGTGTGGTCGAGGGGCCCGGCGGGAAATGGAGTATCGCACCGATATTCGACATACCGTGCACTCTGGTCTATGGAGATGACTCGATGGCGCTGCCTATCTCCGGCAGGACTCGCAAGTTGCGCTCCCGCGACTGGGCCGCGTTCGCCGCAGAGGTCGGACTAACCGAGCGAGCCGCGGTTTCGGCGCGCACTGTCGCACTCCGAGCGGCCGCAGCGGTTGATTACGCCGCCCTGCCGTTCTCGGGATCACCCATGAACAAGGTGGAGCGCGAACTGCGTTGGCGGCGTGCCGAACTCGGCCACTGAGCACCGAAACGCAGTCGCTCGCGCCGAACGGCCCGAGATCCCCTCGGGCCGTTGATCTTCGCCGCTACTTGACCGAGTTGGCCAGCTGATCGGCATACGGGGCGATGAACTTTCCGACGATGGGTAGCGGCGCACGCACACCGCCGGTGTTGTTGGCCTGAACCATCGCCATGATCCACACGACGAGCGCCAGGAGGCCGACTACGAGGCCGGCGAGGCTGAAGATGATTCCCAGGGCGCCGAGCAGGGAACCGATGATGCTCAGGGCGAAGTTGACCACAGAGACCGCGCCGAAGAACACGATCGACTGCGAGGCATGGAATTTCACATCGGGATCGTTCTTCCCCATGAAGAGGAAGAGGATGCCGGTGAGCCAGCCCAGCGCGTAGGACAGGATCGCGCTGGTCTTCTTGTCCAACCCGGTGGACTGCGGCTGGTTTGCGGGAGGCTGAGAAAATGTCATGCGGTAAGTAAATGCCGCAGACGGCCCCTACCGATCCCAACTTCAGAACGAACCTGCAGGTCACGGCCGGGCTGAGGGATTCTCGTGTTTCAGCCCCGCAGGGTGGCGATCGCCTTTTCGATGCGGCGTTGGCGGGTTTCGGGTTTCTTGGCGCTGTCGATGGCGTGGACGTGCTCGCGTTTGCGGCTGTGGGAGAGGTTGTCGTAGGCGGCGCGGGCGATGGGGTCGGCGTCGAGGGCTCGAGCGAAGTCGTCGGGCTCGACGATTTCGCGGGGTTCGGTATCGAGTTCGATCTCGACTTCCACTTCGTCGCCGATCTCGACACCCGCGGCCTTGCGGTTGGCGTTGCTGAGGCCGAGGAGGTTTCGGCCGCGGAGGATGGCCACTCGGCTCTTCCAGGTGTGGCCGTTGAGGGTGATGGTCACGGGCGGGCGGGCGCCGCCGCCGAGCGCTTCCACCACGTCGGGTGGAACCTCCAAGCCTCGCATGGGCTCCGGTGGCTCGACGATGGCTCGAAACTTCATGGTGGTTCTCCCGTTGTTCCGGCTCCGACGGCCGCTCCCATCTTCCTACACCAAGATCATCGCGGAGCCCCGGGCCGCTGCGTCCCGCGCCGCGCCGGGCACTCTCACCTCTGGATTGTGTTTTCCTGAGAACAGGGGCGGTGTGTGCGACAGTCGGATCGATGGTCGTCCCGTACCTGGGAGGAGTCGGCAGATGACCGATGATCACACGGTGGTCGGCCGGGTGGTCGCGATTCTGGACGCGGTCGCCGACGCGCCGGCACCGTTGCCGCTGCGCGAGCTGACCCGGCGGACCGGGATACCGAAACCCACCGTCCGGCGGATCGCCAACGACCTGGTCGCGCGGGGCATGCTGGTCCGCACCGAGGACGGCTACTGGGCCGGGTCACGGCTGATGAACCAGGGGCTGCAGTCCGCCTACCAGCAGCGGATGCCGATGACCGTACAGCCGTATCTGCAAGAGCTGCACTATGTTTCACGCGGAGAGATCGCCTGGTACGCGACGGTGCACGACGGCAGCCTGGTGACCGTCGGCGCCGCCTTCGGGCCGCGGTACGCGGCCGCCATGCAGCGCGGCTGGTGGCCCAACCTCGAGATGTTCGGCAACAGCGCGGTGCTGTTCGCCTCGGGGCGGCTGCAATTCGCGCACGCGCCGGACCGCGCGGACCGGGCGCTGTCCACCGGGTGGAGTCCGATGACGCCGCAGTCCGTGACCGATCGGCACACCATGACCGACCTGCTGAAACAGGCTTACGACACCGGATACGCCGAGGAACAGGAACAGGTCGCGCTCGGATACCGGTGCGCCGCGGCCGCATTGCGCGACGACGCCGGTCGGCTCACCGGCGTGGTGGGTGTCACCGGCTGCACGAACTCGGTGACCGCCGCCGACCTGCGGACCGCGCTGTCGAAATCAGCCGACGGTCTCGAACGCGATATCCGCGAGGTCGTCGGACGGGTCCCGGATCCCGCGACGGTGCTGCCGTCCTATCTACGACTCCGATCCGGGGTCGGATACACCTGGCCCGCCCTGCCCACGGCCACCCGAGTCACTGAATGACACGGTGTGGTGCGCTACCGCCCGGTGCGGCCGATACTCGTGCTGCGCAGCGCAATTCACCGCCGATACACCGGCGGCGACGGAAGCCGGTGCGCCACACCTGAGAATCCGGGGGGAGGTCACGGTGTCCATGACGACCGATAACGCTCTGGTGCAGTCCGTTTGGCCACTGATCGGGCGGACCGAGGAACTGCGCCGCGCTCGAGCGGCGGTGCGCGGCCCGCGAGCCGGGGTCGTGCTCGCGGGCGCGTCCGGGGTCGGCAAGAGTCGGCTGTCCAGGGAACTACTCGAAACGCTCTCGGGCCGCTACGAGGTGCGCTGGGCCGCCGCCACCGCTTCGGCCCGTTCGCTGCCGCTGGGCGTCTTCGCCGAATGGGTACCCGCCACCGCGGGCACCGATCCGATCCGACAGGTCCACGCCGTGGTGAACGCGCTGTCGGCGAGCCCGGAGAATCGGCCGGTGATCGTCGGCGTCGACGACGCCCACCTGGTCGATGATCTGTCGGCGCTGGTCCTGCAGCAGCTCGTCGATCGCCGAGCCGCCCGCCTGGTCCTCACCGTGCGCTCCGGGCAACCCGCCCCCGACGCCATCGTCGGGCTGTGGAAGAACGAACGGGTGGAGCGGCTCGAGGTGCTGCCGCTGGCCCGCGAGGAATCCGACCGGCTGGTGGCCCGTGTGCTCGGCCAGCCACCGGATCCGCCCACCGCACACCGGCTGTGGCAGCTGACCCGCGGCAATGTGCTGTTCCTGCGTCATCTGGTCGAGCAGGAACGGGAGGCCGGGCGGCTGCTGACCCGGCCCGGATCAGCGGTGTGGACCGGCAATCCGGTGATCTCCGGCACCCTCGGCGAACTGATCGACGCGCAGATGGGCTCGCTGTCACCGGAATTGGCGCTGGTCGTCGACAGCGTCGCGGTCAGCGAACCGGTCGACGCCACCGTCCTCGTCGACGTCGTCGACGAACTGGCGTTGGATCTCGCACTCGCCCGCGGACTGGTTCGCATCGACCACACCGGCCGCCGTGAACTGGTGCTCCTGGGACATCCCCTCTACGGGGAGATCCGCCGGGACCGCACCAGCCCGGCTCGGCTGCGACGCCTGCGCGGCCGGATCGCCTCGGCCGGCGGCACGGTCGCCGCCGACGGGCCCACCGCACTGGTCCGGCAGGCGCTCATGGCGCTGGACTCCGATCTGCCACCGGATTCCGGATTGTTCACCGCCGGCGCCGGCGCCGCGATGCAGCTGCTGGACGGTGCGGGCGCGGCCCGGCTCGCCGGAGCCGCGCGGGTGGCGGGCGGCGGCTACGACGCGATCCTGCTCGAACTGTCGGCCACCCAGTTGATCGGCTCCCCGGAGAACGTGGAGAGCCTGGTCGCCGACCTGGATCCGGACGAGATCGGCATCGGGCCCTGGGAAACCGCCGACCTGGTCGTGCGCCGGGCCGCCAACCTGACCTACGGCGCCGGCGAACCCGCCCGAGCCGCCGAGGTTCTCGCCGCCGCCCGCGCGGAACTCCCCGCCGCCTGCGCACCCGTGCTCGACGCGTTCGCGGCCGGAGTCGACGCCATGGCGGGCCGACTCCCCGCGGACACGATGGCCGGTCTGCCGGACCATCAGGAGCTCCCGGACTTCGCGCGCCTGACCGGACTGTGCGCGCTGTTGACGATCCACGCGTCGACCGGTGACGTCGCGGCGGCGGACGCCGTCGCCCAACGCGGCGCGCAACTGCTGAACCGGTCCGCCGCCGCGGCCCCGCTGGTGTTCTTCCTGACCTGGCATCACCTGCGCGCGCTGCTGCTCGCCGGACGGCTCGCGGCCGCCGACCGGATCGCCGAGCAGATCGAGATCCGTACCGTGGGGCTCCCCGCGCTGTTCGGCCGATTCGCCGTGCAGCTCCGCGGCCACGCCGATCTGGCCGCGGGCCGCCTCGGCACCGCCGTCCCCGCGCTGCGCCGGGCCGTGGACGTGTACGCCCGCGACGGTTCGAACGCGTTCGGGCTCATCGACTCTCGGATCGACCTCGCCACCGGGCTGGCCATGTCGGGACACGCCGACGAGGCCGACGCCGTACTCGCCGAGCTGACCGCCGAACCGAACCCGTTCCCGATCCTCGACCCGCCCCTGCTGCTGGCGCGGGCCTGGACCGCGGCCGCACAAGGGGCCAGCACCGTAGCCGTCGACACCGCCCAGGCCGCCGCGGGGCGAGCGGCCGAATTGCACACTCCCGCACAGGAAGTGGTCTGCCTGCAAGTCGCCACCCGATTCGGCGACCGGGGCGCGGCCGCGCGCCTGACCGAACTCGCGACCCTGGTCGGCGGGCCCCGGGCCGGCGCCGCCGCCGCGCACGCCCGGGCCTGGGCCGCCGGGGACGGTGAGGGACTGCTGGCCAGCGCGGCCGACGCCGAGGCGGGCGGCGACCGGGCCACCGCGATCGACGTCGCGGCGCAGGCCGCGGCGGTCTTCCGGCGCCGCGGCCTGCGTGGATCGGCGATGTCGGCCTTGGAACGCGCGCACCGGCTCGCCGACGAATGCGCCTTCGCCACACCGGCGCTCAACGCGGCGGACGACCGCTCGACTCGCACGGACCGGCAACGGGAGATCATCGCACTGGTCGGTGAAGGCCTCACCAACCGCGAGATCGCGGCCCAGCTGAACGTATCGGTCCGCACGGTCGAGGGACACCGCTACCGCGCGGCTCGCCGCCAAAGTATCGGCGCCACGCCCGGATTGGCGTAGTGGACTACCCCAGGCGGACCGCCGGACCGGATGCACCATCGAACGGTGAACGATTCGGTCGACCCACGCGAGGCCGCGCTCCGGCGGTTGCCCACCGCGTACTCGCTGGCGCTCCGGCTCCGCGAGGCCGGGGTGGAACCGGACCTGATCTGTGAATATCTCGGCATCGAACCCGAGGCGCTCGCCCCGCTGCTGGACATCGCGGAGGCGAAGCTCACCTGTGCGCTCCAACCGGACGGATCGACGGAGACGACCTGGGAATTGGAGTAGCGCACTACGCCAGCCCGCGGCGGCGCGGGCACGCACGATGAGGTCGGTCCCGTCCGAGGGCCACAGGACGAGGCGAAAGCGAGGCGGCGTGCTAGGACCGCTGCTGCCCGGCGATCCGGGCCGGATCGGGCCGTTCGTACTGCACGGACGGCTGGGCGCCGGCGGGATGGGCGTGGTGTACCAGGGTTTCGGGCCCGACGGCACCGTCGTCGCGATCAAGGTGCCCAAGCCCGAGCTCGCGCACGATCGCGAATTCCGCGCCCGCTTCCGGCACGAGGTGGCCGCCGCCCGCCGAGTGCACGGCGACTTCGTGGCCGAGGTCGTCAACGCCGACGTCGATGCGCCCCGGCCGTGGATGGCGAGCGCGTTCGTCGGCGGGGAACCCCTGCAGGACGTGGTGGCCCGCCGCGGGCCGCTCACCGGCAGCGCACTCGACGAGTTCACCTCCGGACTGGCGCAGGCGATCGCGTCGGTGCATCGGGCCGGCGTGGTGCACCGGGATCTCAAGCCCGGCAACATCCTGCTCACCCTCGACGGGCCGAAGATCATCGACTTCGGGCTGGCCTTCACGCCGGACAGCACCCGGATCACCGCGCCCGGCGTGGTGATCGGCACGATCGCGTGGATGGCCCCGGAGCAGTTCGGGGCCGGGGACGCGGGGCCACCGGTCGACATCTTCGCGTGGGGCACGTGCGTCGCCTTCGCCGCCACCGGCCGGATTCCGTTCAACGGCGAGAACGTCTCGTCCGTGATGGTCCGGATCGTGCGCGGCACACCGGATCTGGACGGGCTGTCCGGCAAGTACCAGAGAATGCTGGCGGTCAGCCTGAGCAAGGATCCGGAACTGCGGCCGACCGCCGAGGATCTGGTGACGGCCTTCGCGCGGCCGACTCCGCCACGCCGCCCGATGCCCGCCACGCCGCCGGATCATGTCCTGATCGATTCCAGCCCGAGGGATTCCGACCCGACCGAGCTGGCCGACCCGTGGCTCACCTACCTCGCTCCTTCCGATCTACCGGACACGGTCCCGGTTCCGCGCCCCCACACCACCCTCCTGAATCCGGCTCGCCGCACCGATCCCACCGTCGTGCACACCGACCCCACCGTGGTGCACAGCGACCCGCAACCACCCGCACCCGATCCCGCGGCGACCGTGCCGGCCACCGTCGTCACCGATGACGATCCGTCCCAGCCGATTCCGTCCCAGCGGCTGCGGCCCTCGCACGCTACCGACCGGTCGGGTGCGGCATCACGGCAGCGGGCTCGCCGCAGCCGGGTGCCGACTTACCTTCCCCTGGCCTGGATTTCGCTGATCCCGCCGCTCGGCCTGCTGTTCGGACCGGCGGCGCTCATCCAGGCGACCCGAGCCCGGGTGTACGCCCGCCGGGCGTATGCCGAACCGCCACAACGAGCCCGGCTCGCGACCCTGGTGGGCGTGGCCGGGCTGCTCGTCGGGGTACTGAGCGTCCTGGTGGCGCTCCGGCTGCTCACCGGCCACTGAATCGGCCGTGGCGTCACGGCGGGTCGTCAGCCGTGCATCGCGATCCCGAGAACCACCAGGATGATCAGGGCGGCCAGGGCCGCCGCCAGCAGCACCGGCACCAGCTTCGCAGCCCGCTCGGAAGCCTCGACCGGCAGGTCCTGGGATGCGGCAACAGGTTCCGCCACCGTGGTCATCTCCGCGAGGTGCGCGACGCGCATGGCGGGCGACCAGCGTTCGAGCAGCACCGTGTCGGTGCGCCGGAACGTGCCCCCGTCCGGACGCACCACCGACTGCCAGGCCCGCGCCAGCGAGCGCAGGTCGGCCGAGGTCAGCGCCGGCGCCGGTGAGGTCAGCAGGGCATCGATGGCTTCGAAATCCGACATCGGCAGCAGCTGGCCGAAGCGCCCGTAATCGATCCGGTCGGCCGCCAGATCCTCCGCGAGGCACCGGATCGCGAGCAGCGCGAACTTGAACAGGTCGGTGGTCGGCGTGAAGCCGTCCCCGTTCGCGTACTGCGGCCGCCAGGGCAGCGGATCCAGATTCGGCATCGCGGAATGACCGTCGATCAGGAACGAGTCGCAGTCCAGGAAGTAGTTGTCCGTCACGACCGGCTGCCCGGCGGGCGCGGCGCCGGTGACGAGAATATTGTTCGGCTGCAGATCACCGATCACGATCCCGTTGTCGTGCAGGAAGTCCAGATCACCGAGCAGCCGCCCGAGCCGGGCCAGCTTGTGCGGGAAGTCGTAGTACTCGAATCCGCGCCGCGTCGCCACCTGCTCCGGCACCGCCAGCCGGGTGAAATGCCGCGGCTTCCAGCCGCTTCCGGGATTGTGGAAGTAGCCGGCCGGGGCTTCGGGCAGTACCACGCCGACGATCTCGGCGCCGTCGGTGACGACGGCGCTCGGCCACGCGCACCGGGCCAGCAGTCGCTCGCGGTCCTCGGGGGCCAGCCGCCGCGGCCAGGCCACCAACTGCCGCAACCGGTCGCCATCCAGGTCGGCGCGGGCCTCGTCCCGGAATCGCTTGAATACCAGGTGGTCCCGATCCGGCACCGTGCACCGCCAGATCT
Organism: Nocardia sp. NPDC005825; assembly: GCF_040630175.1. Lineage (NCBI taxonomy): Bacteria > Bacillati > Actinomycetota > Actinomycetes > Mycobacteriales > Nocardiaceae > Nocardia > Nocardia sp. NPDC005825. The sequence goes on from NZ_JBEXXC010000006.1 coordinate 348,774, forward strand.
CCGCCGCGCCGCCCTCCCCCAGCGGACCGCCGGGATCCAGGCGCAGGCTGCGCAGTCGGTACCACGCCTGGCCCTCGGTGGATTCGGCCGCAGTCATCGACACCCCGGCTATCGGCCGACCGGCCAGGCCGCGACGATCGTCCGGTCGTCGTGCAGGCCGGGCAGTTGGAAACCGACGATCTCGGCGAAGACGTGCTCGGCCGGCGCGGGGCCCGCGAGTTCGGGGAGAATCGTCGAAAACTGCTGCGGCACCAGTCGAATCGCGTCCGCCATACCGTCGCTCGCCAGCACCACCATGCGCCGGCCGGACAACACCTCGGAGCCGGTGACCAGCCGGTCGGCATTGCGCGGCAGCGACGCGGTGACATTGCTGACCCGGCCGCCGGACTTGGTGTCATTACGGGTCAACCAGCTCGTCGCCCCGGTACCGAGATCGACGGTGAGCGCGTCGCAGTCACCGACCGCCGCCCACAGCATCGGATAGCCGCCGGGACCCACCGGACCCAGCGCGGCGAAGGTCAAGGTGCAGGCCGGAACCGGGGTCCGCTTGCCCTCCGCGATGCCGTGCGGATCGCGATAGCCGATCTCGGCCGCCAACCGGGTGAGTTCCTCGGCGCCCAGATTGCGCGCGACCTCGGCGGCGACGTCGCGCGCCAGTGCGGACCATTGCGCGACCACATCTCCGGGGCGGTACCCGGGCACGCGCTTGTGCAGAGCCTCGATGGCGACGCGGCACGCCCGCTGCGCCGCGACATGCGAATTCTCCGCGGAACCGAGGCCGTCCGCGACCGCCAGGAAGACCCAATCGTGTTCCGGCGCACCGCCGATGGCGTACGCGTCCTCGCGGGTGTGCCCGGTTCGCGCGTGCTGCAATCCGACCTGGGTCGCGGCATAGACCTCGAAACTTCCGCTTCGACCGCGATCCACGGTCAATCCGCTGACACCGGAGGTGGTGACCGCCGCCAACTCGACCGGCCGGGCGGCCTTGGCGACCGGAGGCGGTTCGGCCACCGAAGGCCGCGGGGTCTCCCCGGGCACGGAACCGGAGGCCGGAGCCGGTCTCCGATCACCGATGGCGGACAACACCACTACCGCACCTCCGGTCAGTAGGGCAGCCGCAGCGGCCACCAGCGCCGCCGGGAGCAGCCCGCGGTCCGCGGTGCGCGGCGGGTCCGCCAGCACGAGCATCACGTCGCCGTTGTTGCCCGTTCGGCTCAGATACGCGGCCGGGTTCTCTCGAGTAGAGCTGATTCCGAGTGTCAGACACGGCACATCACGGCCGTTCGGCGGCCTATCCGACCGGTTCGGATTCGGAAAGACCAGTCCCACAACACCGCCGGGAAGCCCCGGAATCTCGCCCGCCGATGTGGTCGTCGGAGGCCGGCCGTTCGAATTGCTCTCGGTGGACCCCGCAGGCGGCACCGAGCCCGCCGGGCAACCGCTGACCGGGGGGCGACTCGCCGCGGCGGATACGGCGCTCTGGTCCACCGGTTTCGGCGAGGAATCACCGAGCCACTGGACGATCAGCGCCACCAGGAAGAAGCCGATCGTCGCGACCAGCACCACCAGCGACGTCGTGTGCACCCGCGCGAACCGCCACCGCAGGCCGGGTCGCCCCGGCCGAGTCATCGAATTCCTCACTCCAGCCGCCGCATTCCCGCGGGCGTACGGAACAGGAACGCGCCCTGTCCCACGCTGCTGCTGATCGAGAACTTGATGCTGTTGATGATGGCGCGCAACAGATCTCCCGGCGCCACGCCGCCCGTCGCCACACACGCCGCACCGACCGGGTCGATCGACCGCAGCTGCCGCACCGTGCCCTCGGTGACCTCACCGATGCCCAGGGCCACCACCACCGGCCGGAACGGATGACCCGGCGCCTCCAGCGCGTGCCGGACCGGCAGCCACACCTCGTCCCGCTGCAACTGGCCGTTGACCTGTGGATTCCCATCGGTCAGGAAGAACACGACCGGCGTGTAGGACTGCAGGCCCGCGCGGGCGAAACGCTGCTGATCATCGCGGAGCATCCGGTTCAGGAACGAGAACACCTGTGCGTAATCGGTCGAGCCCTGCCGCGGCAAGCGGGGTAGCGCCGGATCGGACCGCAGCGGGGTCAACGGGAGCACCGGGACCGGGGAATCACCGAACGCGATCACACTCAGATGCGCGGTGTCGTAGGTGGTCGGGTCGTCGGCGAGCACACCCAGCATGTCGGGCAACGACTGCTCGATGGTGTCCAAGGGCGTAATCGGCTGTCCCGGATTGAAATCCGGATCCCACATCGACCGCGAGACGTCGCACACGATGTAGAACGGGAACACCCGGCGGGCGCTGACACCGGCCTGGGTCACCCCGAAACGAGATTCGCTACGCATCACACCACCGCCGCCACGGCCTCATGCCCGAGTCGCCTTCCCGCGCCACTCGGCGCGCCTCGTCATCGACCATGCCCCCGATCACCCACGGCGGCAGAGGTAGCGGACTACTCGATTTCGGGACGGCGACTACTCCAGCCCGAACCGATCCGTGCCGACCGGCAGGCACCGGAAATGAAGTAGCGCACTACCTCCGTATCCGGATAGGGACAGACCCACCATGGGTCATGGCCGTGAACCGGCCAGGGGAGGAACCCGCGATGCCACAGGCGAACTCGCACCGCCGCCATCGGCGCCTCGACGGTGCCCGGCTGCTGCTCGCCGTCGTCGCGGTCCTGCTGTCCGTGGGCACCCGCGCGGTCGCGATCGCCGCTCCAACGACGACGCCCAGCTCTCCGTCGGTGCCGCCCCAGGGCGGCGGTACCCACGACGGACCGGGCCCGTCACTCATCGTCCCGGCGACCGCGCGGCGTGGAACCACGATCTCCGTTTCCGGCGAGAACTGGGTCTGTACCAGCGATCTCACGCTGACCACGAGTTGGTCGAGCAGCACCACCACGAAGGTGACGAACTACTCCTTCACAGCCCGTCTCGCGGTCTCCGATCAAGCGCCGCTCGGGCCGCAGACCGTCACCGCTACCTGCACCTACGTGCACACGCGAACGACCGCACCCGGCTATGCGGCACCCTGCTGCTCGGACACAATCACCCGCAGCGCGCCCATCACCATCCAAGTGGCGCACGTGGATCCACCCGTGTCGACCGGGTCCACAGGCGGCAACCACGGCGGAACGACACCACAGGTCGAAATACCGCCTCCGCCCACCTCGTCCAACGCGGACGGGCCCGAATCCACCCCGTCGGTCCCAGCGGCAGCCGTGATCGGCGTCGTCGCCGTGGCCGGAATCGCCCTGGCCTCGGTGATTGTCCGGCGCCGCCGACCCGCCGCCCCGGAACAGCTCTTCCGGCAGCCACCGCATCGGGCGCCGGTCCGGCAGCCGACGGTCCGGGTAGCCGTCTCACCGGATATGAACCCGCAGACGGGCATTCGCGAGATCGGCCGTCCGGCACGTCCGCTCACCGTCCACGTTCGCATGCACCTCGGCACACCCGAGGTATTCGTGAGGGAGCTGTCACGATGACCACCCCGTCGATCTCAGCCCGGACGGTGGCGCTCGGCTACTCGGCACCCGCCGCCGACGACCTCGCGAACTACCTGCGTTCCAGCGGAATCGACCGCATCGCGCTGAGCGGAGCGATCGCGATCACCGAGCCGCTGCGCACGGCGGCCCTCGCCGAGATCGCCCAGGCGATCGACGGCTTGCTCAATATCAGCCTGGCCCAGGTCGCGGTCGAGGGCTGGTGCCGCTACGACAAGCTCGCCTGCTGCTACCGGGCCGGAGTGGTCATGGCGTTGGTCGTCGAATGGCTCCGATCATCAGGAGACAGAACCTAGCGTCAGCGACAGACGTTGTCGTAGGGCAGGTTCGGCGCGTAGTACTGCCAGTCCTTTTCGGAGATCGCCGTGCCGAGCCGTTGGCAGGCTGCCGCTTCCGGATCGAGCAGCGTCGTCAGCGCGCCGCGGACATCCCAGACCCGAACGGTGCGGGGATCGCGCGAGACGAGATACCCGTCCAGCCGCAACCGCAACGCGTCCACGGTGCCCAGATGGCCGGGGAGCAGCACGGTGCTGTCCATGTTATCGGTCGGCGCGAGCATGACGTCGCGGCCCAGCGCCATGGTGAGTATTCGTGGGTCCAGGTTGAAGGCGGACGAGTTGAGCACTCGCTGGGTCACTTCCCGTAACTCCGGCATCAGGGGATCGGTCAGGTCGTAGATCTCGGTGGCAGAGTTCTCGGCGGTGAAGCTGCTGGTTCTCAGCAACGTGCGGCCGTCGGCGCTGATCGTCACGCGCCCGGCCGCCCCCGGCAGTTCCGTGAGCAGCCGAGGCTTGTCCGGTCCCCGAATGTCCCAGAGACCGGTACTGTCCGATTTGGTCACTGCGGCGAGCAATCGGCCATCCGGCGACACCGCGTAGACGGGGTGGGGCGAACCGCCGACCGGGACGTCGTCGAGCTTCCGAGGTCGTGCCGGGTCGGTGATATCCCACAGCTGTACTACGTACCCGAAGCCGCTCTCCTGCTCGACGGCCAGGGTTGTCCCGGCGTGGTCCATCCGCACGGTCATCGTGTGCGTGTTGGGATACGTCAGCCCGATTCGCGAATTCGTCGCGACCGACCCGACTTGTACCGGGGCGGCCGGGTCCGCGAGCGACCAGAGTGCGGTCGCGCCGTCTGCGCCACGCACCGCGACCAGATGACCGTCCCGCGCCATGCTCACATCGGCGGTTCCGTCGGCCTGCTCGGGAATTCGGCCGACCCGCACCGGGTGCAGCGGATCGGTCAGCCGCCACACCCCGAGCATCTCGGGTTCCGTGAGCGAGGATGGACCGTCGATGACCAGTGTCGTGCCGTCCGGACTGAAGTACCCGTCATTACCGAGGGCCTCGAACTCGGCCTCGACCGCTATCCCGGTGCCGCCGCCGAGATTCCACAGGGTCGTCCTTCCGCCCCGCCCGCCGGACACAAGCGCGCGGCCGTCCGCGGAGTAGGTCAGTGACCGGATCTGGCCCGTCAGCTCGGTGTTGAGGCTGCGTTCGACATGCGGGTGCAGCGGGTCACGCACGTCCCAGATCTGAACGCCCGCACCGCTTCCACCGACGGTCAGCGTGCGTCCGGACGGACTGAACTCCGCTCGGGTGGCGCTCGGGCCGATCACCCCGGTTGGTCCCGTGTCGGAGACGGTGCCCAGTGCCGTCGGCCGGGTGCGGTCCGCCAGGTCGATAAGGGTGACCGGAGCCCCGCGTCCGGTGAGCGCAATCAGGCGGTTGTCCGCGCTGAACGAGGCGAACTCCCGCGGTCCGCCGGTGATCATCGTGAAGGACGCCGGGTCGGTATCGATCGGTAAGGCGGTCGAGAACCGTGCAAGTCGCACAGGCACGGCAAGATTCCGGGTATCCCACAGAACGTACCCGGTGTCGTCGCCGGTGACGAGCATCGAATTGTCTTTGCTGAATCCGAGCAGCCCGCCCGGCATGTCCGATCGCGCGACCTCGGTGACCTGGTCGCCGATGCGGACCATGGTGGTCACGGAGGCGTTGTCGACGATCGTTCTCCGGACGCCGACTGTCCCGTCGGCGGAGACCAACGCGACCGTCCCACCGCCGTCGGCGCGGCTGAGGGCGGGACGCGCCGGATCGCTGATATCCCACCACTGGACATCGCGGTCACGCTGGTCGACCGGTCGCGTCTTGTCGTAGTCATTGCCGAATACCACAAGCGTGCGACCGGCCCGGTCGAACCGGAGATCGTCCACGTGCCGGACGCGGAATCTGCCGACCGGAGCGTTCTCCAGCTGGTGGCCGACGACCCGCCACAGCGCCACATGGCCGACCTCGTCGGCGGCCGCCAGCAGACCGCCGTCGGGGGTGAGCGCCACCGCTGTGATAGCGTCGTCGGCCTCCTGAAATTCGGGCATGACGACCGAGCCGCCGAACGGGCTACCGATCAAGGCCTTGGCCAGCTCCGCGTGGTTCCGATCGCTCGGCGCGATCCGCGCCGCGGCCAGTTGGAAGCTCAGCGCCGCACGGGGATTCGTCTCCGCATGGGCCTGCCCCAGCAGCTGCAGCTGACGCACGGCCGCCTCGTTGGCACTCGCGTCGGCCCGGTCGCGCTGATCGATCGCGGAAATCCAGCCCGCCACCGAGACCACGGTAAGCAGCGCCAGACCCATGGCCACGGCGAATCTCAGGCGGTGGCTGAACCTTTGCCTGTCTTGGCTGGCGTGCAGATACTCCTCTTCCGGCTTGTCGAGCCGTACCCCGCTGTCGCGCAACCGCAACGCCGAGTCCAGCGCCGGACCGGACAGCAGCAGGCTCGGGTGCCTGCGGGCCTGCCACTCAGCGGCCCGGCTGCGGACCCGCTGCCGCTCCCGCAGCCCCGCCCCGTACTGGTCGATCCACTCCTGCAACAGCTTCCAGGCGTCCAGCAGGGCGTCATGGATGAGGAATACGGCGCCTCGATCGACGCCTAGCAGCCGGGCTCGGACAAAGACGTCGAGCACCCGCGGGTCAGGCCGGAGATCGTCCAGCGCGACGACCCGGCCGGTGCGCCGCAGCTCGCCGTCCAGCGGGACCAACGCCAGAAACAACTGGCGTGCTTCCGCTTTGCCCGCCGCGTCGAGCGCGGCGTATACGGCGTCGGCGCTCCTGGTCACCGCTTTGTCGATGCGGCCTGCCCGGATGTAGTCCGCGGCGGTGAGTATTCGGCCCCGGCGCACCCGCCAGGTCTCCATCAACGCGTGGGACAGCAGTGGCAACACCTCCACCGAGCGGCCCGAGCGCGGCAGCGCGTCGGAAAGGACGATCTCGACGAGGTCCTCCCCCGTCACGAAACCGGCTTGCGCAGCAGGCTTTTCGACCACCGAGCGGAGATCGTCGGGCGTCATCGGCGTCACTTCGACGGCCGCCCTGGCCGCCGGGCCGAGCGCCGGGTAGCGCAGGCAGCGCCCGAGAAAGTCGGATCGCAGGCACACCACCGTCATCCGGGCGACATCGGCCAGCGCCGTCAGCTCCTCGATGAACACATCGGCGACGGCGAGGTGGTGAATGAAAACGTCCTCGAACTGGTCGACCACCACGGCGATCGGTGTCGTGGCGCAGGTTTCGCGCAGCCGGGCGGGGTCGGCGAGCAAATCATCGACGGCCTCCCGGGAAACACGAAGGGCCCCGGCAAGTTCGGCGCGCAACGCCGCCAGCGGATCGGGGCCGGGCGCGAACGCGACCTGTCGCCAGGCCTCCGATCCGGGGAGCTCCCTGCCCTTGTCGAGCAGCGGCAGCAGTCCTGCGCCGAGTATCGAGGACTTTCCGACGCCGGACGCGCCGGTGAGCACGATCACGTCGGTGGCGCGCGCGGCGATGGCCGCGGCCAATGCGGCCGTCGTCTCGGCGCGCCCGAAAAACCTTGGCGCGTCGCTCTTCTCGTACGCGGCCAGCCCGAGATACGGATTGACGGCGTCGGCGGTACCCGAGTCCGGCTCCGGCTCCGGCTCCGGCTGTCGGTGCGCAGGGTTGTTCGCGATGACAAGTCGCCCTGCGTTGCCACGGAATTCGATGCCGATCCGGGGCTGATGGGGATCCTCGTCATGCAGCTTGCGATCGAGTAGCTCGGTCAGGCGAGCGAGCGTGGTCAGCGGCGGGCCGTTCGGATCGCCTGCGGCGAGGAGCTGTAGCAACGCGCCGGTGAACACGGTGTGCTCCGCGCCGTCGCGGACCAGCGCGGGTCCCCACGGCGTCGCGGACACCAGCAGCAGGCCGTCGGAGATATCGGAGCCGAGCCTGGCCCGGCCGGAGTAGCAGCAGTCGAGCACCACGAGCACCGTGCGCGCCGTCGACGTGGCCAGCGCCGCCGGAATGGCGGAGAACTCCAAAGCCTGACTGGCGGGGCGGCTCTTGGTGATGTCGACGGTCGCCACCGTCGAGAGGAACAGCTCGCCGCCCGCGATCAGCCCGTGCCCGACGAAGTAGATCAGCAGGACATCGGTCGCCGCGGCAGCGATGGCCCGGATGACCGCATCCAGCATGACCGGATCGGGCGGATCGAGGACGACTCGGATGTTCGCCGAGGAGACGTCGCACGAATCCAACAGCCGCCGTTCGAGTTCCGCCAAAGACGTACGCACGGCCGGGACGTCGGACAGCTTCGGACTGTCCGTGTGTTCGGTGCCGATGAGCAGTACGCGTGTGCCTGCGCCGCTCAGTCCGGTCATGACTCGGTGTCGTCGCTGTCGGGTGGGTCGAGTTGGCCGATCAGCTCGGCGAGCGCGGCAGGGAGCTCGGCATCTTTGAGCCGCTTGATCCGCTTGGCTGACAACGTTACTTCAGTCTTCTTGTCGGTTCGCCTGATGCCGATCTCGATGTCTGAGGTATAGAAGCGCAGAAAGGCGAACAACGCGGTGGCCAGCGGCACCAGCGTCTGCGGCTGTAGCGCGATCTGCAGGCCCTCCAGCATCGGTCCCAAAGTGCCCTCAGGGGCACGCTTTTCGAGCAGAGTGACCCGGCCGCGCCACCGCGCATCGTTCAGTAGCTCGGTGTTCAGGTCGCGGAGTGCGTCCGCGCCTCCCGGCTGGGTTGATCCGACGAGAACGTCCATGTGCCTATCCCTCCACCGCCTCGACAACCAAGGATGTCGCATGTTCCCGTCAGTTGTTACACACTCGCGCAATCTGCTGTCCGCCGGTGGAATGACCCCGCGCTTCGATGAGCGACGAGGGCTCCGTCCTGATCTCCGAGTCTTTGTGCCGCCGATCTACGCGTCGACAGCACACGCAATGCATAGCGCCGCATGATGCCAGTGACGCTAGCCCGTGGTTGGCTGACCACCAAGATTCATCTCACCGCCGACGGCGCCGGTCGCGGCCTGGCCGTGCTGCTTACGCCGGTCAACCAACGACTCCCTGCTGCTGCCGTCGCTGCTCGACGCGGTGGTTGTGCCGCGACTGGCCGGTGGGGCGCGCAGCCGCGCCATCCGGAGGTGGTGATCGCCGACCGCGCCGACTCGTCGGCGTCGAACCGAACTCTGTTGAACCGCAAACGCATCCAGACCATGATTCCCGAACGCCGGGACTAGGGCGTCAACCGCAGACGCAAGGGCCGCTCAGGTGGGCGTGCACCGAGCTTCAATGCCGAGATCTACAAACGCCGCAATGTCATCGAACGCGCCTTCAACAGGACCAAGCACTGGCGGGCGGTGGCCACACGCTACGACTGTGAGGATGATCGGGTGCCGCCCTGGGCGGTGGTCTGACCCGCGCTACGACTGGCCGTCGGGGCCTTGAGTTTGATCTGTCGACCACTGTCCGGGGCGGCGCTTTCCGCCGCCTGACCAGGTCGGATGTGTCCCGATAGGGGCCTTGCTGCTGACACGGCACCATCACAGTCCTGACCATCGATGACCCGGTCCGGCGTCGGCCAGCCCAATCCCGAATCCGCCAGGAGACAGCCGACCGTGCTAAACATGCCGCAAGACGACCACTCCGACGAGACGGTGGTGCTGGGTGTCGATACCCACAAAGATGCCCACGTTGCCTTCCTGATCGGAGTTCGAGGAAATTGCCTGGCACACAGCAGTTTCCCGACAACAGCCAACGGCTACCGGCAGTTGCTGGCCTGGGCGACAACCTTCGGCACCCTGCGCCGCGCAGGGGTGGAAGGCACCAGCTCCTACGGCACCGCGCTGACCCGCTACCTGCAAGAAGCTGGCGTGCGTGTTGTCGAGGTCAACCATCCCGACAAGGGAAATCGGCGCCGCCGCGGCAAGACCGACGCCATCGACGCCGAGGCGGCTGCAAGAGCGGTGTTGTCGGGCCGCGCGGTCGCAGTCGCCAAGACGAGCGACGGGCCGGTGGAGATGGTGCGGATGCTCAAGTCGACCAAGGAATCGGCGATCAAGTCTCGATCGCAGGCCATCAACCAGCTCAAAGCCGTTGTCGTGCGCGCCGATCCGGCATTACGGGAGTCGCTGGCCGGGTTGAGCAACCCTCGACTCATTCGGCGTTGCGCCGATCTCGATCAGACCGTCCCGACGACGACGGAGTCGGCAGCTGCTTACACGCTGCGGTCTCTTGCCCGTCGAATCCTTGTCCTGACAGAAGAAATTGACGATCTCAACGTTCAGATCACCGCAACCATCGCTGCGTTCTGCCCTGCACTGCTCGACTGCTATGGCGTCGGGCCCGATACCGCCGCCGCCCTGCTCATCGCCGTCGGCGACAACCCCGAACGCCTCCACAACGAGGCATCCTTCGCTGCCTTGTGCGGCGTTAGCCCCGTCGAGGCATCCTCGGGAAAATCCAGGCGCCGCAGGCTCAATCGAGGCGGCGACCGCCGCGCCAACTCCGCTCTCTAACGATCGTCATCGCCCGCTTGCGCTGGAACGCCCGCACCCGCGACTACGTCGCCCGCCGGCAGTCCGAAGGCAAGACTCGCCGCGAAGCAATCCGATGCCTCAAACGCTACGTCGCACGAGAGATCTATCAGATCATCACCGCACCCAGCCCGAACACCCTTCCGCTGCGCACAGCGGCTTGACAATCCATAGGGGCATCAAGCTGCTCCGCGCCGCGGATCGCACCCGCCGCGGCGGCGGTTCCGAGAAGGTCCCGCTGCTCGAACACGAAATCTCACACACGTACCACCCGGCCCTCGAGGTGTACGTGGACGACCAGCAGGTCAGCCGATTCGAGATCACGGTCGACATCTCGCTGCGCGTGCTGCCGCTCGAGGCGACCGTCCGCGGCGGCAGACTGGTCGAACTCGGCCCCGGCGACTGCACGGCCACCGTATCGATCGGCACGCCGGACCTCGGCCCGATCCTGGTGCGAGACCACACATTCCAGACTTCGAGGGCCTTCGACCTCCGCCGCCCGATAACGCTCTCGGGTCCGAGCCCACGCACCGGTACTCCCCGCCCGCGGTAGCGATCCGAAAATCTAGCAACGCTAGACAGGCCATGCGATCAATGTTACCGTTGCTCCAGAATCTAGCGCTGCTAGATTCAAGGTAACCGACGAGGAGTAATCGCCATGAGCTTCACCATCAATGAACAGAAGTTCCTCGCTGAGGCCGGGCTCGGTCGACTGGCCACGGTGTCGCCCGACGGGGTCGTCCAGAACAACCCGACCAGCTACCGGGTCAACGCCGACGGCACCATCGATATCGGCGGGATGCGAATGATCGCCACTCGAAAGTACCGCAATATCCAGGCCGGCAGCCGCGTGTCATTCGTTGTCGACGAACAGGTTTCGCTGGACCCGTACGAGATCCGCGGCGTCGAGGTCCGCGGCACCGCCGAGACGATCGAGGACGTCGAGCCCCCGTTCCCGATCCAGGAACGCGCCATCATCCGCATCCACCCCGAACGCATCATCTCCTGGGGCATCGACGGCGGCTCCTTCGACTTCACCAGCCGCGCCGCCGAGTAATCAGGCGCAGAGGCGATCCCCTGGCTGCCCGGCGGGGACGGGGGTTGGGTAGAACAATCCAGCGGCTACTTCCACCCTGCCCCGCCGAACACGCCGCAATCCCCCGGCCCGGGTCAGCCCGGCCCCTGGATCTACTGACAGACTCTCGTCATAACCCGGCCATCGCCGAAGGACGACAGAACCAGTAATGCCGCATCGACCGCGGAGTTGACGAGACAGGGATTCCGTGGAGCTGCGCGAGATCGAGATCTTCTTGACGCTGGCCGAGGAACTGCATTTCGGGCGGACCGCCGAACGGCTCAAGGTCACCCCGGCGCGGATCACGCAGGCGATCAAGAAGCAGGAGCGGCAGATCGGCGCGCTGCTGTTCGAGCGCACCAGTCGCACGGTGCGGCTCACCTCGGTCGGCGAACAGCTGCGCGACGATCTGCGACCGCTGTTTGAAGGAGTGGAACGCAGTGTGCGGCGCGCCAAACAGGCCGCCCGGGGGCACACCGCGGTCCTGAAACTGGCCCTGCTGCCGTTCAATCTCCCCGAATTCCACATCTACTGGAACGAATTCCGCGCCCGCCATCCGCAGTGGGAGCTCCAAGTCCACCGGCTGCCCTACACCGACGTCTTCAGGTCCCTGCGCAACGGCGACTTCGATGTGATCGCCGTGTGGGGCCCGGTCCCCGGCGACATCACCCTCGGCCCAGCCCTTTTCAGCGACAGTCGCGTACTGACGGTCAGCAGCGATCACCCCCTCGCCGACCGCGACACCGTGTCGGTCGAGGACTTCGCCGACTACCCGCACTCCATGTCGCCCGGCAACCCCCGGGAATGGGAGGAGACCTACCTCCCCTTCACCACCCCCGGCGGCCGCCCCATCCACCGCCTGCGTCCCGTCACCAATGTCGACGACCTCATCGAATGGGTCCTCAACGGCGACATCGTCCACCCCTTCCCCGCCCACGTCACCGAGTTCTGGAAGATGTCGCACGTCCGCTTCATCCCCGTCCCGGATATCCCGCCCCTCACCTACCACCTGTGCTGGCGCGCCGACGCCGAAACCGAACCCATCCGCGCCCTGGCCCGAGTCCTCACCGACCTGCGCGACTCCTAGCCAGCGATCATCAGGGCCGGACACCAGCCCGCCCTGCCTCGGATGGGGATCGGCGTCCCGTCACTCCCAGGCGAAGCGGGGCTGGTCGAAGTGGTCGACGCGGGTCGCGCGGCCGTGCAGAGCCACTTCGCGGAACTGGTGCAGGATCGCGGCGGTGGGGGCGTGCAGGTGGCCGCCGAGCATCGGGAGCTGGATGGTGGGGCGGTCGGAACCGGGGACGGTGGCGAAGCGCGGGTCCACGTCGAGTTCGGCGAGTGGGATCCAGTGCACGGAAGCCACTTCGGCGGGGTTCGGGGCGAGGGCCGGCGGATCGGCGACCCAGGCCACGACGGGGGTCATGATGTAGCCGGAGCGGGTCGGGTAGTCGTCGAGGAGGCCGAGGACGGCCGATCGGGGCAGGGCGATACCCAGTTCCTCGTGGAGCTCGCGCAAGGCGGCGGCCTGCGGGTCCTCGCCCGGGTCGAGTCTGCCGCCGGGGAGGGCCAGCTGGCCGGCGTGGGCGCGCAGGCTCGGCGCGCGCTCGGTCAGCCAAATACCCTGCTCCGCACCGCGATCGACGATCGCGATCAGGACCGCGGCGGGCTTGCGGCCCTCCGGGTCGACGGTCCGGCGGGGAAACGCGTCCATCGCCTCGGCGACCGCTGCCCGCAACCGATTCGCGGGCACATCGTTCCAGCGATATCCGCTGCGATCTTGATCGACGGCCATTCGCCGAACCTAGATCGCGGCGGCGGGCAGCGTCAAGCAGCCAGTATCGTTCCGGCATGCGTGATTTCGGGATGGGATTTGCCCAGTTCTTGGCGGGGCAGCGGTGGGTGGCCCGGCATCGCCGGGAGTACGGGCTGGGGCTGGTGCCCGCGCTGATCACGCTGGTGATCTACGGGGCGGCGCTGGTCGGGGTGATCGCCTGGGGCGGGGACGTGACGGAGACGCTGACGCCGTTCGCGGACGGGTGGCCGAGTCCCTGGCTGGGGTTGTTCCGCGGGGCGCTGATGGTGGCGTTGATCGCGCTGGCGGTGCTGGTGGCGGCATTGACCTTCACCGCGGTGACCCTGGTGATCGGATCGCCGTTCTACGACGTGATCTCCGAGCGGGTCGACCGGTCGGTCTCGCCGGACGGGAGCGCCCCGGAATCAGGGCTGTCCTGGTGGGTCGAGTTGTGGATATCCGTGCGGGACAGCGCTCGAATCCTGGTGCGGGCCATGCTGTGGGCGGTGCTGCTGTTCGTGCTCGGGTTCGTGCCCGTCATCGGGCAGACGGTGATTCCCGTGCTGGCGGTGTTCGTCACCGGGTTCTTCCTGACCCAGGAACTGACTTCGGTTGCGCTGCAACGGCGCGGGGTACACCTGAACCAGCAGATGGCCATGCTGCGGTCCCGCAAGACCGTGGCCTGGGGCTTCGGCGCACCGCTCGCGGCAGCGTTCCTCATCCCGGTGGTGGCCGTGTTCCTCATGCCCGGCGCGGTCGCCGGGGCCACGCTGCTGAGCCGCCAGCTGCTGGGAGAGCCCACCCGGACCTGACCCCGCCGCTCACAGGGTCGAGAGGGCGAAGGCGGTGAGGAATCCGGCGACGGTGACCAAACCCGTGACCAGGTGGGCGTTCTCGAAGGCCTCGGGAATCATCGTGTCGGCGATCATGGTCAGGATCGCGCCCGCCGCCAGCGCGATGATCGCGGCCAGGACGGACGCGGACAGCACGTCCGACAGGGTGAAACCGAGCATGGCCGCCGCCGCGCTGAGCACGGCGATGCCGCCCCACAGGCCGAAGATGTAGGCGGGAGTGCGGCCCGCGCGGCGCATGCCGGTCGCGCTGGACAGACCCTCGGGGATATTGCTGATGAACACCGCGGCGACGGTCGCGACGCTGACCGCTCCGCCGGAGGCGATGCCCACACCGATGATCATCGATTCCGGGATGCCGTCGAGCAGCGCGCCCAATGCGATCGCGGTGCCCGAACCTTCCTGATCGGCCTCCGAAGGCTGTTGATCACCAGACCGTTTGCGATGCCGAGCGCCACGCCGGGCCAGCGCGCTGTTCGCGCCGGTGTACAGCACAGCGCCGGCCAGCGCGCCGACAGTCGTGGGCACCAGGCCGCCGCGCGCGTGCGCCTCGTCGATCAACTCGAACGAGACCGCCGACAGCAGTACGCCGCTGCCGAACGCCATGATGGTCGCCACCAGCTTGGCCGGAACCTGGACCAGGTAGCCCAGACCCGCGCCCATCACCAATGCCGCGCCCGCGAGCAGCCCCCAGCCACCCGCCTCGACCACAGTGCCCATGTCCAGTGACTACCACCGGATCCGGCCCGACGGTGCGCGACCGGCCGATGGGTGACTCAGCTCGTGACGACGGGCAGGGACTGCGCCTCGGCGAACGCCGCCATGTCGACCATGCGGCGGGCATTGGACAGCGCGGTGATGGTGCACACGCCCAGCGCGCCCGTGCGGTCGTAGAGGGTGGCGGTGGAGACCGCGATGCCGTTCGCGGACACGTGATCCCGGGCGTGCACGCCGATCTCCGGGCCCTCCGGCAGGCGCGAGAGGGTCATGGTGACATCGGTGTTGATGTAGCCGACGCCGGCGGTGCCCCAGTTGCACACCAGGTTGGTGGTGTCGGCGGCGAAGGCCGCGCGCTCGAACGGGGTGATGGCCTCGCCCGCGATCAGGGGCGGGACATTGTTCCAGGCGGCCTTGCGGTGCGGGTTCACACCGGAGGCGAAATCGTGGGTCCAGTCGGCGGATCCGGACTTGAACAGCGGCGGCGCGCCCTCGGGACGGTCGAGCCGCTGGTCGGGGACCGGCAGGTCCTGGGTGGGCTGCCAGATCTCGCCGGGCGGCTCGGCCGCCGCGATCAGGAATTGGACGGTGGCGCGGGCCCGGACCTGGTCCTGCTGGACGATCGAGGCGTCGACCACGCGAATGCGGTTGCCGTCGCGCACGATCGAGCTGTGCAGTTCGATCGGCTCGTTCAGGACCGGACTGAACATGTCGACGGTGAAACGGGCCGGCACGAACTCGGGCCCGAGGCTGTGGGTTTCGAGCTCGTGGGCCAGCAGTCCGCAGACGGCGGTGCCCGCGAGCTGGCTGGAAGACCAGGCGCTGACCGCCATGCGGGTCGCCGTGTAGCGGCCGTCCTCCCGAGTGAAGAACGCGGTCATGGGGCCTCCCCTACCTGGTGATGATCTCCCAAATTAGAACACGTGTCAGAAACGCGAGGGAAGGCGCGCGTCCCGATGAGCGAGCAGCGGGCGGGTCAGTTCACCCAGGGCGGGTTCACCACGGTGCCGTCGAGCAGCTCGCCGGTGAAGCCGACCGGGGCCGTGACCAGCACCTCGGCGGGCCGGTCGGACGGGTTGTCCAGGCGGATGACCGAATCCGCGGGCGCCACGCCCGCATCACCGGCGGCGAGTCGCGCCGACT
Source organism: Nocardia sp. NPDC005825 (assembly GCF_040630175.1). Taxonomy (NCBI): domain Bacteria; kingdom Bacillati; phylum Actinomycetota; class Actinomycetes; order Mycobacteriales; family Nocardiaceae; genus Nocardia; species Nocardia sp. NPDC005825. The sequence goes on from NZ_JBEXXC010000006.1 coordinate 364,712, forward strand.
CCCCCTGAATGGTCAGCGTGATCGAGCCCCCCAGCACCACGAAGCCCTCCTCGCGGTGAATGCGGTGCGCGACACCCTGGGTGCCGGGCGCGATCTCGAGGCGCCACACGCACAGCTCGCTGCTGCCGACGCTGGGGCGGATCAAGGGGGTGAAGCGGGAACCGTGCATCTCGTGGGACTGGATATCGGCGGCGTGGACGACTGGCATGGACACTCTCCTTTAGTCAAGCAGCTTGACTATATAGTCAAGCTTGTTGACTTCTTTGTCAAGTGCCAAGATCTCAGACATGCCCGGACCCGCACAGGACCTGCCGCTGCTGCTGCTCGCGGCCGCCGCCGAGGTGACCGACGCCATCAACGACGGCTGCGTGGCGGCCGGGTTCACCGACATCCGTCCCACCCACGGCTTCGCCTTCGTACGCATGGCGCCGTCCGGGGCGACGGTCGGCGAGATCGCCGAACACCTGGACGTCACCAAGCAGGCGGCCAGCCAGCTGGTCGACGAACTCGTCAAAAAGGGCTACGCGCAGCGCAATCCGCATCCCACCGATGCCCGCGCCAAGCTCATCACGCTCACCGAACGCGGCTGGGCCTGCACCCGCGCCGCCGACGCCGCCGCGACCCGATTCACCGAGCAATGGGCGGCGACTCTCGGGGTCGAAGCGACGGTGGGGCTGCGCAACGCCCTCGCGCGCGTGGTCACGCCGGGCCGCGTGCGCCCCTCGGCCTGGTGACCGATCCGCGTGGCACTCAGCCCAGTTCGAGGGTGGTCGCGCCGAACACCCGATCCAGCCGGAAATCCCGCACGGGCCCGGTGTACATGCGCGCGGTCTCGAAGGACGGCGTCAGACCGGCCTCCTCCATCAGGCGCACGGCGGGCTCGTTGACCAGCGGAACATCCACCGCCAGTGGCATTCCCGCCGCGTGCGCGGCCAGGGCGGCCAGCAGCTGACGCGCGTCGGCGGGCGTATCCGCGAACAAGGGCCCGACCCGCAAGGTGTCCCGGGCCGGGCGCAGGACGGCGTACCCGGTGAGCGTGCCGTCGACAATGCGGGCGAACGTCCGATGTCCCGGCTCGTCGAGCCAGGCGGTGAGAAATGCCGGGCGATCCGCCGGATAGCACGCGGAGTCGTACGGCAGCAGTTCCGCCGTATCCGCCGGGGAGAGCGCCGTCACCGCGTTATCGGGCAACGGCAGTCGTGGCACGCCGATGAATCGCGCGCTGCTGTAGGCGAGTTCGAATCCACTGCGCCGATAGTTGTCCTGCTGCGCGGGCACCCCATCCAGGCCGACCACCCGGTTTCCCGCGTGCTTCAGCCCGGCGTCCCAGGTGGCCAGCCCGAATCCACGCCCGCGCAGCTCCGGCCGCACCAGATAGAAGCCCAGGAAGGCGTAATCCGCGCCGTAATTGACGACCGAGACCGCGGACGCGGGTTCCCCGTTCACCCGCCCGAGGAAGAACCCGTCGGGATCCTGCGCGAAATACGAGGTCGTATCCCGCCGCCCCGGATTCCAGCCCTCGGCGGCGGCCCACTCCACCACGGTGGCCCACTCCCCCGGCGTCGCCCGGGAAACGACCAGATCATCGATGCGCACGGTCTCCGGCATACGACCAACGGTAGTCGCAAAACCGCTGCTACTCGGCAGGATTCGCGGAGCCCGGCACAGAGCGACAGCGGCGCGGGCCGGTCGCGGCGGTGAGGCCCCGAGCGGGCGGCCGATCGGGGTCGGAACTCCGGTAGGGTCGGTACGTCATGGCCCGCGACCTGCGAGGTTGCGCGGAGTTCGAGGAAGAGATGGCCGACTACGCACATTCCGATCACGCCAGCCGGAGCCGCAAGGAGAAGGCTCGGCGGCTGGCCGCGTATGTCTGGGCACGCGGGATCAGCGGGGACGAACTGCTCGAGCTCCCGGTAGCGCAGCGGCGGAAACTGGCCCGCGCGGCGGACACCAATCCGCCCAGCACCGAGGAGACCTGGCAGGTGGTGGCCCGGCTGCTCGGGGAGAAGGACGCGTGGGCGGCCCGGAATCCGGGGCATCCGGCGGCCGTGCGCGATCACGCGGACGAGAAGATCCTGTGGGTGAAACCGCCGGTCAAGCCCTGGGAGTAGCGGAAAAACCGTCGCCCGTGAACTCTTGACAGTAAGAAATGAACCAGGGTTCACTGCTTGAGTGTCCCCCGACTACGAGAACCACGCCGGCACCCGACCGGCCGCCTGGCGCGACGACCTGACCGGTGGCGACGACTCGCTGTTCGCTGGCCGCCCGGAACCGGTGAACGAATACACCGGACGCACCCTGACCTACGAGGTGACCGGCCGGATCGCGCGCATCACCTTCAACCGGCCCGAGCGCGGCAATGCCATCACCGTCGACACCCCGATCGAACTGGCCGCGGCCGTCGAACGCGCGGACCTGGATCCGCGGGTGCACGTCATCGTGGTGAGCGGACGCGGCAAGGGCTTCTGCGGCGGCTACGACCTGTCGATCTTCGCCGAGAACGGCCTCGAACCGGCCGAGGGCGCCCAGCCCGCCGAGGGCAGCGTGCTCGATCCGGTCGTGCAGGCGCGCAATCACAATCCCTGGGCCACCTGGGATCCCATGGTCGACTACGCCATGATGTCGCGCTTCAACCGCGGCTTCTCCAGCCTGCTGCACGCCAACAAGCCGACCGTGGCCAAGGTGCACGGCTTCGCCATCGCGGGCGGCACCGATATCGCGCTGTTCGCCGACCAGATCATCTGCGCCGACGACGCCCGCTTCGGCTACCCGCCCACCCGCACCTGGGGCATCCCCGCCGCGGGCATGTGGGCGCACCGCGTCGGCGACCAGCGGGCCAAGCGCCTGCTGTTCACCGGCGACAGCCTCAGCGGCAAACAGGCCCTCGAATGGGGCCTCGCCATCGAGGCCCCGCCCGCCGACGAACTGGACGCGCGCACCGAGGAACTGCTGGAACGCATTTCGATGGTGCCGATCAACCAGCTGGTCATGGCGAAGCTGGCCCTCAACAGCGCGCTGCTCAGCCAGGGCGTGGCCAACTCCGGCATGGTCAGCACCGTGTTCGACGGGATCTCACGGCACACCCGCGAGGGCTACGCCTTCCAATTGCGCTCGGCCACCGCCGGTTTCCGCGAGGCCGTGCGGGAACGCGACGAGCCGTTCGGCGATTGGAAGCGCGCGCAATTCGAGAAGCCCGCGGGCGACCCGAAACCGGCCGAGCCCGAGGCGTAGTCGGGCCGGGTCGGCGACCCCGCCGGTCGCGGCTCAGCCGATCCCGTCCGGATCCGTGCGCTCGACCTCGGCGACCACGCGGTCGGCCAGCGAGCGCACGGCCTTCGCCTCCTCGGCGGTCATCTCGTCGATGAACAGCCGACGCACCAGCTCGACATGATTCGGCGCGGCGGCCTCGAGGGCGGCGCGGCCCGCGTCGGTGAGCCGGATCTCGCGGCCGCGGGCGTCGTCGGCGGCTTGGCAGCGGTCCACCAGGCCACGGGTCGCCATCCGGGACAGATGCTTGGACAGGCGACTCTTGTCCCAGCAGATCTCCGCGCCCAGTTCCTTGGCGCGCAGCTGGCCATCTGCCGCGGACAGCGCGACCAGCACTTCGTAGTCGGAGAACGACAGCCCGTCCCGGGTCAGTCCGGCGGCGATCGCCGAGTCCAGGCGTTGCCGCATGCGGATGAAGGACTGCCAGGTCGTCTGTTCCTCATCGGTCAGCCAGCGCGTCATGACTTCCATGGTATCGGGAAATAGTTGACATGGACACCATGACAATCCTCAGGAAGTTCACGGAGAATCCGTGCCACCCCCGGGATGCAACCTTCGGTACAGTACTGACCGTTCGATTTGCGTAGTTCTGGCGGAAATCGTCAATGCCCGAGCGCATTTCGGTCAGGACGAATGAGACACATAGTGGCAGAAGAGGTTCCGGCATTCGGGGTAAATCCCCTAATTCACCTCTATGCATAGCTCATCCGGTTGACAATGCAACGTTGCGCCAGAACACTCGGGCCAGCTAACCCTAACCGCGCCGACATTGAGGAATACATGAACGTTCGCCGGCTACTCGTCACCGCCAGCGTCGCGGGCCTGACGACCATCGCAGCCCAGACTGTCGCCACCGCCGATGTCATCACCGGATCCGCCGGTACCGGATCCTCCGCCATCGACACCGGTTCGGCCGCCACCGGCTCCGCGGGTCTCAGCCAGACCGGCTCCGCCGGCGGCCCCGTGTACCAGAACTGCGACCAGGCCCGCGCCGCCGGCGCCGCTCCGCTGTTCCGCGGCCAGCCCGGCTACAGCCCGCACCTGGACCCCGACGGCACCGGCATGGCCTGCCCGACGGTGTGACCCAACTCTCGGGACCCTCAGGGGTGAACCCCTGAAACCCCACCGAGGCGCGTGGCCCGGTCCGGACGGACCGGGCCACAGTTGTCCCCGGCACGAAGAAATGTGGCCCGGTCCAATTGGACCGGGCCACATTCGTGTTCGGGTTCCGGGTCGCCCCCGGTCCGGCTGACGCTCAGCGGCGGAAGATCTTCACCACGACCAGAGTCGCGATCAGGGCGCCCGCGCCGATCAGGCTGTATTTGATCTTCGGCTCGTTGATCTTGGCCACCAGGGACTGTTTGGCATTCTCCGCCAGCCGCTGGGGGTCGGCGCGTACCGCCAGCTCGTCGAGGGTGCTCGCGAGCCGGTTGCGTGCGGCTTCGATCTCCCGCTCGATCGCCTCGGTATCTCTCGCCACGTCACACTCCTGTCTGAAAGCCGCGCGGAATCCGCGGCGCCGTCGAATCGGGGCCGCTCGCGCGCGACGCACGCGCAGGCGAGCCGACCTGCCGAGAGTGTATCGCCAACACCGGCTCGAGCCCGTCGACTAGCGTGGCGGCATGACCGAGAATCACCGACTCAGTCCCGGGGACACCGCGCCCGCCTTCACCCTGCCCGATGCCGACGGCAAGGACGTCTCGCTGTCGGACTACCGCGGCCGCAAGGTGATCGTGTACTTCTACCCGGCCGCCAGCACTCCCGGCTGCACCAAGCAGGCCTGCGATTTCCGCGACAGCCTGGCCGATCTCGACGGCGCGGGCATCGACGTCATCGGCGTCTCCCCCGACAAGCCGGCCAAGCTGGCCAAGTTCCGCGACACCGAACAGCTCACCTTCCCGCTGCTGTCGGATCCGGAGAAGGAGACGCTGGCCGCGTACGGCGCCTTCGGCGAGAAGATGATGTACGGCAAGAAGGTGACCGGTGTCATCCGCTCCACCTTCCTGATCGACGAGAACGGCAAGGTCGAGGTCGCCCAGTACAACGTGAGGGCCACCGGCCACGTCGCCAAGCTCCGCCGCGATTTGTCGGTCTAGGCGGATACCTCCGCCGAACACACAGCGAGCCCCGATCCGCACCGCGGACCGGGGCTCGTCAGGTCAGGACTTCAGGGTGCGATCTGCTAGACCTTGGGCATCATCTGGGCGGCCCATTGCAGCATCATGCGCCAGTGGTTGTCCCACCAGGAGGAGAACTCCGCGGTGCCCGGTGTCGGCGGCGCGAGTTCGCCCGGGAACAAGCCGGATTCGCCCGGGGAGCCCGCGGTGCGGGTCGGGGCGGGGATGATCGACTCCGGGCTCGAGGCCATCGCGGACTCCGGCTCGGCCTTGATCAACGGCCGCGGCTTCCCGCCCGAACGCGCCGGGCCCCAGTTCAGGGTGGCCGGGTCGACGGTCACCACATCGCCGGGCTGCAACTCGGTCGCGGGCTGCGGGTCCGCGTTCGGGGACACACCGTCCTCCCCCGCCACCGGGCCGATGGGCAGGCCGTCGGCCCCGAGGGCGGAACCCGAGTCTTGGCCGGGGACTGCCGCGTCACCCATCCGGTGCTCGCCGTCGTGCCCGTCGGCGGTGACCCGGGAATCGGTGAGGACGGGCTCGGGCACCTTCTTGGACTCGCTGCCCGAGGCGAGGACGCCGCCCACCACCAGGCCGCCCGCCAGCACGCTGGCCGCCGCGAACAGCGCCGCGGAACCACGGGCCCGGCGAATGCGCTCGGCCACCTCCCCCGCGAATTCGGCCTCGGGCAGGGCGGTCAGCGCGGCGCCGAGGGCCGGGGCGGCCGCCGCCACCTGGCAGGGGATCACGGGCGCGCCGAAGCCGGACTCCAGCGCCGCCACCACGGCCGATTCGGTTGCGGCGGAACCGATCAGCACCACCGCGTCCGGCTTCACCCCGGCCGCGTCGAACTGGTCCCAGGCGGCGGTGACCGCGGAACGCATGGCGTCGTCGGTGGCCGCGCCGCCGGTCAGCGTCACCGCGGCGAGCACCCGGGCGCGGTCCGGCGAGATGAGGGAGAACGCCTGGAAGCCGGGCACCACCTCGCAGATGGCGAGGTCCTCGAATTCGTCCACCCAGGTCATGGCTCGTGCCACCGCCAGGTGCGCGGCCTTGGCCGAGACCAGCGAGGCGTCGTGCCAGGGACCGGCGGCCAGCTTGGTGACGATGGCGCGCCGCTCGGCGGCGTCACGGTAGGTGACGGCCGCGCCGATGATCTCCCGATCCGCGCCGATCTTGTCCGCGATGTCCTCGAGCGCCGTCTCCACCGCGACCGCCAAGTCGGCCTTCGCATCTCCGCCGATCGGCAGGACGCGCTCGAGCACCACGCGCTCGGTCAGCTTGTCGCCCGTGTCGGCGAGGGCCACGGCGCGCACCGTGCCGCGCTCGGTGGCGACGCCGAGCGTCACCGCGGTACGGGCAGGGGTAGAAGCAACCACAATCAGCCTTCCAACGTCGACGTACAGGCGAAGATCACGCGGTCGAGAGAGGAGAACCGAGGACGAACCGGGTTCGAAAGAGGCCGGGCCCCTTTCGACGGAGAACCGCAGCTGAGAGGCAGCTGCGATGATTCTTCGGAGCCGACGACGGCTCGGATGGGTCGGATTCGGTGACACACGAACTACCGCAGCGTGTCATGCGCGTGTCGTAACCCGTAGGCTGTTGAGCGTGGAAGCACGCACGGGAACCAGGTCGGCGCGACGACCGGACCCTGCGTTGGAGCTGCAGGACGACCCGCAGGAGCTGATGCCCCGTCGCCGCCCGACGCAGGAACGATCCAAGCGCAAGTTCGACGCCCTGTTGCAGTCCTCCCGCGAATTACTGGTCGAGGTCGGCTTCGAATCGTTCACCTGCGAAGAGGTCGCGGCCCGCGCGGAGGTGCCGATCGGCACGCTCTACCAGTTCTTCGCCAACAAGTACGTCATCGTCTGCGAGCTGAATCGCCAAGACCTGGTGGCGGTTTCGCAGGAGCTGGCCGACTTCCACGGCGAGATCCCGTCCATGGACTGGCTGCGGCACATGACCCAGCTCGTCGACCACCTGGCCGACCTGTGGATGACCGACCCCTCCCGGCGCGAGGTGTGGCTGGCCATGCAGTCCACCCCGTCCACCCGGGCCACCGGCGCGATCCACGAAAAGGAGTTCGCCGAAGCGGTTTCGCAGATGCTGCGCCCGCTGATGCCGCGCACCCCGCGCGGCCGCCGCTCCATGATGGCGCAGGTACTGGTGCACGTCGTGTACTCGATGCTGAACTTCTCGGTACAGGACGGCTTGGCCCACGAGGACGCCGTCGCCGAGCTCAAGCGCCTCATGGTGGCGTATCTGCTGATCGCGGAGAAGGAATCGCGATCCGGCGGGCAGCGCACCACCTTCGATCCGGAGTAGCGCGCACCCGCGATCCGCGTCAGTCGCGGATCAGATCGGCGATCTCGCCCGGATCCTCGAGCACCACCATGGCGGCGGCGGTGTCGCCATCGTGGGTGAGCGACAGGTGAACTCGCGCCCGCGGCAGGAATTCCGCTGCCAGCCCGTGCAATTTGATGCTGGGCCGCCCCCAGGCGTCGTTGACGACCTCGATCAGCGGATACGGATTGTCGCCGATCTGCGGGCTGCGGGCGAAGCGCGATGACGCCCACGCCTTGATGACCGCCTCCTTCGCGGCCCAGCGGATGGCGAAGCTGCGTGCCGGATCGGTGCCCTTGCTTTGGCAATAGCGCCGCTCCCCAGCGGTGAAACTCTCCCGGAGCATGGTGGTTCCGGTGCGTTCCATTTGCTCGGCGAACTCGGAGATGGTGACCAAGTCCAGGCCGATACCCAGGATCGTCACAGTGCGGGACTCCTAGATTCCTCGTAGTGCAGTCGAATTGGCTGCGAACATACCAGCGGACCTACGGCACCGTAGGCTCCGCGCGTTTCCGTCGGATCACCGACATGGAACGGCGGGCCCGCGTCCCGGTGCTCGCGCGGAGCACGGGACACGAACCCGCCGTGTCAGACCTGCCGTGAGCTACATTCCGGCAGGCCGGTCATTGCGGCCTAGCGGCACGCCGGTCCCTGCGGCGCCGTCACGTAGACGGCGTCGGAGCCCAGCCGCGCCTGCTGCGAGAGCAGCATGTCGGCCTCGAGCTGCCGCGACTGCTTGGCCGGGGTGCCGTCGCCGCCCAGGCGGCGGTCGGCGGGCCGCTCGTACATCGGAGCGCCACCGCACATCGCCTCGGCGAAGCGCTGACGGCCCGCGAGCTGACGCTCTTCGGCCTTGCGCTGGTAGGCCTCTCGCGCCTCGGCGTCGGCGATGGCCTCCACGAAGGCCTGCGGGTGCACGATGGCGACCAGGCCGGAGACGTGGCCGAAGCCGAGCGAGGTGACCAGACCGGCCTTGAGCGGGAAGCGATCTCCCACCGTCAGCGCCTCGCGCAGCCACACCAGGTGCGGGTACTGGGCCATCTTCTCGTCCACGCAGTCGAGGCTGCGGTTGGGCGGGATGACGCCCTGCTCGAGCACCTGGCACAGGCCGATCATCTGGAACGCCGCCGCGCCGCCCTTCGCGTGACCGGTGAGGGTCTTCTGCGAGATGACGAACAGCGGAGCGCCTTCCGAGCGCCCGATCGCCGAGGCCAGCCGCTCGTGCAGCTCGGACTCGTTGGGATCGTTTGCGGCGGTGGAGGTGTCGTGCTTGGAGATGACCGCGATCTCGTCGGCGCCGACGCCCAGCTTGCCGAGTTCCTTGGCCAGCTTGGACTCCGGGCCACCGCGGCCCGCGCCCAGGGCGCCCAGGCCCGGAGCCGGGATCGAGGTGTGCACGCCGTCGGCAAAGGACTGCGCGAACGCGACCACGCCCAGCACCGGCAGACCCATCTCCAGGGCCACCGAACCGCGGGCCAGCAGCACCGTGCCGCCACCCTGCGATTCCACGAAGCCGCCGCGGCGACGATCGTTGGCGCGGGAGAAGTAGCGGTCGCTGATGCCCTTGGCGGACATGACGGCCGAGTCGGCGGTGGCGGACATGTCGCCGAAGCCGACGATGCCCTCGATGCCGAGATCGTCGTAACCGCCGGCCACGACCAGGTCGGCCTTGCCGAGCTTGATCTTGTCCACACCCTCCTCGACGGAGACCGCCGCGGTCGCGCAGGCCGCGACCGGGTGGATCATGCCGCCGTAGGAGCCGACGTAGCTCTGCACCACGTGCGCCAGGGCGACGTTGGGCAGGGCCTCCTGCAGGATGTCGTTGGCGTGCGGCTCACCGAGCAGGTTGTCGATGTAGAGCGAGCGCATCGACGACATGCCGCCCATACCGGTGCCCTGGGTGTTGGCCACCATGGCCGGGTGCACCCAGCTCATCAGTTCGGCGGGGCTGAAGCCGGAGCTCAGGAACGCGTCCACGGTGCAGACGATGTTCCACAGCGCCACCCGGTCGACCGAGCTCACCATGTCGGCGGAGATGCCCCACTTGGTGGGGTCCCAGCCGGTGGGGATCTGGCCGCCGACGGTGCGGGTCAGCTTGGCCTTGCGGGGCACGCGAATCTCGGTGCCCGCCTTGCGCGTCACCTGCCAGTCGCCGGTTCCGGCGACCGGGGTGACGACCGTCTGCTCCGGGTTGGCGGCGAAGAAGGCGCGGGCCTCGGCCTCGGTGTTGACCACGAAGGACAGGTCCTTGTCCAGGAACACCGAGGTGAGCAGCGGGGCCGCGTTCTCGATCATGGCGCCGTCGTCGCCGTAGCGGCGGACGCCGCAGCGCTCCACCACGGTGTCGTGGTAGCGGTCGGCCAGCTCGGATTCCTCGACGTACTCACCGGATTCGGTGTCGTACCAGCCCGGCTTGGGGTCGTTCTCCCAGGTGACCAGGCCGGTGGTCCAGGCCAGCTCCAGCACGCCCGCGGCGGAGAGCTGGTCGGAGACCTCCATCTCGAAGCGGGTGCGCGCCGAACCGTAGGGGCCGAGCTCGCCCGCGCCGACGATGACGACCATGTCGTCGAGATCGGCGGTGACCGAACCCCATTCGGGGGTGACCAGCTTGGAGCTCAGGGTCGGCGGAGCGGGCAGGGCCGAAATGGTCGAGCCGTCAACGCCTTCGGAGTCGGCGGCCGCGGCCTCGGCCTGCTCGCGCGCCTCCTTGGCGAGGGCGGGCAGATCCAGCTTGGCCCCGGCCAGACCACCGGTGAGGTCGATCTGCTGCGGTCCGGACGCGGTCACCACTCGGGCCCGCGAGGTGCACCACTTGAGCAGCTCGTCGGCCATCTGGATGGTGGACCAGGTCTGCACGCCGGCCTTCTCGACGGCCTCGACCAGCGGGTCGTTGCCGCCCATCAGGCCGGTGCCGCGCACCCAGCCGATCAGCGCGTGCACCAGGGTGACCCGCTCGGACCAGGAGGTCTCCGCACGCCACTTGGCGACGATGGCGTCCAGGGCGGCCTTGGACTCGCCGTAGGCGCCGTCCCCGCCGAACATGCCGCGGTTGGGCGAACCCGGCAGCACCACATGCAGTTTCGCGTCCACGTCGTGGTCGGCGCCGATGGCGGACAGGCCGCCGATCAGGCGTTCCACCGACCACAGCAGCACCCGCATCTCCATCTCGGCGCGGGCGCCGGCGTCGGAGAGGTCGCCGGCCACGCGGGGCGCGGCGAACGGCAGCAGCAGGGTGGGGGTCATCGCCTCCTTGACCAGGATCTTGGCGCCACCGGCATTGTCGACCTGTTCGGTGCCGACCCAGTCGATGAGCGCGTCGATGTCGGTGTAGGAGGCCATGTTCGCCGGAACCACCCACAGCGCCGCGCCCTTGCGGGCGTTGTCGCGGTAGAGCTGCTTGTAGAAGCCCAGGCGGTCATCGTCCAGCTTGGAGGTGGTGACCACGACAGTCGCGCCACCCGCGAGCAGCCGGCCGGTGGCCGCCGCCGCGATGGAACCCTTGCTGGCGCCGGTGATCACGGCGATGTCGGAGGACCAGACGCCCGGCTCGGCCGAGCCGAGCGCGGCCTCGGCGATGGCGCCGTAGACGCCCGCCAGCACCGAGCGGGCCTCCTTCATGGCGCGGTTGCGCCACCAGGTGGCCTGCGCCGCAACGGCTTCACCGGCGCCGAGGTAGCCCTCGACGGCGGGTTCGGCGGGCAGCGAGCCGTCGTTGCCGAACCACAGGCGGGCCAGATCCTCACGGGCCGAGGCCCACCGGTCGTCGATCAGGACGGCCTTCTTGGCGTCGAACGCGGGGGCGACCAGACGCGGCCAGTCCGAACCCAGTTCGGCCGACACCAGATCCACCAGGGTGTCCTCCGTGGCCTCCGGCGCGGACGCCTGCTCGGCGTGGCCGAGGGACTCCAGGATCACCCGGGCGGCCTGCGCCAGCACGCCGTCGCGGCCGGTGATCTGCTCGGTGAACTCGCCCAGCGCGGCGGCGTCGACGGTCGCGCCGCCCGCACCGCCACCGGCGGAGGGCATGGAGACCGCGACTCCGCGGCGCGCGGCCACGGACTGCACGGCGGCGTCGATCGCGGCGTCCACGGACGCGGCGTCCGACAGTCCGCCCGCCACCAGACCACCCAGGTCGCCACCGCGGACCGACTGGCCCTCACGGGTGCCGAGGGATACCTCGGCGGTGACGTGGCTGGCCCAGCCGTCGCCCAGACCCCAGGTCTTCTTGACCCGGTCGGCGATGGCCGCCGGACGCTTGCCGGACGGGCCGAACACCTTGCGCAGGTGGTCGCCGATGGAGTCGGACAGCACCGAGCCGAACGGCTTGTAGGTGCGGGCCAGGCGGTCGACGGTGTTGGACAGCGCGCCCATGTCGGCGTCGGCGGCACCGTCGATGGCGCCGAGCGAGAGCTCCGCGCCGAGGTCGACGAGCAGCTGGTTGCGGCGCGAGGACACGCCGTCGCACAGGCCCTCGATGGTGTCCACCGGGCCGATCTGGTCCATCCGCAGCTTGGTCCACAGCGCGATCAGCACGCGGGTGGCGTCGGCGGCGGAGAACGCGATGTCGTCCGGGGTCGGGCCGCCGGTCGGCACGGCCACGGGGGCCGGGGCGGCGACAGCGGCGGGAGCCGGTGCGGTGGAAGCGGTCTCGGCCGAGGTCTCCTCCGGCTCCTCCACGGGGGCCGGGTCGTTGTCGGTCGAGTAGACGATGCCGCGCTCGCGCTCGATATTGAGCACCTCGACGACGGCATTGCCGAACTGCGGCAGCTTCAACGTGTTCGAGGCCAGGTTCGCCACGGTCGGCGTCGCGGCCAGACCGATCTCGACGAACCGCTCGACGCCCACGCCGCCGTGCTCCACATCGGTGAACAGCAGGTCCTGGGTCTCGATCCAGCGGACCGGGCTGGCGAACTGCCAGGCCAGCAGCTCGACCAGGACCACGCGGCACAGCTCGACGCGCTTGGCCTCGGAAGACCAGTCGGCCCAGTTCGCCAGCACCTCGGCCAGCGGCTCCGACGGCACCAGATCCGCGATCTCCTGGACGAATTCACGGTCCAGGTTGAACGGCTTGGGCACCAGGTTCGGAATGTAGCGGCCGATCAGCAGCTCCGGCTGCAGGTCCGCGGGCAGCAGGTCGAGCAGCTTGGTGCGGAACTCCGGCACGCCGGCGCGCAGCACGGTCGAGTGGAACGGCACGTCGATGCCCGGGATGAGCACGAACGCGCGCTTGCCGCCGGTCTCGGCGCGCAGACGCTCGATCTCGTCCTCGAGCGCCTCCATGCCCTTCACCGTGCCCGCGATCGCGTACTGCGCGCCCCGCAGGTTCAGGTTCACGACCTCGAGGAACTCGCCGGCCTGCTCGCCCAGACCCTTGACCCAGCCGATGACCTCGTCGTCGGCGATGCCGATCTGCGAGGGGCGGATGGCGGCCATGCGGTAGTCGCTGCGGCCCTGGGCATCCCGGGGCACCAGCTCGTGCATGGCCGAACCGCGCTGGAACACGACCTCCAGCACCGCGTTCAGCGGCAGCACGCCCGCCGCGGCGGCGAGGGCGTTGTACTCACCGACGGAGTGGCCCGCCAGCATCGCGCCCTCGATGAAGGCGCCCGCCTCGCGCAGCTCGGCGACCTGGGCCACACCGAGGGTGGCCATGGCCACCTGGGTGAACTGGGTCAGGTGCAGGACGCCCTGCGGGTGGCGGTATTCCACGCCCCGCGCCTTGAGGTAGGTCGGGTTGTCGCGCACCACGGCCAGGATCGAGAAGCCCAGGGCCTCACGGGTGTGCTTGTCGGCGCGGTCCCAGATCTCCTTGGCGGCCTTGGACCGGGTGCGTGCGTCCAGGCCCATCCCCTTGGCCTGAATGCCCTGTCCCGGGAAGGCGTAGACCGTCTTCGGCGGCGCGATGCGGCCGGTGGCGGTCATCACCAGGTTGCCGTCGATGCGGCAGGAGACCTCGACGATCTCCGAACCGTGGTCCACCGCAACGCGTTCCACGCGCACGTCGATCTGCGCGCCGAGGCGGACCATGCCGAGGAAGCGGGTGGTCCAGGCGGTGATGGTGCGCGGCGGCACCTTGTCGCCCAGGTCGATCGCCGACACGGCGTGCTGGGCGGCGGCCGAGAGCCACATGCCGTGCACGATCGGAGTGCCCAGACCGGCCAGGCGGGCGGCGTTCTCGGAGGTGTGGATCGGGTTGAAGTCACCCGACACGTGCGCGAAGGCGCCCATGGCGCGCGGGGCCACCAGGGCCACGTCGCGGCGGCGGCGACGCGGGGTGTCGGTGGCGTCGTCGGACAGCGAGCCGGCGGCGCGCGGCGGGTCGGACAGCTCGGCCTGGCCGGTGCGGCCGCGAATGGCGAAGCGCTCCACCAGAGTCGCGACGGCCGGGGTCTCCAGGCCGTGGTCGCGCATGACGCCGACGGTGACCTTGACCTCGACGACGCGGCCCAGGTCGGTGTCGAGCACCTCGGCGGACTCGGCGCGGACCGCGAGCACGGCGTGCTCGGCGGGCAGCGCGCCCAGCAGCTCGATCTGGTGGTCGAGGTGGACCAGGTCCAGCATGCCCTCGATGACGGAGTGCGAGTCCGCGGTGCGGGTCGCGCCCAGGACCGCGAAAACGGCGGGCCAGCAAGCGCCCACGAGCACGTCGGGGGCGGTGCGGCCAAGGGTGGACAGGCTGTCCGGCAGGCCCGCGCCGGTGACACCGGCGTGGTCGGCGATCAGGTCCGGGCTCCAGGCCAGGTTGACGTGCGCGACCTGCGCGCCGTCGACCATCTTGACCTCGGGCAGCGACTGGCCCGCGGCGACCGCGAGCAGCGCCGACATGGCGGCCTCGGCGTCGTCCTCGGTGACGACCGGCGCGCCGCCGTTGTACACGGAGACCGGGACGGTCATGCGGATGCGGACGGCGTCCGTGCCCAGCAGCGGGACCGCCAATTCCAGGTAGGCGCAATCACTCTCGGGGCCGTCGGTGGCGGAGAGAGTGGCGCCGGTCGGCGGGTGCTTGGCGCCCTTGCCGTTCATGACCCACTCGTCCAGATCGCCGAGGCGGTGGACGGGGTTGACGGTGGTGCGGCCGGCCCACTGCACATCCGGTGCGGCCAGCACGATGTCGAGCAGTCCGCCCGCGACCTCGGTGCGGCGGCGGCCGTCCACGGCGGCCGGGACCACGCCCGCGCGCACCAGGGCGAAGGCGGTGTCCTGCTCGAAGCGGTCGAGGAGTTCACCGACCGGCTCGTCCACGCGGGTGATGCCCGCGACGGCGACGGTGCCGGGGATGATGCAGACCTGGTCGGCGGTGTAGCGGGCATCGTGGGCCTGCCACAGCGAATCCGAACGCCACCAGCGGCGCACGTCCTGGTCCACGACCGGGACGAAGTTGACCGGCTTGCCCGGAATCTTGCACAGCGACACGAAGAACGGCACGTCGGCCGGGTGCAGCACGGTGTCGGCGGCGGCCGGGTATTCGGTCTTCAGGGTGCAGATGGCCTGCACCGGGGTCTCGAAGTCGGAGTCGTCGGCGAACAGGGTGGCGATCTCGCCGCGGTCGGCCGGGTTGAGACGGGACTCGGTGCGGCGCACCATCTCCGCGAACCGGTCGCGCCAGGTGATGTCGAGCCAGACCGAGCGGGTGGCGTCGGCGATGGCGTCGGCGAAGTCGGCGCCGCAGTCGAAGTCCTTGCGGCGGTCCAGGCCCACGGCCAGCTCGACGTAGCGCTCCAGCCACTCCAGGTAGGTCATGGTGGCGACATCGCCGAAGTACGGCTTGGCGGTGCCGTCGAGCGCCGCGATGATCTCGGCGCGGCGCGCGGCCACGGCGTCGGCGTCACCGGCGACCTCGTCCAGCAGGCGGCCGGTGCGGGAGGCGGCGTTGTCGATCTCGTGGATGTCGGCGCCCAATTGGCTACGGCCGGAAGCCATGCCGCCGACCGCGGTGCCCGCGCCGACCCAGTCGGGGGTGCCGGGGGTGTCGACCAGCAGCTGCTTGACCTCGGGGGCGGTGGTGGCCTCGAGGGTCGCCATGGCGGCGGTGCCGACCAGGACGCCGTCCAGCGGCATGGCCGGGTAGCCGTGCTGCTGCGACCAAGCGCCGGTGAGGTATTCGGTGGCGCGCTCGGGCGTGCCGATGCCGCCGCCGACGCAGACCACGACATTGTCGCGGCCGCGCAGCTCGGCGTAGGTGTCGAGGAGCAGGTCGTCGAGGTCTTCCCAGGAGTGGTGACCGCCGGCCTTGCCGCCCTCGATGTGCATGATCACCGGGTAGCCGGGGACCGCGTCGGCGATGCGCAGCACGGCGCGGATCTGCGCCACGGTGCCGGGCTTGAACGCCACGTGGGTGATGCCGACCTCGGACAGTTCCTCGATCAGGCCCACGGCCTCTTCGAGTTCCGGGATGCCGGCGGTGACGATGACGCCGTCCAGGGGCGCACCGGCGGTGCGGGCCTTCTGCACGATGCGCTTGCCGCCCAGCTGCAGCTTCCACAGGTACGGGTCCAGGAACAGCGAGTTGAACTGCACCGCGCGACCCGGCTGCAGCAGGCTCTTCAGCTCCTCGACGCGGTCGGCGAAGATCTGCTCGGTGACCTGACCGCCACCGGCCAGCTCGGCCCAGTGGCCGGCATTGGCCGCGGCCGCAACGATTTTCGCGTCGACCGTGGTGGGGGTCATGCCCGCCAGCAGGATCGGCGAACGGCCGGTGAGGCGGGTGAAGGAGGTCTCCACCACGACGCGGCCGTTGGGCAGGCGGATCGGCTTGGGCGCGAATTCGCTCCAGGCCGGGGCGACCTCGGGGGCCGCGCCGGGGGTGAACAGGCTGCGCTGGCCCGGGCGGGTGGAGGCGGCGAGCACACCGACGCCGGTGCCCTTGAGCGAACCGGCGGTGAGACGGGTCAGCAGGTCGCCGGGGCCGAGGTCGAGGATCCACTGCGCGCCCGCGGTGACGGTCTCGTCGACGATGCCGACCCAGTCGATCGGGTCGACCAGCACTTCCTGGGTGAGGGTGGCGGCCAGGTCGGCGTCCAGGCCGCACTGCTGGGCCCAGCCGCGGACCAGGTCCACGGTCTCGGCGAGCGCCGGGTGGTGGAAGGCCACCTCGACCGTGATGTCCTCGAAGACGGGGGCGAAGACCGCGCCGCCGCGCTTCTTGGCGTCCCGCTCGGCGGCCTGCTCGGCATTGATCTCGGCGGCGCGCTGACGGACGCGGTCGAGCTGGGCGACCGGGCCGCTGAGCACGGCGCGACGACGGCCGTTGCGGATGGACAGCACGGCGGCCTTCTCCGGCGCGACACCGGTCATGACCTCGGCGACAACGGCTTTCAGGGCCTCGGGCTCGACATTGGAGACCGCGACCATCGGGGACTTCTCACCGATCGGCAGCAGGCCGCGGCGGCGGGCGACGAGGCTGGCGGAGGCGCCGATCAGCTGGGCGATGGCCAGCAGTTCGGCGTCACGCCGGCCGTGCGCCTCAGCGGCGGTGGCGGCCAGACGGCCCTGCGAGTGGCCGATGACGGCGGTGGGCGCGTGCGCGACGATGTCGAGGCCCTGCAGGCGCAGCGCGCGCAGCGCGGCGATCTGGGTCAGGAACACACCCGGCATGGAGACGGCGGCGGAGCGCAACACCTGCGCTGACGGCGCTCCCGAGACCTCCCCCTGCTCCGGGTCGGCGATTTCTTCTTCCAGCATCCACGCGATGGGGTCGAACCCGACCGGCCGGACCACGAGCAGCTGCGCCGCAATCGGTTCCAGCGCGGCGGCGGCCTCGTTGACCAGCGTGGTCAGTTCGGGCTCGAGCGCGGAGTCACGCCCGATCTCCTCCAGCTCGGTGAGCCACTGCGCGCCCTGGCCGCCGAAGGCGAGCGCGTACGGCGCGCCCTCCAGCAACCGGTCCAGCAGCGACGACCTGATCCCGCTCTCCCGTGACTTCCCCGCCGCCCTGGACTTCGATCCGGTCCCGGTGCTCTCGTTGATCGTCAAGACGTTCGACTTCCTTCTCCTGGCGGCCCGCCTCCACAGGACTGGACCGCGCTCACGGTGCGCAGGTATCCCTCCGGCCCGCAGGCCCTGGTAGATGCCGAGGATCGCACAAAATCATGAGGATCTCCTCATGTTTGACCCGCCGACCAGGCGTTTACCGCCGAGTATTTCTGCACGCCCGTACCAGAATAATCAGAAACATGACCCTCCCTCATGTTTGAAGCCGCTGGTGAGCTCGGTTACGCCGATGTAGGAAACGTGAGCCTCCCTCACATTGGCAGTTATTAAATCGTTATAATTGCAGGTGAGGTTACCGACCAGTACGCCACACGTCCCCGATGCTTCGCGATCCCCGTTAGACCCGGTAAAGTTTGGACGGTCGTACCGTTAGCGCGAGTGGCGAAATTGGCATACGCGCCAGATTTAGGTTCTGGTGTCCTAGGACGTGCGGGTTCAAGTCCCGCCTCGCGCACACATTCCGCAGTCCCGGCCGAGCTCGGCCGGGACGTCCGCTTTGCCCAATTCCCAGGGATAGCCAACGATCTCCGCAGACCATGCCGCAACCATCTGGCAAACCCTTTGCGGCTTTCGTCCGCACCTGTCCGGTCCCACCCCCTCCACGACCGGAAAAGACCTTCCGTCGCGAACTTTCCCCGGCTGGAATATCGGGTACCGAATAGCCTTACCCGCACCCAGATTCGCAACCGAAGGGCGTTCCATGCGAGTTCCATCCCGCACCTCACGACGCGGCCGTACGCGGCGCTCGGCGGCCGTTCTGGCCACGGCGCTGATCGCGGCATCGTTCGGCACGGGACTCGCGCCCGCGAGCGCGGATCCCGGACTGATGGAAGTGATGCTGGTCGGCAGTAATTGGGAGGGGACCGCCGACATCATCAGGGCCCGTGGCGATTTCGCGAAGATCGGATCGATCAACCTGATCCCCGACAAGGACGAGCGGCTGCGCGAGATCTATCTGAATCCGGTGCGGCTGGCCTACTTCCTCGGGATCCGGGTGACCGTCGGCGAGGGGCACGACCAGTACGTCGACGACATGTACACGACGCCGGACGGGTCGGCGGTGGTGGCGTCGCGGCCCAGCTTCGCCGACGTCGTCTCCATCGACAGCGCGACCGGAAAACTGAAGTGGCGGTTCGCGGTCGCGGGCAATCGCGCCGATCACATGGCGGTGTCGCCGGATGGGCGGCAGGTCGCGGTGTCGGCTTCGACCGGCAATGTCGTGCATGTGCTGGACATCGAGACCGGGGTCGAGCTCGGGCGGTTCCCGACCGGTGACAAGCCGCACGAGAACGTCTTCGCCAAGGACGGAACGATCTGGAATATGGCGATCGGGGATGTGAACACGCCGTTCGACGATCCGCTGCTGGACTGGACGAAGGGCGATCGCAAGATCACCGTGGCCGACGCCGGCACCTATCGGGTGGTGAAGACCATCGATATGCGGGAGCGGCTGGACGCGTTCGGTCGCAAGGATCTGTCCGACGCGATCCGCCCGGTCGCCTTCCTGCCCGACGAGTCGAAGCTCTACTTCCAGGTGTCGTTCTTCAACGGCTTCCTCGAATACGACGTGGCGGCCGACAAGATCCTGCGGGTCGCCGAGCTGCCGAAGAATCCGGCCACCAGCCCGGACCGCACCACGTGGGTCAACGACTCACGCCACCATGGGCTTTCGATGGACCCGGCAGGAACGAAGCTGTGCGTCGCGGGAACCATGGACGACTACGCCACCGTCGTCACCCTCTCCGATCTGTCGACGGGTCCGCTGGTCCCCGCCGCCAAGCCGTATTGGGCCACCGTGAGCGGCGACGGGAAGGCGTGCGTTATCTCCGAGAGCGCCGCCGACCAGGTCACCGCCATCGACTTCGCCACCGGCGCGAAGATCACCTCGGTGCCGGTCGGCGACCATCCGCAACGCGTCCGCCTGGGACACCTTCCGGCGGACTGGAAGTCGCCGACCGCTACCCGGTGAGGCGGGCCGGCGGGCCTTCGAGAATCGCCCGGCGGACCGCGGACAGCGCCACGGCGCGGTGGGGCAGGCGGAGTCCGCCCGGTTCGGGCTCGTCGGCCCAGTGCCAGCCGCCGGGCTGGTCGCTGGTGGGCAGCATGATTCGGGTGCCGGGCGCGGGGAGCGTCACCGAGTAGCCCTGGAGGAAGGTGCGAAGCCGCTGGGGCACACGATGATTCGGGAGGGGCGGGGCGACGAGGAAGGTCCAGCGGCGGTCGCGCGGGTCGGCGATCACGGGCGTGGACGGGAGCTCGGACAGGCGGTCGAGGACCTGACGGCCGAGCGGTTCGGGGAGGGTCAGGGCTTCGACGGCCGCGCCGAGGGTGAGCAGGGGCCGGTCGGCGTAGAGCTCGACGGGTAGGCCGTAGCGGGCGCGGAGCACGTGGGCCGATTCACGAGGGGAACAACACGATTCGAACATCGGGACCTCCGGACGCACGGTGGGGGTGCACCCGGTGCCGAAGGTGTCCGCGGTCCGTGGCCGACGCGAGGGCATGAACGGAGGTGTCGCGTCGAGAGCGGACACCGGGCGAAGTGGAGGCTCGACGACCGGCACCGGGTGCGAGGAATAGTCTCGTGATCGACGGTGCCGGGGCGGTGACGCGGCGATGGCGTTTCGATGACCGACTGTAAAGCTGTGTCCCCCAAGTTCGGTGCGACTCCGGTGAGATGGCTCACCGTCCGGGCAGCGGGTCGGGAGCTTCGGCCGCGACGCGCACCGGCGGAAAGGCTTGTTCCGCTTGGCGATAGAGGGATTCGAGCGGCAGCGGAGCACGACTGGCGGCCAGGACCTGGTTGCCGGTGTAGCCGGCGAAGACGTCGCCGTCGAGCATGGCCCGGTACGGGAAGGCCGCGCGGATATCGTCCAGATGGTGGCGGGTGCCGACCAGATTCAGCAGATAGAGGCCGTCCCGGCGCAGGACGCGGGCCGCCTCGGCGGTGAAGGCGGGGCCGGTGATCCCCTGGGCGATGCGCAGGCCCTCGAAGGCGTCGGCCACCACCAGGTCCGCGGAAGCCGTTGGCAGGGTGGCGATTTCGGTCAGGCCGTCGCCGAGCCGCAGGTCGAGCCCGGGTACCGAGCGCAGGCCGAGGCATTCGTCGACGAATTCGGCCAGCGCCTCGTCGGCCTCGATGACCAGGTGGCGGGAGCCGGGCCGCACGGCCGCGAGATAGCGCGGGAAGGTGCAGCCGCCCCCGCCGACGTGCACCACGTCCAGGGGTGCGTCGGCGGGTTCCAGGGAGTCGACCACGTACCCGAAGTAGCGGACGTACTCGAGTTCGAGATAGGTCGGGTCGTCCAGGTCGATGTAGGACTGGGCGATGCCGTTGACGGTCAGCAGCCACCCGCCCGGCCGTTCCGCGTCGGCGCGTAGCTCGGCGTGCCCGAACCGCACGTCCCGTGACCGGTTACTCATCGGTACATGATCGCAGGACCGAAGCCGGTTCCCCGCAGCGCTGCCTCGGGGGACCCGCCGGAGCCGAGCCCTACTTCTGGATCAGCTTGTGCTTGAGCTGCTCGATGGTCTGACCCTTGAGCCCCAGCCCGTCCTTCAGGTACTTGTCGACCGAGCCGTAATCGGCGGTGAGCTGGTCGATTCCTGCCTGCAGGAAGCTCGCCTCGACGCCCAGCAGCGGCTGGTAGACGGCGGCCGCGCCGGCGCCCTTGGCGGCGGTGATCTGCGCGAGGGTGGCCGCGATGGACTTCGCGGAGTACTCGTTGGTGAGCAGGTAGTCGTTCATGATGGTCTGCTGGTCGACGCCCGCGAGGCTGAGCAGCAGGTAGGACGTCCAGCCGGTGCGGTCCTTGCCCGCGGTGCAGTGGAACACGGCCGGGCCCTGCTGGTCGGCGAGCTGGGTCAGCAGGTCGGCGAAGCGGGCGCGCTCGTAGGCGCCGGTGACGAACTGCCGGTTGAGGGAGCGCATGGCCTCGCGGGCGGCCTCGGGGCTGGTGAGGTTGCCCATGGAGCCGGACAGGTCGCCGCTCAGGATGGAGATGTTGACGTAGGAGGTGCCGCTCGGCAGGCGGTCCGGCTTGGCCGCGATCTCGCCGCTGGTACGCAGGTCGAAGGCGGTGCCGAGGTGCAGACCGGTGAGGGTCGCCAGGTCGGCGTCGTTGGGGGTCAACGCGTTCGAGCGGTAGAAGACGCCCTTGTTGACGTGGTGGCTGCCCTGCGCGTCGTAGCCCGCGCCGGTGCCGGCGACGTCACGGAAGTTGTCGACGCTGGCCAGGCGGGGAGCGTCGGCGACCTGATTCTGGCTGGGCTTGGCGACGGCGGCCGGCAGCGCCGACAGCTCCCCGCCCGCCAGGTTTCCGAGCAGCGGGCTGACCAGCAGCCCGCCGCTGAGCGCGACAACGACGGCGGTACGACGCCACGAAACTGACAACTGACTCACTCCTAATCGCGTGTTGATCGCCGAAAGATCTACGCGGGCGGAGTGAACCGGCGGAAACCAGACAGAGAACAGTCCGGCCGGTCTCGTTCAGTGGGACATCCCCTGATGTCGGGCCGAATCGATGCCTACAGGGCTTGCGGTGCCGCGAAGTTGCCCATGTTCCCCGAAGCTTTGGGAAAACCACTCATTTCAGTCGCCTGACCTGCCTAGACTGCCCGCATGGAGGTCCACACCCGGCAGTTGCAGTACTTCGTCGCCGTCGCGGAGGAGCTGAGCTTCACCCGCGCCGCGCAGCGGCTGCACATCTCCCAGCAGGGCCTGAGCACCCAGATCAAGCAGCTCGAACACGATATGGACGTCACCCTGTTCGCGCGGACGACCCGCCAGGTGGAGCTGACGGCCGCCGGGGCCGCGTTTCTGAAGCATGTCCGAAATGTGTTCGCCGCCTTGAGTTCCGGACTCGAAGAGGCCCGCGCGGTGCATCGTGGCGAACACGACCGGCTGGTCCTGGGCTGCCTCGAGGGTGCGGCGCTGACCCTGACCGAGCCGATCCTGGCCGCCTTCCGGGCCGAGCACCCCGAGGTCACCATCGAACTGAGCCACTTCACCTACGAGACCCCGTCGGCCGGACTGGCGAACGGCGAGGTGGATGTCGCGTTCGTGCGCCGCCCCTTCGTGGACGACGGCCTGCGCTTCGAGCCGCTGTTCCGCCAGCCCCTGATGGCCATGCTGCCCGCCCGCCACCGCCTGGCCGCCCGCACCGAGGTCAGCGCCGCGGAGCTGCTCGACGACCCGATCCTGGCCTCCGGCCCCGCCGACCCGGTGTGGAATGCCTTCTGGCGCTTGGAGTCCCACCGCGACGGCCGCTCCGCTCCGGCCGTCCACGCGGTCAAGACCCTGCTCGAGGAGCTGCACCAGGTCGCGACGGGCACGGGCATCGCCATGACCGTCCCGTGCGCCGCCTGGATCAAATGGCCTGGCGTGCGCGTGATCCCGGTGATCGACGCCGCCCCGAACGAGGTCGCGGTGTGCTGGCGCGCGGGCAGCCGCAGCCCGCTGGTGCGTTCGTTCGTCGAGGTGGCCCGCCGGGTCCGCGACGAGAACCCGGATCTCGTCGCCCGCCTGCAGGAGCGCCAGCACGCCGCGCCCGCGATGTCGTCC
Source organism: Nocardia sp. NPDC005825 (assembly GCF_040630175.1). Lineage (NCBI taxonomy): Bacteria > Bacillati > Actinomycetota > Actinomycetes > Mycobacteriales > Nocardiaceae > Nocardia > Nocardia sp. NPDC005825. The sequence continues at coordinate 387,989 of NZ_JBEXXC010000006.1, forward strand.
TGAGGCAAGGGGTCCCGGGCCACGGCGGCCGCGCAACAGCCGTGGCCCGGGAGTCTTGTCAGCTTCCGATCAGGTTCTTCAGGACACCGGTGAGGATGTCGGTGACCGAACCGGTCGAGCTGAGCTGGTTGTCGGCCGAGCCGAGGCCGCTGTCGCCGAGGCTGCCCAGTACGGCCTCGCCGGGATTGGCGGCGCGTGCGGTGAAGCAGGCGGTCAGGTTCGGGCGGTCGGTGCCGACGCCGACCGTGCCGCCCACGCCGATGCCGCCGCTGACCACGCGCTGACCCGCCGAGACGGTATTCGGCACCAGGTAGGTGAAATTCGCGGTGACCGGGTTGCCGGAATTGACGAACCATCCGGTGCTGTTGACACTCCACCCGCCGCCGTTCGGCTCGGCGGTGACATCCTCGGTCTGCTGGCCGCGCCCGAAATGGTACGCGGTGACCGACGATTTGATCGGCCTGCCGAATCCCGGAGGGGCGTAATCGGTGATCGAATTGACGTACGGATTGCCGATGCTCGTGGTGCCCACGACGATCTTGTAGGTGATCTGGGTGCCGGCCGCCGCGGTGGAGGCGCTCACGTATTTGTCGTAGGTGTGGGTTATCCACACGGTCGACCAGTCGTTCTTGGTGTCGTGGCCGGACTGCTCGCACGCGGCGGGGGCGGTGTCGGCGGCCGCGGTCCCGGCGCCGACGGCAATTCCCGCACCGGACATGACCAACGCGACCGTCGCCAATTCCGCGGTGAGTTTCGAAAATTCGTTCATGATTCCCTTCCCGCTGTTCCGCGAGAAACGCTAGAGCACAACCGAATCGGACTGAAATCCGAATTCGCGATGCATTGACAACCTCCCCTTGTCAATCGGCGGAGATCTACTGTTTCCCTCTGGGACGGCTGTGCCACTAGGTTTTCGGTGCACGCTCCACGAGAGGTTCGACATGCCATTGCGAGGCCGCTTCCTGGCCCCCGCCGCCGCTGCGGCGCTCCTGTTCACCGGTATCGCCGCCCAGACGCCGGAGGCGGCCGCGGCACCGGGCGGGTGGACCCTGCCTCAGCTCACCGTCTCGAACGGCGTGATCACCGATGTCACCGGTCGCACGGTGTTGTTGCGCGGCACGAATGTCAATCAGCTCAACGACTACGCGCAGAACGATCAGCCGCTGCCGACCGCGGCGCCGCTGGATCACACCGACTTCGAGCAGATGGCGGCGCTGGGCTTCAACGTGGTGCGGCTGAATCTGGCCTGGTCCGCGCTGGAACCGACGCCGGGCGCGTTCGACCAGGCGTACCTGGCCCGGATCCACACGGCCGTGAACGACGCCAAGGCGAACGGCATCTACACAGTGCTCGACATGCATCAGGACGCGTGGGGCAAGGCCGTGGGCACGCCGAAGGGCCAGGGCTGCCCGATCTTCATGAAGCCCGGCATCGGCTGGGACGGCGCGCCCGCGTGGGCGACCCTCACCGACGGCTGGACCACCTGCAATTTCGGCGGGGTCCGGGAGACCGCGCCGGCGGTGGCCCGCTCCTTCCAGAACTTCTACGACGACACCCAGGGCATCCAGGGGCATCTGGTGAACACCTGGGCCAAGCTGGCGGCGGAGTTCAGGGACGAGCCCGCGATCGCCGGGTACGACCTGCTCAACGAGCCCAATCCCGGTCTGCGCGACCCGTTCTCGGCGGCGGACCAGCTCGGCAAGTTCTATCAGCGGGTGATCGCGGCCATCCGGCAGGCCGAGCACGGCAGCGCTCCGCATCTGGCGATCTTCGAGCCCAGCGCGATCTGGTCGGCCCTCGGCATCGACGCCACCCCGCCCGCGAAGTACATCACCGATCCGCTGGCGGTGTTCTCCCCGCACCTGTACAGCGAGTCCATCAATGTCGTCAACGCCTTCCCGAGCATCGAGCTGGGCTTCAAGATCGGCTTGGACGCCGCCGCCAAGTACAAGGCGCCCCTGTGGACCGGTGAGTGGGGCTGGTTCGGCGACCCGAGTTCCGATGCGCCCAAGGTGGATCGGTTCATCGACCAGCTCAACGCGAATCGCGTGGGCGGCACCTGGTGGGCGTGGAAGCAGGCCTGCGGCGATCCGCACAGCGTGCGCGACGGCAATACCAACAAGGTGCAGGGCAACCTGAATCGCATCGACTGCCCCTCCGGCGTTCCGCTGGGTCTGACTCCCGGCTACGCCCGCCCGGTGTCGCGCGCGTATCCGCGCGCGGTCCCCGGCACTCTCTCCACCGTGACGGCGAACGGTTTCACCGGCGCCGGGACCGGTCGTGTGGAAGCCTGGTACCCCGGCACCGCGCGCCCGAATGTCCAGTCCACCAACGTTTCCGACCTCACCCTCACCCAGGTGGAGGGCGGCTGGCAGCTGACCGGCACCACGGTCGGCTCCTACTCGATCAAACAGTCCTGACGGGGCCCGCTCCGGCGCTCCCCACAGTTAGTAGGTCTTCTGTGTCTTCACGCAAGCAGTTCCGCACCGATTCCGCGGCCGTGGCCATGGCCGGTCTCATCGCGCTGGGCGCGGCCCTGGGCGCCGCGCCCGCCACCGCGCAGCCGAGCGATATCGCCTCCGGATCCGGTTCCGGCTCCGGGAGTTTCGGCTCCTCGGGCTCGGCCGATTCGGGTTCGGCCAACGTCGACGACCCGGTGTCCACACTGCCCGCCCCCGCCGTCACCGCCATCCGGCTGGACGGGGCGCGCAACTTCCGCGATATCGGCGGCTATCGCACGACGGACGGCCACACGGTGCGCTCCGGCGTGGTGTTCCGCTCCAACCGCATCGACAAGCTGACCGACGCCGATCTGGCCACGCTGGTCACCGCCGGGGTGAACCTGGACGTGGACCTGCGCAACGGTTCCGAGCGCAGCAGCGCGCCCGACCGGGTGCCGACCGGCGCGACCTACAAGGTCGCCGACGTGGTCAGCTTCGACAGCGGCATCGGCTTCCACGAACTCCCGCCGATCACGCTGGGCCGCGCGGTGATCGACGGGCTGATCAACGACTCCTCGAACATGGGCCAGTCGATCGGCTACCCGTTCATGGTCAACTTCCACGGTTCCGACGTCGCCTTCGGCACGCTGCTGCGCTCGATCGCGGCCAACAACAGCGGCGCGACGATGTACCACTGCATGTCCGGCAAGGACCGCACCGGCTGGGCGACCGCCGTGCTGCTCACGCTGCTCGGGGTGCCCCGCGATGTGGTGAACGCCGACTTCCTGGCCAGCAACACGCAGCTCGGCGATCCGAAGGCAGTCGAATTGTCCTGGCTGCACTCCGCTTTCGCCGAAGTGGACCGGCTCTACGGCAGTGTCGACAAGTACGTGCGCGAGGGGCTGGGCCTGGATCAGGCCACGATCGACGCGCTGCGTGCGAAGCTGCTGGTCTGACCCGGCGGGTCAGCGCAGGCACCGCTCGTCCGCGATCTCCTCGCACAGCGCGTGGGAGATCGCGGCGGCTTCCTCGCGCGCCCACACGCCGAAGCCGGGGTAGCACAGGTCCGTGCCGGACATGCAGTCCCAGCAGGCATTCGCGCCGCGCGGCGGGCGGACCGGGAACAGCATCACGATGAAGCGCTGCGGCACAGCGGTTTTCCCGACCACGACGCGCCGATAGCCCTGCGGCACGACCAGCGAGCCGGAAGCCGTGGTGGCGAAGTAGACCTCGGCGAACGCCGAAGCCCGGCGCCACTTCTCGGCGGTGGCCAGTTCGCGGGCGCCGAAGAGGTGGATGTTCCCGAAGCGCGACCAGCCGTCGCAACAGCGCAGGAAGTCGCGGTAGGAGGCGTCGAAGGAGACGCCCAGCCGCTGCTCCGCCGCGTCGATCTCGGCGTCGGTGGCGGGCGGATTCGGGGCGGCCGACAGGTCCGGTTCGCCGAGGCGCTCCGCGACGTCACACTGCAGGGTGAACAGCTTGCCCACCAGGGTATTCCAATTCGTCACAGGCTTCCTCCGCTGCCGGATCGCTCAGGAACAAATGTGCAAGGGAACCGGAGCGCGAATGGGATACTGAATACTTCCTATTCCGGCCGCGGTGAACGCCCGGTAAACGGTAGTGCATCACGGTGCGGAAGAGAAATCATTCCGCGGCGGCGATTCACAACCCCGATTTGTCAATGACCGTGGCGGCTTCCGGAAAAGCTTCCGGCTGGATGGAACGCCAATCTAGACTGCGCGCCATGGAAGTTCACACCCGCCAGCTGCAATACTTCATCGCTGTCGCGGAGGAGCTGAGTTTCACCCGGGCGGCGCAGCGATTACACGTTTCGCAGCAGGGTTTGAGCACCCAGATCAAACAGCTGGAACACGGGATGGACGTGGTGTTGTTCTCCCGCACCACCCGCAATGTCGAACTGACCGCCGCCGGTGCGGTCTTCCTGCGCGATGTGCGGGGCGCGCTGACCGGACTGGACGTGGCGGTCGAGCGGGCCCGCTCGGTGCACCGCGGCGAACAGGACCGACTGGTACTTGGCGCGCTCGAGGGGGCGGCACTGACCCTGACCGAGCCGATCCTGTCGACCTTCCGGCAGCGCCATCCGGGGATCACCGTGGAGTTGCGGCACTTCACCTACGAGGATCCCTCGGCCGGGCTGGCCAGTGGGTCGGTGGATGTCGCATTCGCCCGCAGGCCGTTCGTCGATGACGGCGTGCAGTTCGAGACCCTGTTCTCCGAGCCACTCATGCTGATGGTGCCGACCACACATCGACTCGCCGAGCGCGAGCAGGTGTTCGCCCACGAGTTGCTCGATGAACCGATCCTCGGGGCCGCCACCACCGACCCGGTGTGGAACGCGTTCTGGGAGTTGAACTCCTACCGCAGCGGAACCCCGGCGCCGGTGGTGTCCCGGTCGAATTCCCTACTGGAGGAACTACACAAGGTCGCGACCGGTGTCGGCGTCGTGCTGACCGTGGCCTGCGCGCGCTGGATCCCCTTCCCGGGCGTACGCCTGCTGCCGATCGCCGATGTCCAGCCCAATGACGTCGCGGTCGGCTGGCGCACCGCGCACGAATCCGCCCTGGTCCGTTCCTTTGTCGAGGTCGCCCGGTGCGTTCGCGACACCCATCCCGAACTGGTCACCCAACTGGAAAAGCCGGATTTCGCGGATTGCACTGTGCCGCCCCACCTCTGATTGACAATCGAATCTTGTCAAAGTTCGAAAAACACTGATTTCTCCTCGATTTCCTTGCGAACTAACGTTTCTCAGCAATCGTTGAGCAAGAGAATTCGAGGACCGATGAGGGTTTTCACCGTTCTACTCCTGGCCGCTGGGCTGCTGATAGCACCTGCCGTTCATCTCGAACCGGTCGCGCAGGCCGCGCCCGCCGGTCTCAAAGGCCCGCTGAACACCCGCGGCCGCTACATCGTCGACGAGTCCGGCAATCGGGTGAAGCTGAAGTCCGGCAACTGGCACGGTTCCAGCGGCACCTGGACCGGCAGCGGCGACGACGAGGATCCGGCGAACAATTTCTCCGAGGAGACCGGGCATCGCGCCCCGCTCGGCCTGGATCGGGTGCCGCTGGACAAGATCGTCGGGGACTTCAAGGAGCTGGGCCTCAACAGCATCCGGCTGCCCTTCTCCAACGAGATGATCACCGACAGCCGTCCGGTCAAGGGCCTCACCGCCAATCCGGCGCTGAACGGGCTGAAGCCCTTGGAGGTCTACGACCGGGCGGTCGCGGCGCTGACCGGGGCCGGGCTCGGCGTCATCCTCAACAACCACACCACCTCGACGCGGTGGTGCTGCGCGGTGGACGGCAACGAACGCTGGAATTCCGGGCAGGACACCGCGAAATGGGTGAGCGACTGGGCTTTCATGGCCGCCCGCTACAAGGGCGATCCGGGCGTCATCGGCGCGGATCTGCGCAATGAGGTGCGCCGCGACACCTGGGACAATCCCAACTGGGGCATGGGCGACGACCACGACTGGGAGGCCGCCGCGCACGAGGCGGGCGACCGGATCCTGACCGGCGCCAACCCGAATCTGCTCATCATGGTCGAGGGCCTCAACTGGATGGGCATCCCCACCGACCTCACCTGGCACGAGCGCCCGATGCTGAAGCCGGTCAAGACGCTCTCGGAAACGCTGGTCCGGTCGCACAAGGTCGTGTACGCGGCGCACTTCTACGGTTACATCGGCCCGAATCACACCGGCGGCACCGGCATCAGCGGCGGCGAGACCCACGATCCGCGCTTCCGCGACATGTCCCGTGGTGACCTGTTCAAGTCCATGGACGAGCTGGCCGGGTCCATCGCGACCACGCCGGACAAGCACTTCACCGCGCCGGTCTGGGTGAGCGAGTTCGGCATCGGCAAGGGCGCGACCGGCGCGGACCAGGCGTGGTTCCCGAATATGGTCGACTACCTGATCGACCGCGACCTCGACTTCGCGTACTGGCCGATCGTCGGTTTCCAGCATCAGGACAAGGGCAACGACTGGGGTCTGCTCCGCTATGACACCGACGGCAGCAAGCGCAGCGTGATGGACAGCGACGACTGGCGGGGCGCGCACGTGCGGCGGCTGCTGGCCGCGGCCGGGCAGACCGGGCAGGTCGCACCGGTCCGCAGCTGGTCGATGCTCAACGCCATCCACGACGACCACAACGCGTCGCTGCGCGCGGCCGCCGACTGGGATTCGGGTGCGCACAAGCTGGTCTGCCCGGACGACCAGCGGCTGATCGGCATCAGCTCGCGCGGGCAGGGCGGCCTGTGCACCGACGCTACCGAGGGTGACCTCTGGCAGCCCGGTACCTCGGCGACCAAGGTCTCCAGCGAGAAGGTGACGACGGACTGGGCGGGCGGCTTCACCAAATACCAGTGCGCCGAAGGGCAATTCATGATCGGTTACAGCCTGCGCGGCGACGGCATGTCCGCCATCTTGTGCGCCCCCGCCCGGCGCGCGCTGGCCGGAGCGGGCCGGACCGTGTGGGACGACCGCGGCGACAATCGCCCGGCCTCGGGCGAGGGCGGCGACTACGCCAGCGGCTGGTACAAGGGCCAATGCACCGCCGACGAGTACGCGGCGGGCATCGCGTTCTCCTGGGCCAACGCCCGCGGCGGGCATCCGGACGCCCTGTACTGCCGCAAGCTGAAGTAGCGGCCCACGGTTGACATACCCCGGGAGTTCCAAATACCGTCAGTATTTGAATTCCTGGGGTATCCAACAAGGAGGTTGGGATGGGCACGCGGCGGCAGCCTCGGATCGTGATCATCGGGGCCGGCGTGTCCGGAATCGCGACGGCGATAACCTTGCAGCGCAAGGGATTCCACGACTTCGTGATGCTGGAGAAGGGCTCCGACGTCGGCGGCGTCTGGCACTGGAACCGCTACCCGGGCCTGACCTGCGACGTGCCCTCACAGCTGTACCAGTTCGGGTTCGCGCCGAAGCCGGACTGGTCCCACATCTTCGCGCCGGGGCCGGAGATCCAGGGATACCTCGCCGACGTGGTCGAGCAGTACGGGCTGCGGCCGCACCTGCGGGTGAATTCGGAGGTGGTCGCCGCGACCTTCTCCGGGTCCGAATGGCAGGTGGAGACGGCTGACGGGAGCAGCTACACCGCCGATTTCGTCATCGCCGCCACCGGTGTGCTGCATCATCCGGCCGTGCCGAACATTCCCGGCCTGGGCGAGTTCACCGGCCCCATCGTGCACACCGCGCGCTGGGACGACACCGTCGAGACCGACGGCAAGCGGATCGCGGTGCTCGGCACGGGATCGACCGGCGTCCAGGTGGTTTCGGCGCTCCAGCCGAAGGCGGAGCGCATCACGCATTTCGTGCGCAGCCCGCAGTGGGTGATCTGGGCCCCGATGTGGCTACCGCAGCCCGCACTGGTGGGCGCGGCCCTGAAGCGCCTGCCACAGGTGAATCGCGCGCTCTACCAAGCGGGCATGACCGGCGCGCGACTGTTCACCGACGTGGTCACCCGGCCCAGCTGGCGGCGGCGCGCGGTGCAGGAGTACGCGCGCATGAGCCTGCGCACGCAGGTCACGGAACCGGGCCTGCGGGAACAGCTCACCCCCGATTACGAGCCGCTGTGCAAGCGTCAGGTGCTGTCGGGCACCTACTACCGGGCCCTGCGCGCCCGCAATGCCGAGCTGGTCACCACGGGCATCGACGCCGTGACCCCGACCGGCATCCGCACCGCCGACGGCCGTCACCACGAGGTCGACGTGATCGTGCTGGCCACCGGCTTCCGCGCCCACGACTACATGCGGCCGATGAATCTGACCGGCCGCGACGGCGTCTCGATCGACGACGCGTGGGCCAAGGGACCGCGCGCCTACCGGATGACCGCCATCCCGGGCTTCCCCAACCTGTTCACCGTGCTGGGCCCGCACTCCCCCACCGGCTCGATCCCGCTGCACCACGCCGCCGAGGTGACCGCGCGCTACATCACCCGCTGGATCCAGCGGTGGAGCGCGGGCGAATTCGACACCGTGGAGGTCACCGAGGCGGCGACCGACCGCTTCGAGTCCGAGGTGGCCGCGGCCATGGGCCCGACGGTGTGGAACACCGGCTGCAACTCCTGGTACTTCACCGAGGGCGGCAGCATCGACCTGCTGCCGTTCGACCGCGCCACCATGGAGTCGATGCTGGCCGAACCGGATCCCGCGGACTTCAATTTCCAATAATGAGCAAATCTTCAGTTACCATCGTCTGATTGTTGCCCGCGCGTTCGTCTACCAGGGCGGAGATACGCCATGATCGGACAGCACGAGTTTCGAAGACCCGTTCGCACCCTCGCTCTGACACTTGGTTTCACGGCATTGACCTGCGCACTATCCGCCACTGTGGAGGCCCGGCCCCGGCACGACTGGGACGCCGTGGTCAAGTGCGAGGCGAACGGGGACTGGACCGCCGACACCGGAAACGGGTACTACGGCGGCCTGCAATTCAGCCCCAGCACATGGCGGGCATACGGCGGCAGGGGGAATCCGGCCGATGCCACCCGGGAGGAACAGATCCGCGTCGCCGAACGCGTCCTCGCCCGGCAGGGTCCGGGCGCCTGGCCCACCTGCGGCGCCTTCCTCTGAACCGCTACCGAGCGGCCTTGGTCCGGAAGACGATCCAGCGCATGGACGCGTACATGAACAGCCCCTCGCCGAGACTGCCCACGATGCGGGCGATCCGGTAGTCGACGCCCAGCGCCGCGACGCCGCTCGTCACGCCGAGGATGAACGCCAGGTAGTTCACGACCACCACCACGATGTAGCGGGCCAGCTGGGGGCCGACCGCGGCATGCGATTCGAAGTTCAGGACCCGGTTCAGCAGGTAGCTCAGGCCGAAGGCGGCGCAATAGGCGACCGTCACCGCGACCGGGAGCGGCGCGACCGGGTGCAACGCGGTGAGCAGCAGCAGGTCCACGCCGAAGGTGAAGGCGCTCACCAGCAGATAGCCGACGAAGGTGGGGGCCACGAAGCGGCGCAGCCGGGCCGGCAGTAGCGCGACCGACCCGTCGCACAGCGCGTGGAACCAGCGCACCACGCGCGCCGGTCGCGGCTGTGTCTGCATACCCACCCGGCCACCCTGACACCCCCGCATGTCCCGAAGATGATCAGTGGACCAACTTCGGCTGGCCGATTCGCCATCGACAACCTGTCCTTGTCAATCGCTCGGAAATCAGTGTTTCCGCGCGATCTCGCTGTGCCATAGCATCCTTCGGCGCGTCCCCGAGACCTCGACGGGACGTGAGTCGGAAGTGTCGACCGACATGCTGAATGGAGATTCCTGATGGGGCGTGGATTCGGAACCGCGAATCGGCGGAAGGTGCTGGGCGGCATGCTCGCCGCCGGCGCGGCGGGTGCGGCGGGGGTGGCCGGACTGCCGGAGGGCATGGCGGAGGCGCTGGCGGAACCGGGCCGCTCGGGCAGCCTCGACCAGGTGCAGCACGTGGTGATCCTGATGCAGGAGAACCGGTCCTTCGACCACTACTTCGGAACCATGAGCGGCGTCCGGGGTTTCGGCGACAAACGCGCCGTGCGCCTGCCCGCGGGCGGCTACAACCCGGTGTTGCAGGCCGCCATGGACGCGGCGCTGGCCGGTGGGCTCGGCACCGACCTGGGCAGTGGGTCGGCCGGCACCGGCAGTGCGAGCGGCTCGGCCAGCGGGAGCGGCAGCGGATCCGGCACCGGGAGCAGCAGCGGGTCGGGCGGCGGCGCGGAACGCAACGCCTTCCAGCAGCCGGATGCGTTCAGCAGCACCGGATTCCTGCTGCCCTGGCATGTGGACACCACCCGCGTGGACGGCCAGGACATGGGCGATCTCGCGCACGACTGGAACACCACCCACGTGGCGTGGGCCGACGGCGCGTACCACTCGTGGATCGCGGCCAAGTCCAAGATGACGATGGGCTACTTCACCGAGGCCGACATCCCGTTCCATCGCGCGCTGGCGTCCGCGTTCACCATCTGCGACCACTACTTCTGTTCGATCCAGGGTCCGACCACCCCGAACCGGCTCTACCACTGGACCGGCACCATCGACCCGGCCGGGCGCGCGGGCGGGCCCGCGGTGTCCAATCCGCCGGACTACCGGCCCGTCTTCAACTGGACCACCTACCCGGAACGCCTTCAGCAGGCGGGGATTTCGTGGCAGGTGTACGCCGACTCGCACAGCGGCGGCCCGTTCCTCGCGGACTATGGCGACAACCCGCTGTGGCTGTTCCAGAACTACCACAATGCCGCGAAATCCTCCGATCCCGCCGTCCGGCAGCTGGCCGACCGCGCCATGGTGACCGCGGGCGGCATGACGCCCCCGCCGTCCGGCGTCGACGGCAGCAATATCGATTACGTTCTGCAGCAGTTCATCTCGGACTGCGCCAGCGGAAATCTGCCCCAGGTGTCCTGGGTCGTCGCGCCCGCCGGCTACTCCGAGCACCCCGCGTACCGTCCGGCGGACGGCGCGGCCTACATCCAGCGCGTCCTGAAAGCGTTGTGGGACAACCCGAAACTGTGGGAGTCCACCGTCCTGCTCGTCAACTACGACGAGAACGATGGCTTCTTCGACCACATGGTCCCCCCGACCGCGCCGCCCGGCACCCCCGACGAGATCCTGCCCGCGGCGGGCGATATCGGCGGCGACCTGAGTTCCGGGTCGGCGACGCTGGGGTCGAGCTCGGGCTCGGCGAGCATCGGCAATCTGATCACCAAGGCGGCCTCGGGGCTGAGCGGCAACGCCCCCATCGGCCTCGGCCCGCGCGTCCCCATGCTGGTCATCTCCCCGTGGAGCCGGGGCGGCTACGTGAATTCCCAAGTGTTCGACCACACGTCGGTGCTGCGTTTCCTCGAAGCCTGGACCGGTGTCGCCGAACCCAATATCTCCGCCTGGCGGCGCGCCGTCTGCGGCGACCTCACCAGCTGTTTCGATTTCAGCCGCCGCGACACCAGCATCCCCACGCTGCCCGACGCCAATGCCGAGCGCGCCCGCGCCGCCGGGCAGAAGAACCTGCCCAAGCCGGTGCCGCCGTCGCCGGGCGGTCAGCAGATGCCCGCCCAGGAGCCCGGCCGCGCCAAGGCCCGGCCCCTCCCCTATCAGCCGCTGGCCTGGATCGAGGTCTCCGGCTCCTCCGCGACCGTCCGATTCGGCAATCAGGGCTCGGTTCCCATGCCCTTCCAAACCTATGCCTACCAAGGCAATTCGATCCGGCAGACGGTCGTCGCCCCCGACGCGACCGCCGAGGAGCGTTTCCCGGTGAGCGGCGCCTACGATTTCGCCGTGCACGCGCCCAACGGCTTCCTCGCCGAGGCCTCGGGCGACGGCGACGCCGCGCTGACCGCCACTGCGGCCATCGGCGGCACGGCAGCGAGCCCCACTTTCGTTGTCACCGTGCGTAATTCAGGTTCCAGTGCGGCGACGATCGACGCCGGCGGCTCACGCACCACTGTCGACGCGGGAGCCACCCGCGACATCACCGCCCCGCTCGATCAAGGCTGGTACGACCTGACCCTGACCGCCTCCGGAAACGGCAACTGGCGCAGGCACTTCGCCGGTCACCTGGAGAACGGCAGCGCGGGCGCCACCGCCTGACCCGGCCCCGCCGACCCGGATCAGCACCGGAAATTCGCTTGATCCGGGTTCGGGGTTGTGGCGTCATGGACCCGATGAAGCAGCAGCGCACGGGTACCGCCCGATCCGTCACCGACGGCCTCAAACTGCACCGGCACCTGGTGCGGTCGCCCGGTCGTGCCCACACGGTGATCACCTTGCGGCCCGGGACGCAGGCGCGGTTCAGCACCAACCGTTTCCACGAGACCTGGCACGTGCTGTCGGACGATCACGGTTCCCGGCTGCTGGGGCGGTTGCTGTGGGGGCTGTCGTATCAGGCGCGTCCGGGGACCGTCGTGCTCATCGATCGGGCCTTCCTCACCCCGAACCCGTTCGACGCCGAACCGCCCGATCCGATCCTGCTGGTGCCCGGCTGGTGCACGCCGTTCGATGACCGGATCGCGGGACTGCTGAAGCGGCGGTTGCCATTGTCGAAACCGGAGGGCACCGTGCGCTGGCAGACCTTCGGGCTGGACCGGGCCGTGGAACCGACCGCCCTGGAGGACTGGTGGAGCCGGTATCGCCACCGGGAGCATCGCGGCCGGGTGACCCGCAGCCACGGACTGGTCGTGCTCACCCCGTCCAGCCCCGACGAAGCCCGGGCCTGGGCATTGAGCGCCACGGGCCTGGACGCGTCCGGCCCCTACGGCACCGACTACACCTACCTCGACCCGTACGACCGGGGTTACGACGGCGAGATCCAGATCTTCCGCCGCTTCGGGCCGATGGTGAGCGTGGCCGGTCGGGCTCGCGCGCAGGTGCTTTCGCGCCCGGACGCCCCGGCCGACCCCGACCTCCTGCGCCCGGCGATCTGGCGGGAGGCCGAAATCGTCCGCGACCGCCGCGGCGTCACAACGGCGGCACGTACGAGCCGACCACGTCGCGGACCCACCAGGCCCGGGTTTCGAGCAGTTCCCGTGGGCCGGTGAAGCGGTACTCGTAGAGCAGCGCCCGGACGTGCCGGGGCGGGTCGTCCGGGAACGGGTTGCGGCGCACCAGGCGCAGGGTGTCGCGGTCGTTGCGCAGCAGGCGGCGCAGGAAGCCCTCGAACCAGGGTCGCGCGTAGGCGGAGGAATGGGCGGCGAACCACAGCAGCCAGTCCAGCCGCAGGTGGTACGGGGCGAACTGGCGGGGCATGCGGCGCGGATCGCCGGGCTGGCCCTTGAATTCGTATTCGCGCCATCGGGTATGGCGGGTGAGGACCGCCTCGTCGGTGCCCTCGATGACCACCTCGTAGCGGATGCGGTCGATGACGCCGAACGCGCCGAAGGTGTTGATCAGGTGGAAGGGGTTGTAGGACTCGTTCATTCGCTGCCGATGCGACAGCATATTGCGGACCGGCAGGTAGCTGAGCGTCAGCGTGAAAGCCGTGAACGCGAACACCAGCACCGTGAACCAGATCGGAGCCTCGGGTAGTTCGTGCCGCTCCGATACCGGAAACACCAGTGCGGCAGCAGAATTCGAGATCGCCGACCATGCCAGGAAGATGGTCAGCCAGTTGAGCCACGCGAAGTTCCCGGACAGCACCAGCCACGACTGGGTGACGATGATGATCGTCGCGGCGATGCTCGCCACCGGTTGCGGCGCGAAGAGCCCGAACGGCACCACCAATTGCGCCACATGATTTGCCGCCACCTCGACCCGGTGCAGCGGCCGGGGCAGATTGTGGAAGAACCAGCTCAGCGGACCGGGCATGGGCTGGGTCTCGTGGTGGTAGTACAGGCACGTCAGATCACGCCAGCACCGATCGCCGCGCATCTTGATCAGCCCGGCCCCGAATTCCACCCGGAACACCAGCCAGCGCGCCAGCCACAGCACGAGCAGCGGCGGCGCGACCTTGTCGTTGCCGAGGAAGACGGCCAGGAATCCGGCCTCCAGCAGCAGGGACTCCCAGCCGAACGAGTACCAGACCTGCCCCACGTTCACGATCGACAGGTAGAGAACCCACAGCAGCAGCCACACCGCCATGGCCGCCCACAGCGGCAGCAGATCCGCGGCCCCGCACACCAGCGCCGCGGCCACCACCGCGCCACCCCAGGCCACGGCCGCGTAGAACCGGTCCGAGTAATAGAAATGGAAGATGCTCGGCGTCGCCCGGAACGACCGCCGCGCGACCCAGCGCGGGATCGGCAGCATGCCGTGTTCCCCGAGCAGCGCCCGGAACTGCCGGGCCGCCGACACGAAGGCGATCACATAGACGAAGGCCACCCCGCGCGTCAGCACCTGTCGCGCGAGCCAGTATTCCGGTGCGCTGAACCACTCCATCCCGCGCCTCCTGCGCCGGTGTGTCGCCTCAGCTCGGCTAGTCCGCTCCTACTGTGAAGCGTAGTCATCCCGCGCGCGCACCCGCCGGGGTGACCCGGCGGCCGTTGACTCCCCGCCCGCCAACGGCCGCGGCCGCGGCAGTGGTACGGACCCTCGCACCCCTTGCCGCGCCCTCCACGATTCCGTAGTCGGACGGGTCTGTCTGTCGGGTGTTCGACGGACACCCGTGCCCCCGGAAGGGATGGGATGCTGGGCCGAATCCGGTTCGGTACCGTGACCGGGTGCTGCGCGAAGCCGACCCGACCCACGCCGCGGTCGCGCAGGAGGCGACGTGGCTGGCCATCCGGTTCCGGCACGCCGCGTGCCTGCTGCTGACGGTGGTGCATCTGGCGAGTGGGGCGGTCGAGCCGGGGCTGGGGCAGGCGGTCACGCTGGGGCTGGCGGTGTGGTCCGCGAGCCGGCTGTGGGGTCGCCGGCTCGGGCCCGGGTGGACCGCGGCCGATGTCGCGGTGGTGGCCATCTACCTTCTGGGGACGACCAGTGTGGCCGCGTCCGGAATCGGGACCGGAGACCTCATCGACGTGAAGGTCGTGGCGGCAACGGTGATCTCGGTCGGAATCGCGGAGCGCGTGCGGGTGTCGGCGGCGGTGACCGGTCTGGTCCTGCTGCTGCTCTACTACGCCAATCGCGCCACGCCGGGGCTCACCCCGTGGAACTTCCTGTCCGATCTGACCGTCGCCTACCTGCTGGTGGAGTGGCTGCTGGCGGTGGGTGTGCGCCGGGTGGTGCTGGGCGCGGCCACCGTGCACGACCAGACCGTGACCGCCGCCGCCGACGCCCGGATCGCGAGTGAGGTGGCGGCCGCGCGCCGTCGCTACGAACGCGAGCAATGGGCCGTCATGCACGACACCGCCGCGGCCACCCTGCTGATGGTCGGGCAGGGCGCGGCCGGGGATCGGGACCGCATCGCCCGGCAGGCCGGTCGCGATCTGGCCGTACTGGATTCGGGGATTCCGCTGCCCGGCGACGAAACCCGGGCCGACCTCTCGGTGCTGCTGCGGGAGGTGAGCAACGGCTGTGCGACGCCGCTCACCCTGCGCACCCCGGGCCCGCTGCCCGTGCGCGGCACCCTCGCGTGGACGGTGACGGCCGCCGTACGGGAGGCGCTGACCAATGTCGATCGCCACGCCCGCGCCTCGACCGTCGACATCAGCGCCGGACCGGGCGCGCTGGTGATCACCGATGACGGCGTCGGCTTCGACGGCGTCCCCGGCGAGGACCGATACGGCATCCGCCATTCGATCGTCGAGCGCATGCGGGCAGTCGGCGGCGACGCCGAGGTCACCAGCCGGCCCGGCCACGGGACGCGGGTGCGGCTGAGCTGGCCGACCACCGAACCCGGTGCCGCCGAGGAAAACTCGTTCGACGCCCCGGCCGCGGGCATCGGCCGGCTGGGCCGCAGTTTCGGGTACGGCATCGTCGGCGTCGCGGTCGCCGACACCCTGTTGCAGTCCGCCCTCACCGATGCGGCGGCGACACCCCCGGCGGCGGTCAACGCTGCCCTGGTGGCGGTGAACGTGGGATGCGCGCTGGCCGCGCTGATCCCGCGCCGCCGGGAATCGGTGACGCTCGCGCTCATGGCGCTCGCGATCGCCGCCTCGCTGTCCCTGATCGCGCTGCTGCCCGCGGATGCCGTGCTGGCGGGAGCGAACTGGTCGATCGGCGCGTCCGGCTGGGCGGTGGTGGCGCTCGGCTTCCGGCTGTCGCCGCGACTGTCCCTGACCGCGCTGACCGCCTGGTGGGTGCTGGTGTGCGCGCTCGTCCTGGTCCGGGCGCCGGGCCTGGACAGCCTGCGGGTGCTGGGCTATCACACCGCGGCCATCTTCTTCCTGCAGTTCCTCACCTCCCGCTTCGCCGCGACCCTCGACCGCGTGGCCCGCGACGCCGCCGCCCTGCACCGGGAACGGCTGCGCCACCGCACCGCCGACGCGGTCGGCCACATGACCGAACAGGAATGCCTGCGCCGCTATCGCGAGCTGCTGAGCGAATTCACGCCGCTGCTGCGGGGTTTGGCCGACGGCACCCTCGATCCCGCCGAGCCCGCGGTGCAGGTCGCCGCGCGCACCGAGTACGCGCGCCTGCGCCGCCTGTTCACCCAGCAGGACGGTCTGGGCCATCCGCTGCTGGCCGATCTGCGCGGCGGCATCGACGCGGCGGAACGGCGCGGGGTCGCGGTCACCGTCGAAGCCGAGGCCGATGCCCGTCCCGAACCGGGCCGCGAACTCCCGGACCGGGTGCGCGGGCACCTGGTGGCCGCGGCCCGGATCATGCTGGACGCCAGTCGTTCCCGGGCCCGGGTGGTGGTGACCACCGACGCGACCGGCTGCACGGTCAGCGCGCTCGGCGACTGCCCCGCCGACACCGTCGACCGCCTGTCCGCCCTGTCCACCACGGCCGCCGACCCCACCGGCGCCGTGCACACGGAGGTCGTCACCGCGGGCGAATTACTGTGGGCGCGACTGCATCACCGCTTCGAGCTGGAGAACGCCCGATGATCCGCATCGCCATCGTCGACGACCACCCGCTGATCCGCGACGGCGTGCGCGGCTGGTGCGCCGCCGCCGAACCCCGGCTCGAGGTGACCGCGGACCACGCCGACCCGGCGGCCTTCCTGGCCGCCACCGGCCCCGATCGCGGCGACCTGGACGCCATCGTCCTGGATCTCCAATTCGACCAGCGCGCACCGGATCTGAACGCGCTGGCCACCATCTGCGCGCGCGGCCACCGCGTGGTCGTCTACTCCCAGCACACCGAACCCCATCTGGTCCGCGACTGCCTGGACCTGGGCGCGGTCACCTACCTGTCGAAGACCGAAGGCCGCGAACACCTGATCGCGGCCCTGCACGCCGCCGCCGAGGTGCGCCCCTATCTCAGCCCGACCATGGCCCGGGCCATGAGCACCGACGGCGACGACCGCCCGAAACTGTCCCAGCGCGAACGCGAGGTCCTGCTCGCCTGGTTCCAGACCGAATCCAAAGCCCTGGTGGCGCAACAGCTCTACATCACGCCGGGCACGGTCAACACCCACCTGGAACGCATCCGCGCCAAATACGCCGCGGTGGGCCGCTCCGCCCCGACCAAGGCCGCCCTGGTCGCCCGCGCCATCCGCGACGGGCTGATCAGCACCGACGAGCTCTAGTCGCCGGCGTCCTCGTCGAGGTCGACGTCGATCTTGTCGCGGTCGGCCCACTCCAGCAGGGGCGCGAGGTCGAAGACCGCCTCGTCGATGCCGGCGTGCAGGTCGCCGAGGTCGGCGTAGCGGGCGGGGACGGTCTTCATGGTGAAGTCGCCGGGGTGGATGTCGGGAATCTCGTTCCAGCGCACCGGGGTCGAGACCGTCGCCTCGGGGACGCCGCGCACCGAGTAGGCGGCGGCGATGGTGTGGTCGCGGGCGTTCTGGTTGTAGTCGACGAACAGGTGCGCGGGATCGCGGTCCTTGCGCCACCACGCGGTGGTGACGTCGGCGGGCGCGCGGCGCTCCACCTCGCGGGCGAAGGCCAGTGCGGCGCGGCGCACGTCCTGGAAGCCGTACTCCGGCGCGATCCGGACGTAGACGTGTAATCCCTTGCCGCCGGAGGTCTTCGGCCAGCCGACCGCGCCCAGCTCGTCGAGCACCTCGTGCACCACCCCGGCCACCCGCCGCACCCGCGACCACGGGCAGTCGGGCATGGGGTCCAGGTCGATGCGCCATTCGTCGGGGAGTTCGGTGTCGAAGCGCCGGGAGTTCCAGGGGTGGAACTCGACGGTCGACATCTGCACCGCCCAGATCACGTCGGCGAGTTTCTCCACGCAGAGTTCGCCGGCGGTGCGTCCGTAGCGCGGAAAATAGAGTTGAACGGTGGGGATCCAGTCGGGCGCGCCGCCGGGCAGCCGCTTCTGGTGGACCTTGCCGCCGGGCAGGCCCTTGGGGAAGCGGTGCAGCATGCAGGGCCGGTCGCGCAGCGCGTTGACGATGCCGTCGCCGACGCTGAGGTAGTACCGGACCAGATCGAGTTTGGTGGCTCCGGTCTCGGGGAAGTAGACCCGATCCGGATTGGACACGCGCACCGTGTGTTCGCCGACCGGCAGCTCGATCGCCGGGGCGGCTGACTTGCCGGCCATCTGTCCGACGGTAACCGGCATTTCGGTCAGCCGCGACCGGCTCGCCGCGAACCACCCGCCCAACTAGAACAAGTTATAGTTCTCGGAGCTGGGTATTTCTTCGCTCGGGAAGGTGGTCGCAACGGTGCGGACCTGGGACTCTTCGGCCGATGTGGTGGTCGTCGGATACGGCGGCGCGGGTGTCGCGGCGGCACTGGCCGCGCGCGAGTCCGGGGCGGAGGTGCTCGCGCTGGACCGCTACCTCGGCGGCGGCGCGACCGCGCTGTCGGGCGGCATCGTGTACGCGGGCGGCGGGACCTGGGTGCAGAAAGCCGCGGGCGTCGAGGACGATGTCGAGAACATGCTCGCCTACCTGCGGGCCGAGGTCGGCGACACGGTGAGCGAGCAGACGCTGCGGCGGTTCTGCGAGGAATCGCCCGCGCTCATCGATTGGCTGACCGGACACGGGGTTCCGTTCGAGGCGTCGCTGTGCCCGTTCAAGACCTCCTACCCCACCGACGACTACTACCTGTACTACTCGGGTAGCGAGAACTCGGGCGGCTTCCGGGAATTGGCGAAGCCGCGGCAGCGCGGGCATCGCGCGCACGGGCGCGGGGTGTCGGGCAAGAAGCTGTTCGGGCCGCTCGCCGAATCGGCCGCCCAGCACGGGGTCCGGGTCCAGACCGGCACCAGGGCAACGAGTCTCGTGATCGAGGACGGCCGGGTGGTCGGCATCGAGGCCACCACGATCGCCGGCGCCCCGCCGGCCGTGCGACGCCGGTTCGCGGCGCTGGCCAAGATCTCGGCGAAACCCGGTGTGTACCACCAGGGTCTGCGCAAGGCGGTGCAGGCGCTGCTGGCCCGGATCGAGCGGCGTTACGGTGCGCCCGTGCGCATTCAGGCGCGCTCGGGTGTCATTCTGACCACCGGCGGCTTCATCGCCAATGGCGAGATGGTCGAGCAGCACGCCCCCGACTACCCCTGGGCCGAGGGCCTGCCGCTGGGCACCGCGGGTGACGACGGCAGCGGTATCGCCATGGCCCAGGCCGCGGGCGCGGCCACCGACCGCATGGACGTGCTGTCGACCTGGCGCTTCATCGCCCCGCCGAGCGCCTTCTTCGGCGCCATCGCCGTGGATGCCAACGGACAGCGCATGATCGACGAATCCCGCTACGGCGCGGCACTGGGCGCGGCCATCGCGACCAGCCCCGGCAATCGAGCCTGGCTGCTGGCCGATGCCCGGCTGCTCACCGAGGCGCGCCGCCAGCTGCCCGAGCAGTCGGTGTGGTTCCAGCGCATGCAGGCCGAGCGGCTGCTGCGGGTCGGCAGCGTGAACGGCCGGACCGTGGAGGAGGTCGCCGCCCGGGCCGGGATCGAACCGGCGGCACTGCGCAAGACCGTGGACGCGCACAATCGCGCCATCGAGCAGTCGCTGCCCGATCCGATGGGCAAGCCCGACGATCTGCGCCGCCCGCTGCACTCGGGACCCTTCACGCTGCTGGACATCTCGTTCAAGGCGCGACTCACCTATCCGATGCCGATGCTGACCCTCGGCGGCCTGGTGGTGGACGAGGAGACGGGTGCGGTCCGCACCGAATCCGGCGCGGCGATCCCGGGTCTGTTCGCGGCGGGTCGGGCGGCCGTGGGCGTGTGCTCGAACTCGTACGTGAGCGGTCTGTCGCTGGCCGACTGTGTCTTCTCCGGCCGTCGCGCGGGCACCCACAGCGTGGAGCTCGCCGCCACTCACTGACGGGTGCGGGCGACCGCCGGTGATCGTCTCCGGGGTCAGTCGGCCGTGTCGGATTCGAAGGCGCGCAACAGATCCGCTGCCACGCTGACGGCGATGACGGCGGGCTCCTTGCCGGTGATGTCGGCGAGCCCGATCGGGGTCTTGATGCGCGCCAGCGCTTCCGGCGGGTGAGCGCCCTCGGTGGTGAGCCGCTTGGTGAAGCGCGCCCATTTGGCCGGGGAACCGATCAGCCCGATGGTGCCCAGCCCGTCGGTGCGCAGGGCGGCGTCGCAGAGTGCGACGTCCTCGGCGTGATCGTGGGTCATGATCAGGACGTGGGTGCCGGGCGGCAGGTGGCCCAGCACCTCCTCGGGCAGTAGCGCGACGCGGTGGGTGTGGATCACGGCGATGGCGTCGTCCAGAGCCGCGAGCCGCCCGGCGGCGAGCATGTCCGGCCGGGTGTCGATCAGGTGCAGGTCCAGTTCGTGGCGGGCCAGGATGCGGGCCAGTTCCAGCCCCACGTGGCCGACCCCGAAGATCGCGACGGCCGGGGGTACCGGCAGTGGTTCCAGCAGGACGGTGACCGTGCCGCCGCAGCACTGCACGCCGTGCTGGTTGACGACCTTGTCGTTGAGGGCGAAATCCATCAGCTCGGGTTCCGCGGGCAGGTGGGCGATCAGTTCACGAGCGCGTTCGACGGCGACGGCCTCGACATTGCCGCCGCCGATCGAACCCCAGGTATCGCTCTGTCCCACCACCATTTTCGCGCCCGCGCGGCGGGGCGCGTGGCCGCGCACCGTCGCCACGGTGACCAGCACACCGGGCTCCCGGCGTTCGCGCAGTCGCGCGACGGCCGTCACCCAGGTCAGGTCAGGCACCGGCGGGCACGCTTTCCCCGGCGGCGAATTCGCCTGTCTCCATCTCGGATTCGCCGGTGCGTCGGGCGGCGTCGAGCGCCCAGTACACGGCCTCGGGGGTGGCGGGCGCGGCGAGTTCCACGCTCACGCCCTCCGGTCCGAAGGCGGCGGCCGCCTGCCGCAGCGCCTCGCGCACCGAGAACGCCAGCATGAGCGGCGGCTCCCCCACCGCCTTGGACCCGTACACCACGCCCTCCTCGTGCGCGTGCGCCAGCAGGCTGACATTGAACTCCTCGGGCATCTCCGAGAAGCTCGGCAGCTTGTAGGTGCTGGCGGCCTGGGTGAGCAGCCGGCCGCGCCCGGGTCCATCGCCGGTGTCCCAGCGGATGTCCTCGAGGGTCAGCCAGCCCGCGCCCTGCACGAAACCGCCCTCGATCTGGCCGATGTCGACGAGCGGGGACAGGCTGTCGCCGACGTCGTGGACGATGTCGACCCGGCGGATCCGGTACGCGCCGGTGAACCCGTCCACCTCCACCTCGGTGGCCGCGGCCCCGTAGGCGAAGTACTTGAACGGCGACCCGTGCATGGTCTCGGCGTCCCAGTGCAGGCCCTCGGTGCGGTAGAAACCGGCCGCCGACAACTGGACCCGCTGCAGGTAGGCGGCGCGCACCAGGTCGTCCCACGCGACCCCGTCGGTACCGGATCCGAGGGCGCGGGCGACGCCGTCGGCGATGCGGATATCGGAAGCGTTGACGCCCAGCCGCGTCGCCGCCACCCGGGTCAGCCGGTCCAGCAGCTGCTCGCAGGCGTTCTTCACCGCCGCGCCGTTGAGGTCGGCCCCGGAACTCGCGGCCGTCGCGGAGGTGTTGGGCACCTTGTCCGTTCGCGTCGGCGCCAGCCGCACCTTGTGCAGCGGGATGCCCAGCGTGGTGGCGGCCACCTGCAGCATCTTGGTGTGCAGGCCCTGCCCCATCTCGGTGCCGCCGTGGTTGATCAGCACCGACCCGTCCTTGTAGATCAGCACCAGCGCCCCGGCCTGGTTGAAGGCCGTCATATTGAACGAGATGCCGAATTTGACGCCGGTGACCGCGAGCCCGCGCTTCACGTGCCGATGCGACGCGTTGAAGGCGGCGATCTCCCTTGTGCGGGAGTCGATCTCGCCGTTGGCCAGCACCTGATCCCAGGTCTCGGCGATGCGCTCGGCGTGGCGCACTTCCTGCCCGTAGGGCGTGAACTGCCCGGGGCGATAGAAGTTGCGGCGGCGCAGTTCTCGCGGATCCAGGCCGAGCAGCGGCGCGCACCGCCCGAGCAGATCCTCCATCACGAGCATGCCCTGCGGCCCACCGAATCCGCGGAAGGCCGTATTGGACGGCTTGTTGGTCTTGGCGATGCGACCGCGGAAGCGCGCGTTGGGAATCGAATACAGATTGTCGACGTGGCACAGCGCGCGGGCCAGGACCGGCTGTGACAGGTCCAGACTCCAGCCGCCGTCCGAGGTCAGCGTGACGTCGAGGGCCAGCACGTGCCCGTCGGCGTCGAACCCGGCCCGCCACCGCGCGTGGAAACCGTGCCGCTTGCCGGACATGGTCAGATCCTGGGTTCGGTTGAGCCGCAGCCGGACCGGGCGTCCGGTGAGGGTCGCGCCGAGCGCGGCGATGGCCGCGAAGCCGTGCGGCTGCATCTCCTTGCCGCCGAATCCGCCGCCCATGCGCAGGCATTGGACGGTGACCTCGTGATTGTGCAGCCCGAGCACGTGGGCCACGATCTCCTGGGTCTCGGAGGGATGCTGGGTGCTCGACTGCACGAACACCTGCCCGGCCTCGTCGACCTGCGCCAGGGCGGCGTGGGTTTCGAGATAGAAGTGTTCCTGGTCGGAGAACAGGAGTTCCCCGGAGAAGATGTGCGCCGAGGCGGCGAAACCGGATTCCAGGTCGCCACAGCGCACCTCGGGTTGCACCCCCTGGAAGCTCCCGGCGGCCTCCGCCTCCTCGATGGCGATGATCGACGGCAGCGGTTCGACCTCCACCTCCACCGCGGCCGCCCCCAGCCGCGCGGCTTCCAGGGACTCGCCCAGCACCCAGCACACGGCGTGGCCGTGGAAGCAGACCTCGTCGGGGAACAGCGGTTCGTCGTGTTTGACGCCCGCGTCGTTGACGCCGGGCACGTCGGCGGCGGTGAGTACCCGCACCACGCCGGGCACCCGCAGCGCGGGCTCGGTGCGCAGCGCGGTGATCCGGGCGTGCGCGTGCGGGACCTGCACCGGGTAGGCGTGCAGCACGTCCTTGGTGCGGTACACCAGGTCGTCGGTGTAGAGGGCGGTCCCGGTGACGTGCAGGGCGGCGCTCTCGTGCGGGAGCGCGATCCCCACGACCGGATCGTCGGGTCGTTGCGACAGGTGACTCATGACAGCACCCCCTCGGTCTCGGTGGTGTCGGAGAACAGTTTTCGCAGGCTCTCGCCCAGCATGGCGCTGCGATATCGCGCGCTGGCGCGGTGGTCGTCGAGCGGTGTGCCCTCGCCGCGCAGGATGTCCGCGGCCGCGGCGACGGCGGCTTCCGTCCAGGGCAGCCCTTCGAGGACCGCTTCGGTCGCGTAGGCGCGCACGGGTGTCGCGGCCACGCCGCCCAGCCCGATGCGGGCCCGGCGCACCACACCGTCATCGATATCCAGCGCGAAAGCCACTGCCACACTGGAGATATCGTCGAAGCGGCGCTTGGCGATCTTGTGGAAGGCGGACACAGGCGCGAGCGGCAGCGGGACGCGCACCGAACGGATCAGCTCCCCGGGCCGCCGCACCGAACTCCGATAGCCGGTGAAGTAGTCGGCGAGCGCGACCTCCCGCTCCCCCTCGGCATCCGCGAGCACCACCGAGGATTCCAGGGCCAGCAGTACCGGCGGCGCGTCGCCGATGGGCGATCCGGTGCCGAGGTTGCCGCCCAGCGTGGCGGTATTGCGGATGAGCCGAGACGCGAACTGCGGGAACAACTCCGACAGCAGCGGGATCCGTCCGGCGAGCCCACGTTCCAGCTCGGTGAGGGTCAGCGCCGCGCCGAGCTCGATCCGGTCCGCGCCGATCACCAGCTCCCGCAATTCGGGGAGCCGGTCGACGGCCAGCGTGTACTCCGCCCGCCGCCCGCGGATATTCGCCTCGACACCCAGGTCGGTATTGCCGGCGAGCACGGTGGCGTCCGGATGGTCGCGCAGCAGCCGCAGCGCCTCGGCCAGCGAGGCGGGCCGGACGAATCGCCGTCCATCGGAACTGAAGTCGGTCGCCGCCGGTTCCGGCGCGCCGACCTCGCGCCGCCGGGCCAGCGCGTCATCCTCGGCCGGTGCGCCGACCGCGTAGGCGGCGTCGCGGATCGGCCGGTAGCCCGTGCAGCGGCACAGGTTCCCGCTCAGCGCGTGCAGATCGAAGCCATTGGGCCCGGTCTCGCCGTGCGCGCACACCTCGTCCGTGGCCGTCCGATCCGGCCGGTAGTACTCGGCGGCCATGCTGCACACGAATCCCGGTGTGCAGTAACCGCATTGCGAGCCCCCGCGCACCGCCAGCTCCCGCTGCACCGGATGCGGCGCGGCCACGGTGCCCAGCCCCTCCGCGGTGACGACCTCCTGCCCCTCCAGCGCGACGGCCGAAGTCAGGCAGGCATTGACCGCCACCCATTCGGTCGGCTCGATCCGGCCCGGCCGGGCCACCAGGACCGAACACGCGCCGCATTCACCCTCCGCACAGCCTTCCTTACATCCGGTGAGCCCGTGCTCCCGGAGAAAGTCCAGCAGCGTGGTGTGCGTCGCCGCGGGAGAAATCGGTGTCGATTTTCCGTTCACCGTCATGAAAATTGCCATTGCCGGCCGCTTTCGTCGTGGAGTGCACTATCCAGTGTCGGCGGATCAATTCCGCTCGTCGAGAAAGCCGGCTCAGCAGCCGTGGGCGACGCGCCCGGGCACCCACACCGTGCGATGAGCCAGGCGACGCAGATCGGAGTTGGTGGACATCCGCTCGCCTCCTGTCTGTGACCACGGGTTATGTGGCCTGAACCTACGTCCGGCGGGATATTCGGTCAACACGGGACGCCGCTGACCGTGTGATTCTGTAGGAAAATACGAAGGCGGCCGGGAGCCACGCCGAACCGGCTGGACAATCGAACAATCCGCTGCGGACCCGGCATTTCCTGCGCCATCATTCGGTTCGTGGTCACGGCCTCCCCCGGCCGGTGATCCACGTGTTCCAGGAGGCTTGTCATGCAAATGCGCTTTCTCGCAAAAGTGCGCCCCTCCCGTAAATCCGAAATCGATGCCGCCACCGGACTCGTCAAGGCCCGTCACCCGGTCGACGAGATACCACCGCCACCGAAACTCTTCCTGCTGGGCCTGCAACATCTGGCGATCATGTACGCGGGCGCGGTCGCGGTGCCGCTGCTCGTCGGCGGGGCGCTGAAGCTTCCCGCCCACACCATCGCCCTGCTGGTCAATGCCGATCTGCTCGTCTCGGGCATCGTCACCATCATTCAGGCGGTCGGCATCGGCCGCATCATGGGCGTGCGGCTGCCGGTGGTCGCCGGCGCGACCTTCACCGTGGTCTCGCCCATGATCCTGATCGCGCAGGAGTTCGGCGGCGGCGCGGCCGGGCTGCCGACCGTGTACGGCGCGATCCTGGTGTCGGGCGTGTTCGGTTTGATCATCGCCCGCTTCTTCGCCATGGTGGTGCGCTTCTTCCCGCCGCTGGTGTCGGGCTGCGTGATCTGCGTGATCGGTTTGTCGCTGATCGGCGCGGACGCCGGGCTGATCGCCGGCGACGACCCGAAAGCCGCCGACTACGGCCAGATCTCGCACATCGCGCTGGCCGGTCTGGTGATCGCGCTGATCGTGGTGATCCACCGGTTCGGCCGCGGCCTGGTCAGCCAGCTGGCCGTCCTGCTCAGCGTCGCGATCGGCACGCTGGTCGCGGTGCCCATGCATCTGGTGGACATGTCCGGGGTGGGGTCGGCGGGCTGGTTCGCCGTGTCCCGGCCGTTCGTCTTCGGCGCGCCCGAGTTCCATCTGGGCGCGGTCATCTCCATGTGCGTGGTCATGCTGGTGACCTTCACCGAGTCCACCGCCGATATGGTCGCCGTCGCCGAAATGGTCGACAAGCAGCTCGAACCGCCCGATCTGGCGCGCGGCCTGGCCGCCGACGGCTTCTCCGCGGTGCTGGCCGGCTTCATGAACTCCTTTCCCGACACCGCCTTCGCCGAGAATGTCGGCCTGGTCGGCCTGACCGGGGTGCGCAGCCGCTGGGTGGTCGCGGCCTGCGGCGGCATGCTGGTCGCGCTGGGCCTGGTGCCGAAGGTGGGCAGCGTGGTCGCGGCGCTGCCGGGTCCGGTGGTGGGCGGCGCGGCCACCGTCATGTTCGCCATGGTCACCGCGGTCGGTCTGCGCATTCTGCACAAGGTCCAGTTCGAGGGGACCAGCAATATGCTCATCATCGCGGTCACCCTGTCGGTGGCGCTGCTGCCCGCGGTCGCCCCGAACATCTACAAGCAGTTCCCGACCGACTTCCAGATGATCGCGGGCAGCCCGATCACCTCGGCGGTGATCGTGGTCTTCGTGCTGAACCTGGTCTTCAACCACTGGGGTGCGGGGAAACGACAGGTTCCGCCGGGCGGGACCGCGGTGTGACGAAACCATCAAACCCTGCCGGTAGGGTTCAGCACATCCGGGAGGGGGTATCGCACATCTGAGGTGGGTTGGGTGTTGATCGGTGCAAAGACAATTGACGGTCCGGTCGGATCGAAAGACCAAGCGGTGGCGAGCGATTCCGGTGCGCCACCGCGACCGTGCAATCGGACGACGGCGTGGGTGCTGGCCTGCGGCGCGGCGCTGTCCCTGGCACTGATCTTCACTACCGTCGACCCCTGGCTGGACCAGGTGGGCTTCCTGGCGGGCGGTTTCGACGTGCACGTCTACCGCGACGGCGCCTGGAAGATCTACAACGGGCATCCCCTCTACACCGAGACCACCCATCGCGGGCTGTCCTTCACCTACACCCCGTTCTCCACCCTGAGTTTCCTGCCGATGCTGGCCATCCCGTGGGCGTGCGTCACGAATACCTGGCTGGCACTGAACATTTGTGTGCTCTACGCGTGCGTCCTGTTGTGCTGGCGGGTGCTCGGCTACCGCCTGACCTGGCAACTGGCCGGGCTGAGCGCGCTGCTCACGGCCACCTGCATGTTCCTGGAGCCGGTGCGCACCACCCTCTACTACGGCCAGATCAACCTGGTGCTGATGGCCTTGATCCTGTGGGACTTCTCGCGCCCGCCGAACAGCCGGGTACGCGGGGTCGGGGTCGGGCTGGCCGCCGGGATCAAGCTGGTGCCGCTGTATTTCGTGGCGCAGTTCGTGGTGTTGCGGCAGTGGGCGGCGGCGGTGATGGCCGCGGCCACCTTCGTGTTCACCATCGGGCTCGCCGGGGCGGTGCTGCCCTCGGATTCCCGGCAGTACTGGACCCGCACGTTCTTCCAGTCCGACCGGATCGCCCCGGATACCCAGCCCGCCAACCAGTCCCTGCGCGGCACGATCGCGCACCTCACCGGTGGCCAAGTGCCGCAATGGCTGTGGCTGCTGCTGGCCGCGCCGGTGGCGATCGGCGGGCTGCTGCTCGCGGCGGAACTCTATCGGCGCGGTGAGAAGCTGCTGACCGTCACGCTCGCGGGCCTGACCTCGTGTGTGGTGTCGCCGTTCTCCTGGAATCACCACTGGGTGTGGTTCCTGCCGCTGTTCGTCTACCTGGTGCAGCGCGCGGTGTCGGACCCGCGCTGGTGGGCGGCGGCCGGCGCCGTCTACGTGGCGACCGGCGCGTGGGCCTACCACTGGACCGACACCTGGGTGGTGGTCGGCTGGTTCCTGTTCCCGCCGTCGTGGCCGATCTCCCCCATCCTGTTGAACTGTTACGTCGTCGTGTACGCGGTGATCGCGGGATGTCTGATCGCGTCCGTGCGGCGCGCCCCTGACACCCATTAAGCAACCGACCGGTCGGCAAACGGACCGCATCCGTTACGCAAGAGTGCCCGGACCTATATCCGAAACAGGCCGTGAGTGGGAATCCTTCTCCCGCAGACCCTTCGCGGAAGCGATGACAGAGGAGGACGCCATGACCGAGCCGATGTGCATCGATTGCTGGCGGCGTGACAACCTCAGCTTCACCCAGCGGCTGGACCCCGCCTACATCAAGCCGGGCCCGAAATACCGCTGCGCGCTGCACCGCGCCCAGTACGAAGCCGACCTGCCGCGCCCGGACCACACCGAGCGCACCGACCGCGCGGCCTGACGACGCACCGGACGCCACGCGGACTCCGGGTATCCCCGGATGGCCCTGGCGGCCGAGTTTCGACACACTGGATGCCGTGAATCGTCTATCGCCCGAACGGGTCCGCGCCCACCGCGGAGGACACCGGTGACCGCCCTCGCGCGCGGCGAGAACCGGCCCGCGCCCGCCGACCGGATGACGGTCACCGTCACCTGCTCCGTCGCGGTCGATGTGTCCGCGCTGCTCCTGGGCGCGGACGGGCGGGTCAGGTCCGACGGTGACTTCATCTTCTTCAACCAGCCGGTGGGTCCCGGCGTGGTGTACCGGCACGGCCGCGGCGCGGGCGACATGGTCGACGTGATCACCGCCGCGCTGCCCGCCGACGTGGACAAGATCGCCATCACCGCCAGCCTCGACGGCAGCGGGCCCGCCACCTTCGCCGGTGCGGCCGGCTCGCTGACCGCCACCATCGGATCCGAGGCGGGGACACTGACATTCCCGATGAACGGTCTGACCAGCGAGGCCGCCGTCGTGTGCGTCGAGATCTACCGGCGCGGGGACGGCTGGAAGGTGCGCGCCGTCGGCCAGGGGTACGACGACGGGCTCGCGGGTCTCGCCGCGGCGTTCGGGGTCAATATCGACGACGAGCCCGAACCCGCGCCGGCTCCCCCGGCGGCCGGCTTCGTGGCGCCGCCCCAGCCCGCGGGTTACCTGCCGACGCAGCCCAACCCGTCGCCGCAGCAGATCCCGCCGCCCACCATGCCCGCGCAGCCTTACCAGCAGCCCGCGCCGTCCTATCAGCAGCCGCCGCAGCCCTACCAGCAGCCGATGCCGCCCCCGCAGCCGATGACCGCTGCCCCGCAGTCCTTCTCGCCGCCCGCGTATCCGCCCGCGGCCCCCGTTCCGAATCCCCCCGCATCACAAGGAGTTCCGCCCGTGCAGAGCGAGCTGTTCAATCCGCAACACGCCGAGGTCAGCGGTCTCGGCATCCAGAAGCAGGGCGGCAAGATGATTCGCGTCGCGGTGGACGGGGAGACGCTGGCGCGGGCCGGGTCGATGGTGGCCTATCAGGGTGATCTGCGGTTCAAGGCGCTCGGGTCCGGCGGGATCGGGCGGGCCATCCAGCAGCGGCTGACCGGTGAGGGCGTGCCGCTCATGCAGGTGCAGGGGCGCGGGGATCTGTTCCTGGCCAATGCCGCCGCCGATGTGCACGTGGTGGATCTGGACGGCACCGACGGACTGACCATCAACGGCGCGAACGTGCTGGCCTTCGATTCCTCGCTGTCCTACAACATCCAGCGGGTGCAGGGCGCGGCCGGTTATGCCAGCAACGCCGGGTTCTTCAACTGCGTGTTCACCGGTCGCGGCCGGATCGCCATCACCACGCACGGCCAGCCGGTGGTGCTGAACGTCGATCAGCCGACCTACGCGGACCCGCAGGCGGCGGTGGCCTGGTCGTCGAGCCTGCAGACCGGGATCAAGCGCAACGACTCCATGGGTTTCGCCCGCCTGATCGGCCGCAGCACCGGGGAGGGCCTGACACTCTCGTTCTCGGGTCGCGGTTTCGTGATCGTGCAGCCGTCGGAGCTGCCGCCGGGCGGATTCATCGGCGGGACCGGCGGCGGGCAGGAAGCCGGACAGCAGGGCGGCCTGCTCGGCGGGCTGCTGGGGTAGCGTCGGGGGCAGTCTCGTTCCGAGGGAGGGCTCGTGCGCACACTGACCCGGCTGCTGCTGATGCTGGTCACGCTGGTTTCGGCGTTGGCGCTGCCGCCGTCGCAGGCGCTGGCCGGGCCGGCCGAACCGGCGTTGGACGAGTCCACCTCCCGGCAGTTGGACGAGCTGCTCGCGCTGCGCAACTCGATCCCGGGCGCGCGGACCGAGGCGATCGCGCAGCTGTCCGGCCGCTTCCTGGGCACCCCGTACGGGGCGAACATGCTGATCGGTTCGGCGACCCGGGCCGAGCAGCTGGTGGTCGACTTCCGCCGGGTCGACTGCTTCACCTACCTCGATTACGTGGACGCGCTGAGCCGTTCGGCCGACCGCGCCCAGTTCGTGCAGAACCTGGTGGCCACCCGCTACGCGGATTCCCGGGTGGAATTCACCAGCCGCAAGCACTTCTTCACCGATTGGGCGGCGGTGAACCGCACGGCCGCCACCGATATCACGCGCGGCCTCACCCCCGCCGCGGTCACCGTTACCAAGCATCTGAACGCGAAAGCCGATGGCGGCAACTATCTCCCGGGCCTGCCGGTGGTGGATCGCGACATCACTTTCGTGCCGGCCGCGGCGGTCGACAATTCGGTGATCGGACAACTTCGCACCGGCGATTTCCTGGGCGCGTACACCGATGAGGCGGGCCTGGACGTCACCCACGTGGGCATTCTCATCGACACCCCGAACGGGCCGATGTTCCGCAATGCGTCCTCACTGGCCGCGAACGAGCAGGTCGTCGACACCCCGTTGACCCGGTATCTGACCACAGTCCCGGGCCTGGTGGTGCTGCGCCCCATCTGAATCGGGTGGCGCCCGATTCAGCGGGTGCGGGAGCAGGCGACGCCCCTCAATTCGCCGTCTGCTGAATCGAAAGTGTTGCCGAGAGCGGAATTTCCGGGCCGAACGATTGGTATCTCTCGAATCTAACGCGGCGACCGGCCGAATGTGATTCGTTTGAACAGGAAATCGACAGGACCGAACACCCGCGCACCGTCCCGCGATCGGTCATTCTGAGCTGATGGGTGTGGCGTGATGGCTGACGCGGCAACGGGTCTGGCGAGCGGGCGGCGGGGCCTGGAACTGCGCGGCCGCGTGGTGACCCGCGCGGGCGTGCTCGAGGACGGCGTCATCACCGTGCGGGGCGAGCGAGTGGCCGCGGTCCGGCCCGCCACCGAATGGGCCACCACGCACCGGGAATTGCCGCCGGTGTACGCGGGCACGGTGGTGCCGGGCCTGGTGGACATCCACACGCACGGCGGGTTCGGGTATCGCTTCGACACCGAGGACGCGACCGAGGCGAAGGAGGCCGCGGCCTTCCATCATCGGCGCGGCTCGACGAGCGTGCTCGCCAGCATCGTGACCGCGGCACCCGACACCATGGTGGCGCAGGCGGCCATGCTGCGCCGGCTCGCCGCGGACGGCGTGATCGCGGGTGTCCACATCGAGGGCCCCTTCCTGTCGCGGACCCGCTGCGGCGCACACGATCTCGGCTATCTGACCGATCCCGACCCGGAGCTCATCGACCGTCTCCTGCATGCCACCGACGGTCAACTGCGGGTCATGACCCTGGCCCCCGAGCGCCCCGGATTCGATACCGCCGCCAAACAATTGGCCGACAGCGGCGTGGTGGTGGCGGTCGGGCACAGTGATTCGAGTTTCGCCCGCTTCCGGGCGGCGCTGAGCCCGCAGGGCTGCGGCACCCTGGTCACCCATCTCGCCAACGGCATGCCACCACTGCACCACCGCGCACCCGGCCCGGTGGCGGCGGGCCTGGTGGCGGCGGCCCAGCGGCAGGCGTTCGTGGAGGTGATCGGCGACGGCGTGCACGTCGACTCCGGTTTCGGCGCACTCGTTTTCGCCACCGCCCCCGACCGGGTGGTGCTGGTCACCGACGCCACCCAGGCGGCGGGCATGCCGGATGGCCAGTACCGGCTGGGCCCACGCCCGGTCACCGTCACCGACGGGGTGGCGCGGGTGCCGGGCGGCTCGCTGGCGGGCGGCACCGCGACGCTGTTGCACTGCCTGCGCTGGGCGGTGCGCGACTGCGGCGTCCCGCTCTACGACGCGGTCGCCGCCGTCACCTCGACCCCCGCGGACGCGGCGGGCCTCGACGACGTCGGCGACCTGCGTCCCGGCATGTACGCCGACGCCGTGGTGCTCGACGACCAGCTGGGCCTGCGCCGGGTACTGCGGCGCGGACGCTGGCTGGCCTGACCGGCCTCAGCCCCCGGCAGTGAACTCCCGCAGGGTGATCGGCGGCCGCCCGGTGAAGCGCTCGATGGATTCGGTGACCCGGAACAGCTCGTGCCCGGAACCGATGGCCGCGAACATGGTCCACAGGTGGGTCAGGTGTTCCACGGCCACTTCGTCGCGGTACACCGTCAGCGCCCACGCGGACCATTCGGCCGGATCCACGTTCCGGTAAGGGACGCCGAGTATTTCGGCGGCCTCACCGACGGTCATGATCTCCCCGGCCAGCCACAGCACCGGATCGACCGGGCCCGCGGTGCGCAGCACCCCGGCCCCGACGCCCGCCACGTCCGCGCCCGCGATGAGCGGCAGCACGGTGTCGGGTGAGCCGAGCGGCAGCGCCAGCTCACCCCGATCCCCGATGGCCACCCGCAGGTTCTCGAAGAACACCGCGGCCCGCAGGTGCACCGCGCCGATCCCGGCATTGTCGAGGACCTGTTCGGCCACCCAGTGCCGGCGCATGTGCGGGGTGCCCGCCTGCGGATCGGAGCCGAGCTGGGAGGTGGCGACCACCCGCTCCAGCCCGGCCCGCTTGCCGACGGCCGCGAGAACCGCGGTGGCGTCCAGCATTCCGGCGGTCACCGGGTAGGTGAAGTAGGCCCGGCGCACGCCCTGGAGAGCGGGTGTCACGGAGCTGATCTCGCGCAGATCGCCCGTGACCACCTCCGCGCCCAGGTCCTTCAGCTCGGCCGCGCGGCCGTCGTCGCGGTGCACGAAGGCGCGCACCGGCAGGCCCGCACGCACCAGGGTCTCGGCGACGCGTCGGCCGGTGCCGCCCTGACTGCCCCCGGCCGCGCCGGTGACGAGAATCGGTTCCATGGTCGCGCTCCTCACGCGTGTTCCGGCAACCGGAGTTCGAAGGCCCCACGCGCGGCGAGATCCCGCAGGAATCCGACGGCCTCAAAAGCCTCGGCGGGACTGGCGACTCCGCTCTTGGCGGCGCCCTCGGTGAGCCGCACCGCCGCCTCCACCGAGGCCAGCGCGGCGGCCGACCACAGGTCTCGCCCGGTCAGCGTCCCGGACCCGGAGCCGCCGGAGGCGAGCACCTGGGCGGCGATCATGAAACGGCTGTCGGCGCGGGCGGCCGGTTCCACCTGCTCGCTGGTGAAAGCCTGGTCCTCGGCGAAGGTGTGCGCGGTCAGTTGCGCCTCCACCGCTTTCGTGCGGGTGTGCCGGGGCACGGTGACGGCTTCGGGGAACGGCACCGGCGCGATCATGGGCCGCGGCCCGACCGGCGGCGGGAACGCGAAGATCGCCTGCCGCGGTTCCACGAATCCGTATCGGGGCTGCCCGTCCTCGTAGCCGATGCGGTCGGTGTCGGCGAACAGCAGTCGCGCGGTCTCCACCGCGCCGTGGGTCATCATCCAGTTGGTGACGTGGTAGGCCACGGTGATCCGGTCGATGCCGGATACCCCGCGCGCGACGGCCCCGGCGAGCAGATCACCCAGTCCCCCATAGAAACTCACACTCGGCAGCATGGTGATCCCGGCCCGCTGGGCGGGTTCGGTGAAGTCGTCGAACAGCCGCTTCACGTGGTGCACCTCCACGGCGTGGTCGACATAGTGGCAGCCGCCCTCGACGGCGGCGGTGGCCACGGGCAGTCCGGTGGTGGCGAAGGGCCCCGCGCAGTGGATGATCACGTCGGCGGCCTCGGCCAGCGCCCGCAAGGCCGCCGGATCATCGAGCGCGGCGGGCATGACCCGCGCGGGGCCCAGGGCGGCGAGAGCATCCGGATCGCGCCCGGACACGACCACTTCCTTCCCTCGTGCGATGAGGTCGGCGGCAACGAGGCGGCCGGTGTGACCGGTGGCCCCGTAGATGGCGAATACGGTCATGAAAGATCAACTCTTCTGACTCGACGGTGAACTCGAACGTCTGTTCACAGGTATAGACCTCACCGCCGCCCGAAATTCATCGCTCACGGGCCGGAAATTCTTGCCCCGGATCTACTTCCGCAGCCGCACCGGCAGTCGCTTCAGGCCGCGGATCACCGGGTTCGGGTGCCAGCGCAGCTCGGAATCGTCCACGGCCAGTTCGATGTCCGGGAACCGGTCCAGCAGTTGGGTGAACGCGACCCGGGCCTCGAGCCGGGCCAGCGGCGCGCCGACGCAGTAGTGCACGCCGTGGCCGAAGCCCAGGTGCGCGACATGGTCGGCGAGCGGATCCAGGCGGTGCGGGTCGGTGAAGTGACGCGGGTCCCGATTGCCCGCGGCCAGTGCCACCAGGACCAGTTCGCCCGCGGGGATGACGGTGTCGCCCACCGTGATCGGCTCGGCGGTGAACCGCAGCGTGGCCAGGTCCACGGGTCCGTCGAAGCGCAGGAATTCCTCGACGGCGGCGGGGATCAGTTCCGGGGCCGCGCACAGCCGGTCCAGCCAGGGCCGGTCGCGCAGCAGCGCCAGCATGCCGTTGCCGATCAGGTTCACCGTGGTCTCGTGTCCGGCGACCAGGAGCAGCAGGGCCATCCCGATCAGTTCGCCCTCGTCGAGGCGGGCGTCGGCGTCGGTGACCAGCGCGGAGAGCAGGTCCTCGCCCGGCTCGGCCCGTTTGCGCCGCAGCAGGTCCCGCAGGAAGGCCACCATCTCGTTGTGCGCCCGGGCCGGGTCAACCCCGGGTTCCAGGGTGCCGACCAGCGCCTTGGTCCATTCCCGGAAGGTGCCCTGGTCCTCGATGTCCACATCCAGCAGGTGGCAGATGATCGCGACGGGCAGCGGTACCGCGAAGGCCCGCAGCAGATCCACCTCGTCGTGATCGGCCATGGCGTCCAGCAGTTCTCGCGCCGTCTGCTCGATGACCGGTTGCAGCGCCGCGACCCGCCGCGCGGTGAACGCCTGCGAGACCGCCCGCCGCAACCGGGTGTGGTCGGGCGGGTCGGCGTTGAGCATGTGCCGCAGCCCGTCGTGGGTGCGCGGCCCCTCCCAGGGCCCGGCGTGCTTGCGGGCGATCACCGACTCGAGCAGGTCGATGTCCTTGCGCAGCCGCGGATCCGCGAGCGCGGCGCGCGCCTCCTCGTAGCCGATGACGAGCCAGCGTTCCACGCCGTCCCCGAACCGCACCCGCAGCACCGGCCCGTCCTCACGCCAAAGCCGGTAGTACGCATACGGATTGGCGAAGAAGTGATCGCCGAGCAGCTCGGTCACCCTTCCGACGGTACGGGAAATCAGCGTTTGGCGGCGGCCCGATCCCGCATGCGGTTGAGGGTCAGCCGCCACACGGCGGTGGCCACCTCCAGCGGCACCCGCGGCTTGGCCGATCGTTTGGTGGCGAGCAGGCGTGTCTTGCGCAGCAGCTCGGGGCTCACCTTGTCGGGGTGGCCGGTGTCGTACGGCGGGTGCGGGTCGTACTCGATGTAGAGCTGGGTCATCTGCGCCCGCTCCTCCCCCGCGATCCGGCCGACCAGCCACAGCCCGAGGTCGATGCCCGCGGAAACGCCTGCGGCCGTGACGATCTTGCCGCTGTGCACGATGCGGTCGTGCGGACGCGACTCGGCGCCGAAGGGCGCGAGCGCGGGCTGGCCGAGCCAGTGGGTGGTGGCGGGCTGACCACGCAGGATGTCGGCGGCGGCCAGGATCAGCGATCCGGTGCAGACCGAGGTGGTCCACTGCGTCTTCGGGTGCACCGCCCGCAGCCAGTCGATGAGCTCCCGGTCGGCCATCGCGCCGGTGGTGCCCTGTTCCCCGCCGCCGACGAGCACCAGATCGGGTGCGGGCGTCTCGGCGAAGGTGTGGGTCGCGCCCAGCGCCAGCACCCCGCTGTCGGCCACCACCGGGCCGACTTCCCCGGCGACGAAACGGATCTCGCTGTCGGGGATGCCGCGCAGCACCTCGTAGGGTCCGACCACGTCCAGCACGGTCATGCCGGGATAGAGCACGATGGCGATCTGGAATGTCATGAGACACGCTCTCCTTCGGAGTTCTTGAATCGGGCGCGGTACTCGCCCGGGGGGATGCCCAGGTGGCGGTGGAAGATGCGGTACAGGGTCTCGGGGCTGCCCAGTCCGACCGCGGCGGCGACCCGGTCCATGGGCTGGTCGGTGGTCTCGAGCAGACGCCGGGCGGCGGCGATCCGCACCCGCTCCACGTAGCGGGCGGGCGTGGTGCCGGTCTCGCCCGTGAAGACGCGGGAGAAGTGCCGCGTGCTCATACCGACCCGCAGGGCCAGCGCGGGCAGCGACAGGTCCGCGGCCGGATGCTCCTCCATCCACACCTGGAGTTCGCGCAGCGGATCGCGCCGGGGCGAATTGCCCGTGAGCGGTGCGCTGAACTGGCTCTGGCCGCCGGGCCGATGCAGGTACACCACCATCCAGCGCGCTACTTCGCGGGCCAGCTCGGGTCCGTGGTCGGCGGCCACGATGGCCAGGGCCAGGTCGATGCCCGCGGTCACCCCGGCCGAGGTCCAGATCGGGCCGTCGCGCACGTAGATGCGGTCGGGTTCGGTGGTGATGGCCGGGAACTGCTGGGCCAGCAGCTCGCCGCCCGCCCAGTGGGTGGTGGCGCGGCGGCCGTCCAGGAGTCCGGCGCGGGCCAGCAGGAAGGTGCCCGAGCAGACCGAGCCCACCCGGTCGGCCGCCGCGGCCACCCGGCGGATCCCGGCCACCAGTTCGGCGTCGCCGGACGCCGCCCAGAAGGCCAGCCCGCCCACCACCAGCAGCAGGTCCAGCGGTCCGGTCCAGGTGTCGAGCCCGTGCCGCGCGGTCACCTCGATGCCGCACGAGGACCGCACCGGACCGGACCGCGCCGCGGCCAGTTCGACCCGGTAGCCGCCGCCGTCGCCGAGCAGGGCAGCGGCCCCGGAGAAGACGTCCGCGGGCCCGGCCAGATCGGTCAGCTGGAACCCGTCGAACACCACGATCAGCACCACCCGCATGCCCTCAGCCTGCGGCCCGCGGGCGACGGCGTCAACGACACGACTCTTGCAGATTCGGCCATCGCCGCGATGGCCGCGAGGTTGCCGTCGCCGCCCGCTTGATATGAATGCGGGGTGGCCCGACACCTTTTCCGGTGCCCGCTGCGGTGGTCCGATATGGACGCCGACGGGCACGTGCACAATGCCGCGCATTTGCGCTACCTCGAGGAATCCCGGATCGATCTGTTCTGGAAGAAGGGGTTCGGCGGGGCGAACGTGGTCGCGCAGATGGATATCGACTATCTGACGCCGCTGCGATACCGGCCCGATCCGGTGCGGATCGAGACCTGGGTGAGCCGGGTCGGCACCTCCTCGTTCGTGTTGGAGCAGGAGATCCGCGACGACGACGTGGTGTATTCGACGGCGGTGTGCACGATGGTCGCCTTCGACCAGGAGACCCAGCGGTCCCGCGCGCTGCCCGAGGACCAGCGCGTGCTCCTGAAGGACCTGGAGGCCTGATGCACACCTACGACATCCAGTTGCGCCGCACCGATATGGACGCGCAGCAGCATCTCAACAATGTGGTCTTCGCCCAGTACCTCGACGAGGCCCGCGCGGATCTGCTGGACCGCTACGACTCCGACGGCGGTCCGTGGCGGGTGGTGGTGGCGGGTCAGCGGCTGAGCTACCGTATGCCGCTGGTCTTCCGGGCCGCGCCGGTGACCGTGACCTCCATGGTGGAGAAGGTCGGCACCACCTCGTTCACCCTGCGGCACGAGGTGCGCGACGGCGAATTCCTTTATCTCTTCGCGACTTCCACCCTGGTCGCCATCGCCGACGGCGCGCCACGCCCGCTGACACGCGGGGAGCGCGAATATCTGATGACCTTGGCGGTCCCCGGCGCTTAGAATTACTTGTATCGCCTGGTCAGCGTTGCAAGGGGTTACATCATGGCCAAGATGACCGTCGTCGAATTGCTCGACGTGTTCAAAGGTATGACGCTGCTGGAACTTTCGGAGTTCCTGAAGGCGTTCGAGGAGGAGTTCGGCGTCAGCGCCGCGCCCCCGGTGGCCGTCCAAGTCGCCGCGGATTCGACGCCGGCGGAGGCGGCCGACGAACAGGACGAATTCGATCTCGTCCTGGAATCCTTCGGGGACAAGAAGATTCAGGTCATCAAGGCCATGCGGGAGATCATCCCGGGGCTGGGTCTCAAGGAGGCCAAGGACCTGGTCGAGGCAGCGCCGAAGGCGGTGCTGGAGAAGGTCGACAAGGACGCCGCCGAGGCCGCGCGGATCAAGCTCGAGGCGGCCGGCGCCCGCGCCGCCCTGCGCTGATCACTCCTTCGCGTGGCGGCGCGCCGCCGCCTCCAGGTACTCGCCGAGCTCGGCTCGCAGCACCTTGTCGAGGGCTCGATCGAGGCTGTCGTGCACCGAGCGGATTCCGAGTTCGCGGAAATGCTCGAGCATGCCGGCGGTTTCGGCGATCTCGGCATCGGTCTCGGGCATCCAGCCGGGCCCGTGCGCGGCCACGATGTGGTCCTTGGCCGCCACCACCATGAGCCGGGCGATCGATTCGAGTCGCTCGGCCATGGCGGCGTGCAGGTCGATGAGCGCGGGCAACCCGAACCCGTAGGAGCTGAGATCGGCGAAGATGCCGAGCAGTTCGGGCCGGGTGAGCTCGACGGTGTCGTCGCGCAGGCGCACCATGCCGAGCTGTTCGAGCCGGTCCAGCTGGTCGGTGTCGACCTGGTGCTCCTCGGTGTCGCCGAAGAAGGTGTCCACCAGTTCGCGCGGGATCGCCACCGGCTCTTCGGCTTTGCCCCAGGTGTCGGTGACCGCGCTCTGCAGCCCGAGGATCTCGGTGAGATCCTTGCCGGTCTCCCAGCTGGTGATGAAGTCGGCGATGTGGGCGATGGTGAACCCGCGTTGCAGCAGCGCGTCGATGATGCGCAGCCGGGCCAGGTGGGTGTCGTCGTAGATGAGCGCGCGCCCGCTGCGGCGGGTGGGCGTGGGCAGCAGCCCCTTCTCCTGATACGCGCGCACATTGCGCGACGTGGTGCCGGCGGCCTGGGCGAGATCGTCGATGCGGTACTCCGCCATTCGTCCTGTTCCCGTCCCTTCCGCCGGCGACCCCCTGGCTCCGCCGGAACATCGGCGCAGCCGTTCTGAACCCTAGCGCAGGTGGAAATCCGCCAGATCCACCCTGGCCAGCTGCCGGGCGTACTGGCTGCCGAATCCCGGGTACATGGTGGCGTTGAACCCGTCCTCGGTGAGATACCAGCTGCTGCACCCGGAGTTCCAGGTGGTGGCGGTCAGCCGGCGCTGCAGGCCGCGGTTGTAGCGGTCCTGCCGATCCTGCCGGGCCTCGAGCGTGCGCAGCCCGCGGTCGAGCACGATCTTGATGGCGTCGGTGAGGTATTCGATCTGCGCCTCCATGTAGACCAGCGCCGAATTGTGGCCCGGGCCCGAGTTCGGCCCGAAGGTGAGGAACAGGTTGGGGTATCCGGCCACCGTGACGCTCTTGAACGCGTACGCGCCGCCGCGCCATTCGTCGGCCAGCACCCGGCCACCGCGCCCGGTCACCGGAATCGGCGAACCCTGCTTGGACACCTCGAACCCGGTGGCGAACACGATGCAGTCGAAGCGGTGCTCGATGCCCTCGGCGGTGCGGATGCCGTGCGCGGACAGTTCCGCGATCGGCCAGGTGATGAGCTTGCAGTTGTCGGCTTGCAGGGCCGGGTAGTACTCGCTGCTCATCAACAGCCGCTTGCAGCCCGCCCGGAAATCGGGGGTGAGCTGCCGCCGCAGCCACGGATCACGCACCTGGGAACGCAGGTGCATCAAGGCGACCGATTCGACGACCCGGGTCAGCGGCGTATTCCACACCACGCCTAGCGCCACCGACTCGTGGCCCCAGAACCAGGCTTCGCGGGCCAGCGACTGGGTGAGGGGCAGCTGCCGGTAGACCTGTTTGGTGAGGCCGTTGGTGCGCCGGTTCACCCGCGGCAGCACCCAGCCGGGCGTGCGCTGGAAGACCTTCACCGAGGCGGCCTGCTTCACCAACTCCGGAATGATTTGCACGGCACTCGCGCCGGTGCCGACCACGGCCACCTTCTTGCCGGTGAAGTCGTAGTCGTGATCCCAGCGGGCGCTGTGGATCTTGTGGCCCTCGTACTCGTCGATGCCCGCGATATCCGGGAACCCGGCATTGGACAACGGGCCGGAGGCGAGGATCACGGTGCGCGCCCGCACTTTCCGCCGCCCCGCGCCGAACGACAGCGTCCACAGCCCGGTCTCGTCGTCGAACACGATGCCGGTCACGGTGTGCCCGAAGCGGATGTGCGGGGCGATGCCCGAATCCGCGACCATGGTGTCGATGTAGCCGAGGATCTCCGCGCTGCCGGAGTAGGTCCGCGACCAGTCCGGGTTGGGCGCGAAGCTGTAGGAGTACAGCCGCGACGGAATGTCGCAGGCCGCGCCCGGATAGGTGTTGTCGCGCCAGGTGCCGCCCACCCGGTCGCCGCGCTCGAAGACCGCGAAGTCGGCGATCCCCTTCTGCCGCAGGCGGATGGCCGCGCCGATGCCCGCGAATCCGGCCCCGATGATCGCCACGTCCAGCGGCTTGCTCACGGCGCTCATGCGACGGGCTCGTAGGTGAGTTCCTTGGACCAGGTCGGCTGCGTGGGCAGCAGGCGGTCCGGGATGGCCCCGGTGACCTTGACCATGGCGTCCGCGAACAGGTGATACGGGTGCTCGCGGTTGACCACCCAGTCGGAGTGCATCTTCACGAACCGGTACATGGGCAGCCGGTTCACGATCGGCGCGCGCTCGCCGACCTGTTTGAAGCGGGCCATGGCGGCGTAGAGCTTCTCCTCGCTCACGCCCATGTCGACGATATTGTCGCGCATCTTGTTCAGCAGCGGGATGTAGCTGAGCAGCCCGATGAACAGCGACGGCTTGATCCAGCCGCCCACCAGGTCGATGGCCAGCTTGCGGGCGCTGGCGTGGCCGAGCAGCTCCATGACCGCGTAATCGGTGGCCAGGTGCCGGGATTCGTCATTGTTGATCTTCTTGAAGACCTCCTGGGCGACCGGGTCGGCGATCTCGTCGGTGACGAACTTGATCAGCGCGCCGTCGAGGGCCACCTCGAGCATGGGGATGACGGTGCCCAGGAAGGACAGCGACATGCCGTCGGAGTACTTGTCCAGGAAGTCGATGACCAGCTTGACATTGATATTGGGCTCGGGGATCTCGTCGCCCTCGAGCATGCCCCAGCGGCGCATGAGCGCCAGCTCGGCATTGGCGTGCCGCTGTTCCTCGGCGTGGAAGTAGCGGTAGATCTCGGCCAGCGTGGGCGTCGGGGCCTTCTTGGCCATGGCCGCGAAGCCGCGCGCGCCGACGTTCTCGATCCACATGAGATCGGCCATGAACGGCTTCAGTTTGGCGTGCAGGGCCGGGTCGATGAGCTCGGCGCCCGGTGCGTCCCAGTCGATGTCGGCCAGCGCCCACTGCTTGGACTTGATCTTGGCCAGCATCATGTCGAAGTCGAAGGAGATGGTTTTCGCGGACATGTCAGACTCCTGTCTTCTGGAGATTCGTGCCGGTCGCTGCCGCATCCTGCTGCGGCAGGACGCGATTCAGGACGCCGAGGGCCTGGGTGTAGAGGGCCGGGAAGTGCCGCTTGAGGTGCCAGACCACGCGGGCGTCCAGCTGCGGCAGCACATACAGCGCGCCCCGGTCGTGGGCGTCGAGGGTGGTGCGGGCCACCGACTCGGGCGAGAACCCGGTCCAGCGCATGAGCCCGTCCGCCAATCGGGAAGAGCCCGAGGTGATCCGGCCGTCGGTCACCACATTGGTGCGCACGAAGGTCGGGCACAGCGCGGTGACCGTGACCCCGCTGCCCGCCAGCTCGGCGGCCATGGTCTCCGACAGCGACACCACCGCCGCCTTGGACACGTTGTAGGCGGCCATGCCGGGCGCGGCCGCGAAACCCGCGGCCGAGGCCACATTGATGATGCCGCCGCGTCCAGCCGCACGCAGCTGGGGTGCGAAGATCTCGCAACCGTGCACGACACCCCACAGGTTGATGCCGAGCGCCCATTCCCAGTCGCCGAACCCGATGTCGCCCACCGGTTTTCCGCCGATGCCGACGCCCGCGTTATTGATCACCAATGTCGGCGCGCCGCCGAACAGCAGTTCCGCGTGCAGCGCCAGGCTCTCCACGTCCTCGCGCCGGGACACGTCGCAGAACACCGCGTGGGCGGGCCGCCCGTGGGTGCGCTCGATGAGTCGCACGGTCTCGTCCGCGCGGTCCTTGTCGATGTCCGCGCACACGACCTCACCGCCGCGCGCGGCGAGCTCGAGCGCGAACGCGCGCCCGATCCCGCTGCCCGCGCCGGTCACCACGGCCTTCGCGCGCTGGGAGCGGCGCGTGCCGCCCAATGCGAACATCACCTCGTCGATCGGCCACATGTCAGCCCACCCGCTTTCCGATGGTCGAATCCGATTGCGCCAGTGCCGAGGTCACGAACCCGGCGGCGCGCCGCAGGGCGGGCTCGGCCTCGGGCACCAGCAGCGGCAGGGCCTGGAAGACGTGGATGCGCCCGGGCCACAGTTCCAGTTCGCACGGCACGCCCGCCGCGGCGGCCATGTCACGCAGGTGGCGGGCGTCGTCGGCGAGCATCTCCCCCGCGCTGGCCTGTACGAACAGCGGCGGCAGCACGGTCCCGGCCGGAATGGTCAGCCGCAGTCGCGGCGAATCGGCGGGCTCGGCGGCGGTGTACAGCTCGATGAGCCGCCGCCCGGTGCGCGCGGGGGCCATGGGATCGGGCAGCACCCGGTCGCGGCGTTCGGCGAGGGCCAGGGTGGGATCCATGAGCGGGGAGAACATGAACGCGCCCGCGGGCTGCGCGGTACCGTCGATCGCGTTCTGCAGCAGCAGGTCCAGGGTCAGATGGCAGCCCGCCGAGTCGCCGCCGATCACCAGATCGCTTGCGCGATACCCGTGTTCGAGCAGCCACCGGTAACCCGCCGCGGCATCGTCGGCGGCCGCGGGGAACGGGTGCTCGGGCGCGAGCCGGTAATCCACCACGAACACCGGCAGCCCGGTGGCCTTGGACAGCCGGGCCGCGAGTCCGCGATGGGTCTTGGCCGAGCACACCACGTAGCCGCTGCCGTGCAGGTAGTAGACGGCCCGATCACCGTGCCGTACACCGGCGGCCCGGACCCATTCGCCGCGGACGCCGCCGGAGCGCACCGGGGTGACCGAGGTCCCCGCCGGGGTGGGCCCGCCGGCCGCCATGATCGCGGCGATGAGCGCGCGCCCGGCCTCGATCCCGATTCGATTGTTCGGCAACCACCCATTGACCCGGCGTACCCCCACCACCGACGCCGCGGCCGCGAGTCGCGTCCGCGTCGCCGCCCGGGTGGGGACCGCCGCCGGCGGGAAGGTCGCCATTGACCTCGTCCTCATGGGCACAGCATCGCGATTCAATGCGCCAGTTGTCAATGGCACATTAGTAACGACCTAGTCATCTGTATAGTGAGCCCTGTCACAGCGAGACCCTGCGACCTGGTACTTTTCGGCTATGACGGTCGATCGGTTGTCGACGGGCGGTGAGCCGGGAGGCGCGCGGACCAGACCGCTCGCCTGGTTGACGGCTCCGGTCGAACCCGCCGCGGACCATGGCTTCTTCGGCCCCGGCTCGATGACCTGGAAGGTGTGGGGCTACCCGACCTCACTGTCGGTCGGATTCCAGCGCGCCGTGGTCATCGAGGAACTGGACCCGTTCCTGGTCGCCTCGGTCCAGCACACCGGAAAGGTGTACAGCCAGGCCAGAACCCGCTACGACCACACGCTGGCCTACTTCACCACCGTGCTGTTCGGTGACACCCGGAC
The DNA here is from genome assembly GCF_040630175.1 of Nocardia sp. NPDC005825. Lineage (NCBI taxonomy): Bacteria > Bacillati > Actinomycetota > Actinomycetes > Mycobacteriales > Nocardiaceae > Nocardia > Nocardia sp. NPDC005825. Next base: position 432,015 of record NZ_JBEXXC010000006.1, read on the forward strand.
CGCGGTGAAGGCGTCATCGGTGCTGATGCGGATCCACGCCAAGACCGGCGTCGGCATCGAACCGGTCTCCGGATTGCCCTACGACGCCAATGATCCCGAGTCACAGCTGTGGATCCATCTCACCGCGTGGCACTCGATCCTGTACGTCTACGAGCAGTTCGGGCCCGGCCCGCTCTCCGACGCCGAGGAACGCCGGTTCTGGACCGAGTGCGCGATCGCCGCCGAACTGCAGACCTGCGATCCCGACCGGGTGCCGCGCACCCGCGAGGACGTCCGCGTCTACTTCGAACGCGTCCGGCCGCGGCTGGCCGCCAGCGAAGTCACCCAGCAGATGATGGACCACCTGCTCAATGCCCGGGTCATGTATCCACCGCTGCTGGGACGGCTGGGCCCGTTCGCCTGGGTGGCCAACAAGTTCCTGCGCACCGCCACCATCGCGACCCTGCCGCACTGGCAGCGCGGGCTGGCCGACATCCATCAGTCACGCGCGGCCGACCTGCTGGTGCGGCTGCTCGCCAAGCCGGTCTTCTGGACCCTCGCCAAGAGCGGGCGGCTGCAACTGGCGCTGCTGGCATGGCTTTCGCCGTCGACCGCCCCGATCGCCGCGCCGTTCCTGCGCCGGATCCCCGCGCGCGACCCGCGGACGCTGACCCCGGCGGAGGCGTTCACCCGCTGGCAGGTGAGCACCCCCGGCGCGCTCTACACCAAGCTGCACCTGCCCGCCGACTAGCGGATGGTCACGGCGGGGGCAGGAACCCGGTCTTCACGTAGTAGTCGAGGTAGCGGGCCAGGATGGGGCGATCGACTCCGGCACAGGCCGCACGGGGATCGCGCGCGGCCATGCCGGTGACCTCGGCCGAATAGTTGACGCTGAGGGCGGCGGCGCGCACCAAACGGGCGTCGGCGTCCGGCCGTTCGGCCGCCGCGAGCAGGGCGGCGGCGAAGTCCGCCGGAGCCACCGGGGCGAGACGGTAACCGTGATACAGGATTTCGTCTCGCACGGTGGCGAGGGACACCGTCCGAGCGGGCAGCAGGGTGACGGTCTCGACCTCACCGGGCGCGACCGGTTTCCGGGCCGCGGAGACGATCGCGGCGGCGACCTGATCGACGGGCACCATGGCGACCTCGGCATCGGGCAGCTCGGGGACGAGGCCGAGGACCAGCATGGCGCGCAGCATCGTCCACCAGGCGTCGTCGGCCCCGGCCGCGCCGCACCGGGAATCACCGGTGATGAGGCCGGGGCGGTAGACGCGGGCCGGCACACCGCGCTCGGCGGCGGCTCGAACCAGCTGTTCCCCCACCCATTTCGTGGCGATATAGCCGGGCACACCGTCCGGGAGCGGACCGTTCGAGATCGAGGCCGTGGAGACGTAATGAACCGGTGTGAGGTGGTGGCTGGCGGCCAGCCGCAGGATCTCGGCGGTGCCGGTGACATTGGCGGCGCGCATGCGGGCATACGGTTCGAGGTGGTTGACGAGCGCGCCATTGTGGTAGATCGCGTCGATCCGCTCGGCCAGGTCGGTGAACTCGTTCCCGCTCAGGCCGAGACCGGGCTGCGCGAGATCGCCTGGGACAGGAACTATTCGACCGATATGCGGGACGAGGTCGACGCCGAAGCGGTCCGCATCGGCGACGATGCGGCGGCGGGCCTCGGAGACGCCGGGTGCGCGGGTGAGGCAGTGGATGGTGGCGGAGGTTCGTTCGAGCAGCTCCCGGAGCAGGAAGCTGCCGAGGAAACCCGTTGCGCCGGTGAGCAGTACCGCCGACCGCGACCCCGGACGCCGGGGTGGGAGACCGGCCGCGGTGATCTCCGGATCCAGCACGGCGTCCGCCACCGGGTCCGGTCCGGCGCCGACCATGGTTGTCTCCGCCCGCAGCGCGGCGGCCAGATCGCGGACGCGCGGGTGGGCGAACAGGTACGCGAGGGGCACCGGAAGGCCGAGCCGGTCGGCCAGTGCGGCACGGACCCGGATGGCGGACAGGGAGTTTCCCCCCAGGGCGAAGAAGTCGTCGTCACGTCCGACCTTCTCGGCGCACAGTTCGGCGCCGAAGACGTCCGCGACCGCGTGTTCGTCGGCTGTTTCCGGCGCGGTGTAGGCCCGCGACGACGGTTCCGGGTCTGGGAGAGCGGCGCGGTCCAGCTTGCCCGTCGAGCCGAGCGGGAAGGCATCCAGAACGACGAGTTCCGAGGGAATCATGTAGCCGGGCAGCCGCTTTCGGGCCGCTACCAGCACCTCGTCCGGGCACGGTGTGGCACCGGAGACGGCGCGCAGGTATCCGACGAGCCGGTCCCGGCGGATAGCGACCACGGCTTCGGCCACGTCCGGGTGGGCGCGCAGCGCGGCCTCCACCTCCCCCGGCTCCAGCCGCTGGCCCCGCAGTTTGAGCTGGAAGTCGGTGCGGCCCAGGTATTCCAGCCCACCATCGTGGGTACGCCGGACCAGGTCGCCGGTGCGGTACATGCGCTCCCCCACCCCGCCGACGGGGTCGGCGACGAAGCGGTCGGCGGTGCCCGCGGCGCGGCCGAGGTAGCCGCGGGCGAGCTGCGTGCCCGCGACGTACAGTTCCCCGGGCGTGCCGGGCGGCACCGGGTGCAGGCGGGCGTCGAGCACGTAGGCGCGCGAATTCCAGTGCGGCGCACCGATGGAGATCGGTCCGCCGTCGTGGTCGGTCACCTCGGTTCCGGTGATGGAGATGGTCGCCTCGGTGGGCCCGTAGAGATTGTGCAGCCGGGCCGGGCTCGCGGCCCGGAACCGCGCGATCAGCTCGGCGGGCAGGGGCTCGCCGCCGACCCACACCACCCGCAGGCCGGACAGCGTGCCGTCGAGCGCGAACTCCAGCAGCGCTCGCAGCAGGGACGGGACCGTGAGGAAAGACGTCACTCGATGCCGGATCAGGAGGTCCGCCAGGTGGTCCGGATCGGTGCGGCGAGCGGTCGACGGGACCACCAGGTGACCGCCCACGGCGAGCGGGGCGGTGTAGCCGATGAGGGAGGCGTCGAACGTGCTCGGCACCAGCTGGATGTAGGTATCGCTTTCGGACAGCCCGTATTCGGTGGCGAGGAAGGCGATGTGGTTGGCCATGGCGGCGTGGGAGATGCCGACGCCTTTCGGGCGGCCCGTGGAACCGGAGGTGAAGAGCAGGTACGCGAGGTCCTGTTCGCGCAGTGGACGCGACCGGTCGGCGTCCGTGATCGGTGCGGGTGAGAAGCTCTCCAGCTCAGTGGCCTTCACGAGATCGGCGGTCACGACGCAGACAGGCTCCGCCGTGGCGAGCAGATCGGCGGTGCGTTGGCCGGGCTGGTCGGGGTCGATCGGCAGGTACGCGCCGCCGGCCTGCACGATGGCGTAGAGGCAGATCACGAGATCGGGTCCGGGACGCACGGCCGCACCGACCACCGTGCCGGGTCCGACGCCCGAGGCGATCAGCTTGCGCGCCAACCTGTTCGACCGCTCGAAGAGTTCGCCGTACGTCAGCGCGATGCCGTCACCGGTCACCGCCACCAGTTCGGGAGTGCGCACTGCCCGATCGGTGAATCCACTGAACAGGAACCTCTGCGATACCTCTCGCCGCGGACCCGTCGTCGGCAGGGCCGCGAGTTCGGCAGGATCGGTGAAGGGCAGGTCGCCGACGGTCGTGTGCTGATCGGCGGCGACGGCGGCGAGCACGGCGACCACCCGCGCGCCGAGCCGGACGATCGTGCTCTCGTCGAACAGGTCGGTGGCGTACCGCCACGAACAGCGCAGTCCCGCAATACCTTCGGCATCCTGCTGCGGCACCACGGTGAGCTGGAGGTCCAGCGGTGACACCGTCTCGCCGAGATCGACTCCGGTGACGGTGAGCCCCGGCAGTCGCAGCACCTGGTCGCCGAAATTCTGGAATGACAACGCCACCTGGAACAGCGGGTGATGGGCCTGGGCGCGGGGTGGATCCAGTGCGGCCACCAGCCGTTCGAAGGGCAGCTCGGCATGCGCGAAAGCGGCCAGGTCGGTGTCACGCACCCGGTCCAGCAGGTCGGTGAAGTGCTCGGCCGGGTCGATGCGGGTGCGCAGCACCAGGGTATTGACGAACATGCCCACGACGTCGTCGAGTTCGGGTTCCCCGCGGCCCGCCACCGGTGCGCCCACGGCCACATCGTCCACTCCGGCCAGCCGCGCCAGGACGACAGCGAGCGCGGCGTGCACCACCATGAACAGCGAGACGCCCCGGGAGCGGGCCAACTCCTCCAGAGCCCGATGCAGGGACGAGTCCACCCGGAAGTGCTGTGCCGCACCGCGGTGCGAGGCGACCGCCGGGCGGGGACGGTCGACGGGCAGGTCCAGCAGGGGCGGCAATCCCGTGAGCACGGCCTGCCAGTGATCGAGCTGTTCGGCGTGGAGCGAGCCGGGATCGTCTGCCGCGCCCAGTAATTCGCGCTGCCACACCGCGTAATCGGCGTATTGCACCCGCAGCGGCGCCCAGTCCGGGGCGACGCCGCGGGTACGAGCGGCGTAGGCGGTGATGAGGTCGCGGGTCAAGGGGACCATGGAGAAGCCGTCGGCGGCCAGATGGTGGATGACCACCCCCAGCACATGATCCTGCTCCGCGATCCGGAACAGCCGCAGCCGCAGCGGAACCTCGGCGGTGACATCGAATCCCTTGCCCGCCAAGGCGATCAGTTCGCCCCGCAGTCCGGACTCGGTCACGTCGGCCGCGATCGGGTCGATCGGCACGGCGTCCGCCGGGCGGATGTCCTGGTATCCGTCGCCACCGTCCTCGGGGTAGACGGTCCGCAGGGCCTCGTGCCGTTCGACCAGGTCCCGCAGGGCCCACGCGAGCGCGGCCACGTCGAGTTCCCCGGTCAGCCGCAGCGCGAACGGAATGTTGTAGGCCGCCGACTCCGGATCCAAGCGCGCCAGGAACCACATGCGCTGCTGCGCGAGCGACAGCGGGACCCGCCCCGGCCGCCGGGCCGAGGTCAGCACGGGCCGATCACCGGTGCCGAGCCCATCGACGGCCGCCGCCAGCGCCGCGACGGTCGAATGCTCGAACACCAGCGGCACGGGCACCCGCACGGCCCGGCCCACTCCCAGCCGGCCCGCCAATCTCGTAGCGAGCAAGGAGTTTCCGCCGAGATCGAAGAAGTCGTCGACCGCTCCCACTCGCGCGACACCGAGCAGCTCCGTGAATGCCGCGGCCACCTCCCGCTCGGTCGCGGTCAGGGCCCGCCGGTTCGGCCGGGCGGCGAAGACCGGCTCGGGCAGCGCGTCGCGATCCAGCTTCCCGGACGGGGTCAGCGGAAGGCTGTCGAGCACCGTGATGGCGGCCGGCACCGCGTGACGCGGAAGCTGGCGCCGCGCACGGTCGGTCAGCGCGGCGGCATCGATAGCGGCTCCGGGCACGGGCACCACGTACGACACGGGCCCATCGACGCCACTGGGCAGCCGTCGCACCAGCGTGGTCGCGAAAGCGACGGATTCGTGGGCGAACAGCACCGCGTCGACTTCGTCGAGTTCCACCCGGATGCCGCGGATCTGCACCTGGGAGTCGGTGCGCCCCAGGTATTGCAGTCCCGGCGCCCCGTCCCGGTCGAGCACCCATCGCACCAGGTCTCCGGTGCGATAGACGCGCTCCCCCTTGCCGTTCGGGTGCGGCACGAAGCGCGCGGCGGTCAGCCCGGCCCGCCGGTGATAGCCGCGCGCGAGCCCCGGCCCGGCCAGGTAGAGCTCACCGGCCACGGCGGTCGGCACCGGCCGCAGCCGGGCGTCGAGCACCAGGGCGGTCACGCCGGGCATGGGTCCGCCGATGGTGACGGTGTCGGCGCCGGTGAGCGGGTCGCTGATGGTCGCGGCGACGGTGGTCTCGGTGGGTCCGTACAGATTGAAGAACCCGCGCCCCGGTGACCAGCGGGCCACCAGATCGGGCGGGCACTCCTCCCCGCCCGCGACCACGACCGCGAGGTCCGGCAAATTCGAGGCATCGATCCCGGCCAGCGCGGCCGGGGTGAGGAAAGCGTGGGTCACCCGCTCGGCTCGCAGCAGCTCCGCGAGTTCGCCGCCGCCGTAGCAGTCGGCGGGCGCGACGACCATCGTGGCCGCCGAGCCGACGGCCAGCAGGAGTTCCAGCACGGCCGCGTCGAAGCTGGGCGACGCGAAGTGCAGGGTGCGGGAATCCGGGGCGACCCGGAAGCGGCGGGTGAGTTCGCCGCAGAGCCCGGCCAATCCGGTGTGGGTGACCGCGACGCCCTTCGGGAGGCCCGTCGACCCGGAGGTGTAGATGACATAGGCGATGTCGTCGCCGTGCACCCGGCGGGTGCGGTCGGTGTAATGCAGCGGTTCGGCCGAGATGTCGGCCAGTGCGGCGCGGCAGTCCGGGGCATCGAGTTCGAGCCAGTCGAGCCCGTCACCGAGCCGCTCGCGGGTGGCGGTGAGGGTGAGTCCGCAGGCCGCGCCCGCGTCGGCGAGCATGTGCGCGACCCGGTCCGGCGGGTAGGCGGGGTCGACGGGCACGAACGCCGCCCCGGATTTGGCGACCGCCCAGACCGCGACGACGGCCTCGGCCGAGCGGGGCAGCGCCAGCACCACGCGGTCGCCGGGACCGAGTCCGCGGGCGATGAGCAGCCGGGCCACCCGGGTGGAGTAGGCGTCGAGCCGGGCATAGGTGAGCGAGCGTCCGCCCGCGCGCAGGGCGATGCCGTCCGGTCTGCTCTCGACCGCTGCGGCCAGCAGCCGCGGCAGCGTCTGGACCCGTCTTCGGCCGCCGGGACCCGGCGCCCGGCGTGCCGCGGGAAGATCGACGGTCACCGGTTCCTACCTTCAAAGCCTCGACTCGCGTACCCACCCGAGCGAACTGATTACCGGTCCGGAGCCGATCGGGCAATACATCGGTCGAGCACCCCCGCGCCGGGGCTACCAGCGCAAATGCCGGGCAAACGGGTGAGTGCGGCGGCTCACGCCCCGGCGGCGGCGTGCAGCAGCGGCGCGGGCCGGCGGCGGACGGGCAGGCCCGCGAGCGGCTCGCCGAGGTAGTCGGTGAACAGCTCCGCCAGCGGCCGCGCCTCGACGGTGTCGAAGCCGCAGGACCGCAGCAGCGCCTCGATGTCCTCGTGCTCGAAGTAGCTGAGCCAGGGCTCGTTGATGGCGGCGATCCGGGCGGCTCGCTCGCGGACGGACGCGCGTTCCGCGTCGGTGGTGCCGCTGCTCAGGTAGTCCAGGACCAGGTGCACCGGCCGCCCTTGTCCGGCGATGAAACGCAGGGTGTCCTCGATGGCGGGCCGGGTCAGGTACATGACCACGCCGAGCCAGACGAACACCGCGGACCGCTCGCGGTCGAATCCGGCGGCGGCCAAACCCGCTGCCAGCGTGTCGGTTTCGAAATCCACCGGCACGAACGTGAGCGACTCGGGGATGTCGATCCCGGCCCGCGCGAGCATGTCGCGCTTCCAGTTCTGGGTGTCCGGGTGATCGACCTCGAATACGCGCAGCCCCTCATAGGGATTGCGGTATCCGAAGGTGTCGAGCCCCGCGCCGAGGATCACCACCTGCCCGGTTCCCGCCGCGACCGCGGTCGCCACCACGTCCTCGGCGAATCGCGCCCGGGCGGCGAGGAAATAGCGCCGGATCCGCTGCCGGGTGTCCGCGCCGCCGGGCCGGTCCAGGGTCGCGGTGTCCAGATCGGCGATCCGCTCGGCGGTGACGCCCACGATCTTCGCCGCCAGTGGATCGGTGAAGACCCGTGGTTCGCCCGAGAGCTGGTGGTAGGCGCGCGCGTACGCGGTCGCCAAGGCGGTTCTGCTGGCCCGACCGATCTCCATGCCCGCCAGCCTAGAACCGATCTCGTAGGCTTTCGCCGTGAACGCGATGAGGCCTAGAGCACTGCTGTTCGATGTCCAGGGAACCGCCACCGACTTCCACTCGACCATCGTGCGGGCCGCCGTCGCGGCCGCCGGGGAGCTGAGCCCGGACCAGGACTGGGGGACGTTCGTGAACGACTGGCGCGCGGCCTATTTCGCGGAGACCTCCCGGCAGCCAGCGGACAGCGGGTGGGTGAGCGTCGCGTCGATCTACCGGAAGACCCTCGACCCGCTGCTCGAGTCCGAGGGCATCGATCTGAAGCTCGCCGCCCGCGACGAGCTGGCCCGCGCCTGGGCGCGCCTGGATCCCTGGCCCGATACGGTTCCCGGGCTGCGCCGCCTGCGCGCGAAATTCACCCTCGCGACCCTGTCCAATGCCGATGTCAGTGCGGTGGTGGAGATTACGCGCCACGGCGACCTCCCCTGGCACGCCGTCTTCGCCGCCGAGATGGTGGGCGCGTTCAAACCGGATCCGCGCACCTACGGCCTGGCCGCCCGCTACCTGGGCCTGGAGCCGTCGGAGATCATGATGGTGGCCAGCCACAAGTACGACATCCGAGCCGCGCGCGAGCTCGGTTTCCGGACCGCGTTCGTGGCCCGGCCACTCGAATACGGCGACCCCGCGCTCGCCGATGCCGAGTTCTCCGCCGAGTTCGATATCAATGCCGTGGATTTCCTGGATCTGGCCGACCAGCTCGCCTGCTGAGCGCCGACCCGTCTCCTAGAGTGGCAGGTGGGCGTTTTCGATACGGGAGGATCGGCCTTGTCCACAACATTGGTGAAGGGTCAGAACGGCGCACTGGCCGCGGCGGAGGTGGTGGTCTCCGTCCGGGTCGCGGCCACCGCCGAATTGTCGGCGCTGCTGGTGACCGAGCAGGGGAAAGTGCGCTCGGACAACGACTTCGTGTTCTACAACCAACCAACCGGTCCGGGGGTGCGGCTGCGCAACGGCGTGGCCGGGCAGCCCGCCGACCTGGCGGTCTCACTGGCGCAGGTGCCCGCCGAGATCACCCAGATCCGGGCGGTCATCACCCTCGACGGGACCGGGGCCACCTTCGGGCGGATCGCCCCGCCGATCGCGGTGGTCTCCGACCCGGGCGGAAACGCGCTGTACGAGTACAAGATCGAGGACCTGCAGAGCGAGTCCATCGTCATCGCGGTCGAGCTGTACCGGCGCTACGGCGCCTGGAAGGTGCGGGCGGTCGGACAGGGCTACGCGGGCGGATTCGCCGCCCTGGTCCGCGATCACGGCGTGACCGTCGAGGACGCGCCGCGGCCCGCGCCGACACCCGTCGCTCCCCCACCGCCCCCGTCGGCCTACCCGCCGCCGATCGCTTCGCCCCCGGTCCCGCCGACTCCGGCCGACCGCACCCAGCCGCCGCCTCCGCCCTATCCGCCGCAGCCGACCGAGGGCGGGCTCTCGGGTGCCAAACCGGTGAATCTGTCCAAGGGCCAACGCGTCACGCTGCGCAAGGAGGGCGGGGTCGCGCTCACCCGCATCCGCATGGGCCTGGGCTGGGACCCGGCCAAACAGGGCGGACTGTTCGGCCGCCGCGCCGCGAACATCGACCTGGACGCCTGGGTGGCCATGTTCGCCGACCGGCACCTGGTGGACGTCGCCTACTACGGTCAGCTGATCTCGAAGGACGGGTCCATCCGGCACTCCGGGGACAATCTCACCGGCGAGGGCGCGGCCGGGGACGACGAGGTGATCCTGGTCGACCTGAGTCGCATTCCGCGCCATGTGAATACGCTGCTCTTCATCGTCACCTCCTACCAGGGCCACACCTTCGAGCAGGTGAGCAATGCCTACTGCCGGCTGGTGGACGACACCACGCAGGCCGAGCTGGCCCGCTACGCGCTGGCGGGCGGCATGCCGTTCACGGCCATCGCCATGGCGAAGGTGTTCCGCTCGGGCGGCGAATGGAAACTGCAGGCCATCGGCGAGGGCTTCCAGGCCAAGCACCCCGGCGAGGCGGTGCCGCAGCTGGGCCGGTTCATCACCGTGGACTGAACCGGTTCAGAGGAATCCGACCACCTGGGAGGCCGCTTCGACCGGGTGTCCGGCCTCGATCGGGTGGCCCAGCGCCGACACCTTCCAGATGCCGTCCTCGCGATGCACCTTGGCCACCACCATGCCGGTGTGCGCGCCGCCCGAGCTCAGGTTGGACCGGGTGAGCTCGGTGCTGGTGGTGCCGTCGGTCAAGCGCCAGAACGCGTTTCGGACCCGTTCGAAGGTGTGGCCCGCGTAGGAGGTGATCACGAAGACGATGGCGGTGACCTGCGGACCGATCCGGGTCAGGTCCACGGTGATCGTCTCGTCGTCACCCTTGCCCTCACCGGTGAGGTTGTCGCCGGAGTGCCGGATGGCGCCGTCCTTGGTGACGAGCTGGCCGTAGTACGCGGCGTCGATCAGATCGTGCCCGGCGTAGACCAGGGCCGAGGCGTCCAGGTCGATCTCGACCGGCCGCGACCCCCATTTGTGCTGGACGTGCACCGGATCCCAGCCCAGGCCCATCTTGACGAAACTCAGGTCCTGCCCCTGCCGGCGCAGGGCCACGGTGTCGCCGGACTTCATGACCGGCGCGATCACGGCGGCGGGCCGCGCCGCGTTCGGCGAATTGCTGATGGACACACCGTGATCGGCGACCAGCGCCGCGAAGCCGCGGGGGTGGCCGAAGCCGACCGCGCGGGCGTACCAGCCGTCCTCGCCGCGGTCCAGGTCCACCGCCGCCACCGTGGTCTCGTTGCCGAGGCCGTCGATCACGTACTCGTACAGCGGGTTTCCGCGATCGTCGGCGATGCCGATGTGCGGGGCGGGATGGTCGCCGAAGCGGCCGTCGCGGTCGTCGAGGCTGGCCACGATGCGAATATGGGCCACCCCCGGCGGCACGGCGCGCAGATCCACGGCGACGGCGTGCTGCCCGGGCACCAGCTGGATGCCGGGGCCGGTGGGCTGGTTGTAGAAGATCAGGTCGGTATCGTCGCGTACCGCACCGCGATCGGTCAGGAGCAGCGCGGCGAGATCGACTCCCGCGCTGAAGTACACCGTCACGGTGATGTCCGAGACGCCCAGTTCACCGGTCTGCCCTTGGGTGAGAAGTGCGGCCACGCTCACCACTCTATGGGTTCGGCCGGTCACCTGGATGAAACGAACCCATATCCGTTTCGTCCGGGGGCACTGTGTGCGCGAACCCTGCGGCATGGGTGAACGTTCGGCCATCTCCCGGCGAATCGTTATATGCCACACAGTGAATCGGTCGCATGTTCAGTGGGCGCGCCGAGGGCGGAGGGCGAACACCGCCCACAGCGCCAGACCGACCACGGTCGCGGCGACACCGATCTCGCACACCCGCGTCCAGCCGCCCGCCTCGAACGCGACCCCGGCCGTCACCGATCCGCTGACGCCACCGAGGAAGTAGGTGACCATGTAGGCCGTGGTCAGGCGGCTGCGCGCGGCCGGATCCAGGGTGTAGATGGCCGACTGGTTGGTCAGATGCGCGCCCTGGATACCGAAATCGAAGACGACCAGCGCGGCGATCAACGCCACCACGTTGTGCCCGCCCCACACCACCAGCACCCAACTGGCCAGCAGCACCAGCCAGGTCAGCGTGGTGACGCGGCGCAGGTGCCCGCGGTCGGCCAGCCGGCCCACCACCGGCGCGCCCAGCGCACCGACCACACCCGCCAGGCCGAACAGTCCGATCACGAATTCGCCGTAGTGGTAAGAACTTCCGCCCGAGCCGGACAACTGGAACGCCAGCGCGGTCCACACCAGCGAGAAGCTCCCCATCAGGATGAAGCCGAGCAGCATGCGCTGCCGCAACACCGCGTGGCGGCGGATCAGACCCAGGATCGACACCAGCACCCGCGGATAGGTCTCGCCGGCCGCCGCGCGCGGGGTGGCGGGCGCGAGCAGGTACACGCTGATCGCCATCACCACCTGCAATCCGGCCGCCACCAGCAGCACCGCGCGCCAGCCGCCCAGCTGCGCCACCGCGCCGGCCAGCACCCGCGACAACAGGATTCCCAGCAGCAGGCCGCTCATCACGGTGCCGACCACCTGCCCGCGCCGCGCCGGATCGGCCAACGCCGAGGCCCACGGCACGACCACCTGCGCCGCCGAGGCCGCGACCCCGGTCGCCACCACTCCGCCGAACAACACCGCGTAGTTCGGCGCGAACGCCGACACCAGCAGGGCCGCGACCGAGGCCAGCAGCAGCACCGGCACCATGCGGTGGCGGCGCAGGAAGTCGCCGAGCGGGACCAGGAACGCCAGGCCGCACAGGTAGCCGATCTGGGCCGCGCTCACCAGCAGCGCCGCGCTCGCGGTGGACACCCGCAGGTCACCCGCGACCTGGTGCAGCAGGGGTTGCAGGTAGTAGTTGCCCGCGGCCGAGGAGCCCGCGGTCACCGCGAACACCAGCACCGTCGTCCGGGTCAGCGTCGGGGACGTCTCGGGCGCGATCGGTGCGGGCGTCTGGGCGCGGAGCGTGGAAACCATCACCGATTCATCGTGAGCGGGGATGCTGATCTACAAAAGCGATGGTTTTCGATACTGCTATCTATCGAATAGATGGCAGGGCTAGGCTCTACCCATGGAGCTGCGTCAGATCGAATGCTTCCTGGCCTGCTGCGACCACCGGTCCTTCACCGCCGCGGCCCGCCACCTCAACCTCGTGCAATCGGCGGTCTCCACCAGCGTCGCCAAACTCGAACACGAACTCGGGGTGCGCCTGTTCGACCGCACCCCGCGCACCCTCGAGCTGACCGTCGCGGGCCGGGCAATGGTCGCGCCCGCCCGCACCCTGCTGCGCGCCCGCGGCGACATCGTGGACGCCATCGACGCCGCGCGCGGGGAGATCCGCGGCGAGGTGGTCGTCGGCAATCTGATGAACATCCACAACATCGACCTGGCGGGCATCATCGCCGAACTGCACCGGCAGTATCCGGAGGTGACCCTGCGGATGCGCCAGAGCATCTCCGGCATGGCCGGCAATGTGGCCGGGCTGCTGGACAATTCGCTCGAACTGGCGCTGCTCGCGGGCATGAGCGACGAATTCCCCGGCCTCACCACCCATCTCATCGCCGAGGAGACGCTGGTGCTGTGCACCGCGCCCGGGCATCCGCTGGCGGGCCGCCCCTTCCACGCCGCCGACCTGCACGGGGTGCGGTTCATCGACTTCCCGCCGGGCTGGGGCATCCGCACCATCGCCGACGAGCTGTTCCCGGGCCGCTACCCGGTCATCGAAGTCGCCGATCAGGCGTTCGCACTGGAGTTGGCGGCCAAGGACTTCGGGGTCGCGCTGATCCCGCTGTCGGTCGCGCGGCTCTCCCCGGGCGTCCCGTTCGCCGACTACCGGCCGTATCCGCTGCCCTGGCGGTTGTGCGTCGGGCACGCGGCCGCGCGCACGCCGTCCAATGCGGCGCGCACCGTCATCGGCGCGCTGACCGGCACCGGCGACGCGCTCAGGGCCGGGCGATCGAGGGCGGGCCGGTGACCGTCAGCGGCGGCAGCGGCTCCGAGTAACGCTCGATCTCCACCAACGACAACTGGCCGGTGCACCCCTGGCTCAGGCGCGAGGTGCCGCGATCCCGGGTGACGGCGTTGGGGTTGCCGTGGCGGCAGAAGGTGGCGTCGTCGGGGTCGGGGTCGTACCAGGCTCCGGTGGACAACTGGGCGACGCCGGGACGCACCGAATCAGTGATCTCCAGCCCGGCCAGGCAGCTGCCGCGATCGTTGAAGATCCGGACGATGTCACCCGCGGCGAGACCGCGGGCGGCCGCGTCGTCCGGGTGCAGCCGGACCGGCTCACGGCCCTGGATCTTCGAGGACTGGCTGTGCGCGCCGATATCTAGCTGACTGTGCAGTTTGGTCCGAGGCTGGTTGGCCACCAACTGGATCGGGAACCGGGCCGCCAGCGGGCCGCCCAGCCATTCGTCCGGTTCGAGCCACACCGGGTGGCCGGGGCAGTCCTCGTAGCCGAAACCCGCGATGGTCTCGGAGAAGATCTCGATCCGCCCGCTCGGGGTGTGCAGCGGGTGGGCGTCCGGGTCGGCGCGGAAGTCGGCGAAGGCGACGTGCTCCTCGGCTTCGATCGGCAGGTCCAGGGATTCCCCGGTCCAGAAGGTGTCATAGTCGGGTACCTGGTGACCGCGGGCGCTCAATCGGTCGCGCCACTCGTCGTAGAGGTGGCGCAGCCATTCCCCGGCCGTCCGGCCCTCGGTGAATTCCTTACCGACACCGAGCCTTTCGGCCAGTTCGCCGAACATCCAGTAGTCGTCGCGGGCCTGCGCGTGCGGCCGGGTCAGGGCGGGCATCGGGAACAGGTAGCGGTCGCCCTCGCCCGAGCCGTAGTCGTCGCGTTCGATGGTCATAGTCGAGGGCAGCACGATGTCGGCGTGCCGGGCCGTGGCCGACCAGAACGGATCGTGCACCACCACGGTGTCCGGGCGGCCGAAGGCGGTGCGCAGCCGGGCCAGGTCCTGATGGTGATGGAAGGGGTTGCCGCCGGCCCAATAGACCAGGCGGATGGCGGGATACGTGCGATGCTCGCCGTTGTACTCGTACGGCTCACCCGGGTTCAGCAGCATGTCCGCGATGCGCGCGACAGGAATGAAGTCGTGGATCGCATTGCGCCCCTGCGGCAGTTTCGGTGGCGAGGTGACCCGCACGGCCAGGCCGACATTCCCGGCCGACCCGTAGCCGTGGCCGAATCCGCCTCCGGACAGACCGATCTGGCCGAGCATGGCGGCCAGCACCACGCCCAGCCACAGCGGCTGCTCCCCGTAGCGGGCGCGCTGGAGCGACCAGCTCACCGTGACGAGGGTGCGGGCGGCCGCCATCTCGCGGGCCAGGGTGCGAATCCGGTCCGCGGGAACACCGGTGATGGGCTCGGCCCACTCCGGGTCCTTGACGACGCCGTCCTCCGCGCCGCGCACATAGTCGCGAAAGCGGTCGTAGCCGACGGTGTAGCGGTCCAGGAAGGCGTTGTCCGCCAACCCTTCCGCGTCCAGCACCTGGGCCAGCGCGAGCATCAGCGCGGCATCGCTGCCGGGCCGGGACGCGATCCACTCGGCGTGGGCCTCGGCCGGGCTGTCGTCGCGCAGCGGGCCGATGGTGACGAAGCGGCAGCCGTTGGCGTGCGCGGTCGCGATCCAGCCGCGGCCATTGTGCTTGGAGACCCCGCCCGGCGAGACCACCACGTTCTTCGGCGACAGGCCGCCGAAGGAGACGATCAGCTCGGCCTCCCGGGCCAGCACCGACTTGGTGGTGGCGCGGGACATGATGGTGCCCATATCGGCCAGGATGTGCGGCAGCAACACCGTCGACGCGCCCAGGCTGTAGCTGTTGCGGTGCGACACGTAGCCGCCGAGGCAGTTCAGGAATCGGTGAACCTGGCTCTGCGCGTGATGGAATCGGCCCGCACTGGCCCAGCCGTAGGAGCCGCCGTAGACCGCGCCCGCGCCGAATTCCCGGTACACCCTGGACAATTCACCGGCCAGCAGATCCAGCGCGGTCTCCCACGAGACCGGCACGAACTCCTCCGCGCCGCGCGGCCCGGGCCCGGGGCCGTGTTCCAGCCAGCCGCGCCGCACATAGGGCTGGTCGATGCGAGCCGGATGATGCTGCGCCGAGGCGACATTCTCGATGAGCGCGGTGGGTTCGGGGTCCGCGCGCCACGGGCGGACCGCGGTCAGCCGTTCGCCGTCACTGTCCGCTTCGAGGACGCCCCAGTGGGTGAGGTGCGTGGCCATGCCCTCAACATACGCCCGGCCGGTCGGGGCGGAGTTGCGGATTCGGTAGCTAGGAGTACGCTCATTTTTGAGTCCACTCAGTTACGCAGGCAGGGTTGGAGGTGTCCGATGGCCTCGACGGCCACATCGGCCCACGTCGGACGACGGCAACGCAAGATGCACGACAAACAGTCCAGGATCTTCGAGGCCGCCGCGACGCTGTTTGCCGAACAGGGCTTCGATCGGGTCACCACCCAGCAGATCTCCGATCGCGCCGATATCGCGGCGGGCACGCTGTTCCGCTACGCGGCCACCAAAGGCGAACTGCTGCTGATGGTTTACAACGAGGAGTTGCGCACCGCGCTGGAGGTCGGCGCGGATCAGGCTCGCGCGCAGGCCGATACCGTCGCCGCGGTGTGCGAGATGCTGGGCCCGCTGCTGCGGACCGCGGCGCAACGACCCGAGAACACCATCGTCTATCAGCGTGAACTGCTGTTCGGCTCACCCACCGACAAGTACCGCTCCGAGGGCCTGGCCCTGGTGGCCCGGCTGGAATCCATGATCGCCGAACGGCTCGTCGCCGACTCCGGCGCGACAGGATCACCGCAGGTCGAGGAGCAGGCGCGAGTAGCCGGCCGCAGCATCTTCGCGGTGCTGCATCTGGCCCTGGCCCGGCCGTCCACCGGCGCTCACCCCGGGCACGACGCCCTGGCGGATCTGCGGGCGCAGATCGCACAGATAATCACCGGATTCTTCACATCCACAGGGAGGCAATGACAATGGGCATCGAGATCCGCAAGGTCACCGTGCTCGGCACCGGCGTGCTGGGTTCCCAGAT
Source organism: Nocardia sp. NPDC005825 (assembly GCF_040630175.1). Classification (NCBI taxonomy): domain Bacteria; kingdom Bacillati; phylum Actinomycetota; class Actinomycetes; order Mycobacteriales; family Nocardiaceae; genus Nocardia; species Nocardia sp. NPDC005825. The sequence continues at coordinate 448,421 of NZ_JBEXXC010000006.1, forward strand.
CGCGTTCCAGACCGCGTTCCGCGGCTTCGACGTCACCGGATACGACATCGACGACGCGGCGCTGACCGCGGCCCGCGGACGCTTCGACAAGCTGGCCGCCACCTACCGCGAACAGGTGCCGGGCGCGGGCGACGGCAAGGCCGAGGCGACCGCGGCGGGCATCGCGCTCAGTTCCGATCTGGGCGCGGCGGTTTCGGAGGCCGACCTGGTGATCGAGGCGGTGCCGGAGGTGCTCTCGCTCAAGCAGGCGATCTACGAGAAGCTGGGCAAGCTCGCCCCCGAGCGCACCATCTTCGCCACCAACTCCTCCACCCTGCTGCCCAGCGCCATCAAGGATTTCACCGGCCGGCCCGACCGGTTCCTGGCGCTGCACTTCGCGAACATGGTGTGGCACTTCAACACCGCCGAGATCATGGGCACCGACGACACCGATCCGGCCGTCTATCAGGCGGTGGTGGACTTCGCGTCCGCCATCGGCATGGTGCCCATCGAATTGCACAAGGAGAAGGCGGGTTACGTCCTCAACTCGCTGCTGGTACCGCTGCTCAACGCGGCCATGAACCTCGCCGAGGGCGGCTACGCCGAGCCCGAGGCGGTGGACAAGACCTGGCGTATCGGCACCGGCGCTCCGGCCGGGCCGTTCCAGATCCTCGACATCATCGGGCTCACCACGCCCTACAACATCCTCGCCAACGGCGACGACTCCGCGAAGCGAATCGCGCGGTGGCTCAAGGACAACTACATCGACAAGGGCAAGCTCGGGCTCGCCACCGGAGAGGGGTTCTACAAGTACACGGCCTAGGCGCACACCGTTTTTCCAGACCGATCCCCGAGGGACAGGAGTTCTGATGGAGTACACCAGCGGCAATTACGAAGCCTTCGCGCGGCCCCGCAAGCCCGCGGGCGTGGACGGCAAGACGGCCTGGTTCGTCGGGTCGGGTCTGGCCTCGCTGTCGGGCGCGGCCTTCCTCATCCGCGACGGCCGGATGCCCGGTGACAAGATCACCATTCTGGAAGAGCTGAAGGTCCCCGGCGGCGCGCTCGACGGCATCAAGGAGCCGAAGAAGGGCTTTGTCATTCGCGGCGGCCGCGAGATGGAGAACCACTTCGAATGCCTGTGGGACCTGTTCCGGTCCATCCCGTCCATCGAGGTCGAGGACGCCAGCGTGCTCGACGAGTTCTACTGGCTCAACAAGGACGACCCGAACTTCTCGCTGGAGCGCGCCACCGTCAATCGCGGGCAGAGCGCGCAGACCAAGAACCTCTTCACGCTGAACGACAAGGCGCAGAAGGACGTCACCAAGATCTTCCTCGCCACCCGGGAGGAGATGGAGGGCAAGCGCATCAACGAGGTGTTCTCGAAGGACTTCTTCGAGAGCAACTTCTGGATGTACTGGCGCACCATGTTCGCCTTCGAGGACTGGCACAGCGCGCTGGAGATGAAGCTGTACCTGCACCGGTTCGTGCACCACATCGGCGGGCTGCCGGACTTCTCGGCGCTGAAGTTCACCAAGTACAACCAGTACGAGTCGCTGGTGCTGCCGCTGTACCGGTGGCTGCTGGACCAGGGCGTGACGTTCCGGTTCGACACCACCGTCACCGACGTCGACTTCGAGATCAGCGGGGATCGCAAGCAGGCCACCAGGATTCACTGGACCTCCGAAGGCGTCGACGGCGGGGTGGACCTGGGCCCGGACGATCTGCTGCTGATGACCATCGGGTCGCTGACCGAGAACTCCGACGAGGGCGACCAGCACACGCCCGCCAAGCTCAATGAGGGCCCGGCGCCGGCGTGGGATCTGTGGCGGCGCATCGCGGCCAAGGACGAGGCCTTCGGGCGGCCGGACGTGTTCGGCTCGCACATTCCCGAGACCAAGTGGGAGTCGGCCACCGTCACCACGCTGGATCAGCGCATCCCCGAATACATTCAGAAGATCTGTAAGCGGGATCCCTTCAGCGGCAAGGTCGTCACCGGCGGCATCGTCACCGTGAAGGACTCCAGCTGGCTGATGAGCTGGACGGTGAACCGGCAGCCGCACTTCAAGCAGCAGCCCGAGGATCAGATCGTGGTCTGGGTGTACGCGCTGTTCGCCGACCAGCCCGGCGACTACGTGAAGAAGACCATGCAGGAGTGCACCGGCGAGGAGATCACCCAGGAATGGCTGTACCACCTGGGCGTGCCCGAGTCCGACATCCCGGAGCTGGCCGCGGAGGCGGCGCGCTGCGTGCCGGTGATGATGCCGTACGTGACCGCCTTCTTCATGCCCCGCAAGGCCGGTGACCGGCCCGACGTGGTGCCCGCGGGTTCGGTGAACTTCGCGTTCATCGGCCAGTTCGCGGAGACCAGCCGCGACTGCATCTTCACCACCGAGTACTCGGTGCGCACCGGGATGGAAGCGGTGTATCAGCTGCTCGACATCGAGCGGGGCGTGCCGGAGGTGTTCAACTCCACCTACGACATCCGCACGCTGTTGACCGCCATGACCCGGCTGCGCGACGGTGATCCGATCGACCTGCCCGGGCCGGAGCTGCTGTGGCGCGGGGTGGCGAAGCGGCTCGGCGACAACGAGATCGGCGAGCTGCTGACCCGGTACGGCGTCATCGGCAAGTAGCGCCCACCACGACGGCCCGGTTCCACAGGGAATCGGGCCGTCGTCGTCTTCGCGCCCGGCCGCGAGCTCGATAGTGAACTAATTGCCTATATGGACCCTGGACAGGTCATGCGGCCACGCGCTACCGTTCGAACCAAATAGACAATGATTTGACTACCTGGATGTGAGGGATCATGCACCCGTTCCGTCAGGCCGTCGAGGCCCGCGATGCCGCGGCCATCGAAGCGCTGCTCGCCGACAATGTCGTGTTCACCAGCCCGGTCGCCTTCAAGCCGTACCCGGGTAAGGCCATCACCGCGGCCATCCTGCGCGGGGTGCTGCGGGTGTTCGAGGACTTCCGGTACGTGAAGGAGATCGGCGCGCCCGACGCCGCCGATCACGCGCTGGTGTTCGAGACGACGGTCTCGGGCAAGCGCATCACCGGGTGCGACTTCCTGCACTTCGACGCCGACGGGAAGATCGACGAGTTCACCGTCATGGTCCGCCCACTCTCGGGTGCGCAGGCGCTGGCCGAGGCCATGGCCGCCCAGTTCGCGCAGATCCAGGCCGAGGCCGTCGCGCAAATCGAACGGGAGGCAGCGGCGGCCGAACACCAGGCGGCGGGTGCGTGAACGTGTTCGTGGCGGCCGCCGTAGCCGCCGGTTTCCTGGGATGATCCACGGACAGTCACCGAAAGGCCGATCCGCCATGACCGATGGCACCTACACCCGTTACGTCGCGCTCGGCGACAGCCAGACCGAGGGCGTCGGCGACGGCGACGACCGGACCGGCCTGCGGGGCTGGGCGGACCGGCTGGCCGAGCGAGTGGCCGCCTCCAATCCGGGCCTGTCGTACGCGAATCTGGCGGTGCGCGGGAAGCTGGCCGGGCAGATCCGGGCCGACCAACTGGACGCGGCGCTGTCGCTGCGGCCCGATCTGGCGACCGTGCTCGCGGGCATGAACGACCTGCTGCGCCCCAACTTCGATCCGGACGCCATCGTCGCGGACGTCGAGGCCATGTTCGCCGCGCTCACCGCGACCGGCGCGGTCGTGGCCACCCTGACCTTTCCCGATGTCGCCGAGACGATTCCGCTGGCCCGGCCGCTGCGCGGGCGGGTGTCGATGCTCAACGAGCGATTGCGGGCGGCGGCCCGGCGGCACGGGGTCCTGATCGCCGAGACCGGGCATCACGCCGTCGTCACCGATCCGCGGCTGTGGAGTCCCGACCGGCTGCACGCCAGTCCGCTCGGGCATCAGCGCATCGCCGAGGCCATGGCCGAGGCGCTGCGACTGCCCGGCTCCGACGACACCTGGACCCGTCCGCTCATTCCCGCACTGCCCGAGCAGGGGCTGTTGCGGTCGATGGCGGCCGAACTCGAGTGGGCGGCGACCGCGCTGGGGCCGTGGGCCATGCGCCGGCTGCGCGGAATCTCCTCCGGTGACCAGCGGGTCGCCAAGCGGCCGAAGCCGCTGCCGGTGATCGGCGCGCCACTCGCGCACTGAACCTGAAACGCGCACCGAATCCTCGTCGCGGGCCGAACCTGCGCCGATCCGGCCCGCGGGCCTGCTCCGCTGCCGGACAATCGAACCTGAGCCAGTCGGGGGGCCCGGGAAAGGTCGGCGCGGATCATGTTCATCGGCGACAACGTCTTGGCGGCGATCGGCAATACCCCGCTGGTGCGGTTGCACCGGGTGACGCCCGAGGGGTGCGCGGAGATCCTGGTGAAGCTCGAGGGACAGAATCCGTCCGGCAGCATGAAGGATCGGGCCGCCCAGGCCATGATCGCCGTCGCCGAGCGGGACGGGCGGCTGCGACCCGGTGACACGGTGGTCGAATACGCGCGCGGCAGTAGTGGTTCCGCGCTCGGGCTGGTGTGTGCGGCCAAGGGGTATCGGCTGCGGCTGGTCGACTCCACCGCCGCTGCCGAGCGGGTGAGCCGGGAGCCTGGCACCTTCTGGCCCGATCACCTGAACAACACCGATGCCATCACCGGCTATCACGGTCTGGGGCAGGAGATCTGGGCGCAGACCGAGTGCCGGGTGGACGCGTTCGTTCAGGCGGTCGGCAGTGCCGCCGCGCTCCGCGGCAGCGCCGCGCTGCTTCGCTATCACAAGCAGCGGCGGATCCACGTCGTGGCGGTGGAGCCCGCCGAGTCGCCGGTGCTGTCCGGCGGCCCGCCCGGCGAGCACCGGATCGAGGGCATCGGCCTGGGTTATCCACCGCCCCTGTGGGATCCGACCCTGGTCGACGAGGTGGTGCCGGTCTCCAGCCCCGAGGCCGAGGCCATGGCGCATCGGCTGGCCCGCGAGGAGGGTCTGCGCGCCGGAAACTCCTCCGGCGCGAATGTGGTCGCGGCCATCCGCGTGGGGCTTCGCCTGGGTCCGCGAGCCCGCGTGGTCACGCTGCTACCGGACTCCGGTCTGAAGCAGGGTCAGACATTGACGCCGTAATCCCGTGCGATTCCGCCCAATCCGGACGCATACCCCTGCCCGATGGCCCGGAACTTCCATTCCGCGCCGTGCCGGTACAACTCCCCGAACACCATGGCCGTCTCGGTGGAGGCGTCCTCGGTCAGATCGAACCGGGCCAATTCGGTGCCCGTGACCGCGTCCACCACCCTGATGTAGGCGTTCCGGACCTGCCCGAACGCCTGCCGGCGCGCCTCGGCCTCGTAAATCGATACGGGGAAGAAGATATTCGTGATCGTCGGCGGCATGGCCGCCAAGTCCACATTGATCACCTCGTCGTCGCCCTCCCCCGCGCCGGTCAGGTTGTCGCCCGTGTGCTCGATCGTCCCCTCCGGCGAGCGCAGGTTGTTGTAGAACACGAAGTGCTTGTCCGACACCACCCGCTGATTCGGCCCGCACGCCATGGCGCTGGCATCCAGGTCGAAATCGGCCCCGGTGGTGCTCCGCACATCCCACCCCAGGCCCACCGACACCTTCGTCAGATTCGGCGCCTGCTTCGACAGCGAGACATTCCCACCCTTGGCCAGACTGACACTCATCGAACTACCTTCCCTCCGAAGTCGATCCCATCCCCAATCGTCCTCGCGTCGCACCCGCAGAGCCACCGATTCGGCGTCCAACTGCTCGGCGATCACCGCCACCCGCCGCTGCAACGCCAGTAACTCGATCAGATCCCGGGGCACCGCGGGCTCCCCGGGCGCAGCCGCCGCCACCGCCAGCATCGCCTCGGCATGCGCTTCCCGGATCGCGGCCCGCAATCGCGCGCCCGCCAACGGCTCCCCCATACCGAGCGTCACCACTCGAATGTACTCGCCCGGCAGTTCCTTCGAAACGCTCGCGAACGGCAACCCCATTGAATTGAAACCTGTTACAGTCCGAGCGCCGAAGGGGAGGTGGCCGATGTCGTCGAGCCGTAAATATCGTTACCGGACAACATTTTTCACGCGACTCGTGCGAGTGGCGATTCCGATCGCAGCGCTGCTGGGGGCTCCGAGCGTGGCGGCGGCACCAGCGTCAGCGATACCCAATACCGCCGACTCCTTCTACACGCCGCCCGCGGATTATGCGGCGCAACAGCCGGGAACGATCCTGCGCGTGCGACCGATCCCGGCCAGCTATTCACAGTTGGTCCCGTGGCCGGTCCAAGCGTGGCAGTTGCTGTATCGGACCACCGCGGCGAACGGGCAGCCCTATGCCGCCGTGACAACGGTGCTGAAGACCGCGAACACGACTCGGCCGACGGCACTGCTGTCGTTCCAGAACATGACCGATTCGATCGCGCCGCAATGTCAGCCGTCCCAGGCGCTGTTCCAGGGGCAGGTCCCTTGGGTCGATCCGTCGAAACCCGGTCCGCTGCAATTGACCACGATGTCCGGCGAAACCCCGATGATCGCCGCCGGGCTCGCTCGCGGCTGGGCGGTCTCGGTGCCGGACTTCGGTGGCATCGACAACCACTACTCGACGCCGAAGGAGCCCGGTTACACCGTCCTGGACGGCATTCGGGCCGTCGAGGCGTTCGAACCGGCCGCACTCTCGGGGCCCGGCACCCCCGCGCTCCTGTGGGGCTACTCCGGTGGCGGCATCGCGAGCGCCTGGGCCGCACAGGAACAGCCGCGGTACGCGCCCGAACTGAATCTGGTCGGATCAGCGGTGGGCGCACCGGTCGGTGACCCTCGTGCCGCGATGCAGGCGATGAACGGCACCTCCGTCCTCAGCGGACTCCTCCCGATCGCCTTGATGGGCGTCATGCAGGATTCCCCCGCGTTCACCGACGCCATCAACCGCTACCTCACCCCGGCCGGCAAACAGAAGATCGCCGAAGCCGCCGACAACTGCACCACCCAGAACATGCTGTCCAGCCTCGGTTTCGACGCCAACCAGTACCTCACCGAACCCCTGGACCAGATCGTCACCGACCCCGCCATCAGCGCCGCCTTCGCCGAACGCACCCTGGGCGCCACAGCCCCCACCACCCCCCTCTACATCTACAACGCCCTCACCGACGAAGGCAGCCTGATCTCCAGCATCGACACCCTGGTATCCGCCTACTGCGCCGCCGGCACCCCCGTCACCTACCGCCGAGAACAACTCTCCATGCCCGCCTCCGCCCACACCGGCGAATGGTTCCTGGGCGCCCCCGCCGCCCTCGCCTGGCTCCAACAACAAGCCGAAAACCCCACCGCCCACCCCACCTGCGACACCCGAACCGTCCCCACCACCGCCACCGACCCCACCGCCCTGGACGCCCTCACCACCGGCATCCTCACCGGCCCCATCCGCACCTTCCTCGGCTTCTGACCTCCCGACGGCGGAGTCACGCCGCCCTCACTCCGCGGCGGACTCCACCTCGAAATCAATCTGGAAGGTCGAACTCGTCCCGTCTTCCGCGGTCAGAGTGACCGGACCGAAGGTGATGAACGGTATTGCGGCACTTCCCGTCCCCCGATAGAAGCCGGGAGCCGCAGTCACCCGCACGGCAATGGCAGCCAACATGGCAGCCATCTGATCATCGGCATCGACCATCGGCTCCGCCAGCCCGGAATACCCTTGCGCCAGCAGCCAATCACGGACAACAGCGGAGTCCCGACTCATCTCGGGAAGAATGCTCTGATTGCCCCAAGCCCACAGCCACGTTCCGGCTTCCGCGTTGAAGGACCCGAGCAGCTGCGCCGCAGCCGTCGCGGTCCGCTCCGGAAAAGTCCAGGTAATCATCCCGGTGCGCTGATCAAGCCCCCACCGATCAGCCGACCCCAACCCCCACGACATGTGCGCCTCCGCCAACATGCCGATCATCTCTTCCCCTTGCGACCACACCGCAGCCAATTCCTCATGCGACGAGTCCTGCCGCGACTCATCCGACTTCTTGTTCCGCTTGAAAAACCCCATGCCGCACAGTGAACAGGGTGCGCATCCGTCAAGGCAACGAACGCTCCGATTCATGGTTCGACAGCAGCAAGTGGGCCTACCCCGGTTATGACCACATGTCGCGAATCCGATCGACAACGGCCTGAACGAATCGATCGTCTTTGAACGGCATGTCATCGTCGCGATGCCGGTACCCCCGCACCTCGAGAAAGAGGCAGGCGCGCAGCAGATTCAGGTCATCGGGTAGTACGCCGAGCCGATTCCAGCCAAGTCGAACCTCTCTGACGGTCTCGCCCAGGCGTTCCGGGGTCGGACCGAAGGCCTCGTAACCGTTGTAGGTGTGGGCGAACCTTCTGAACTCATGGTCGTCCGCATCGGCAGGCGGCACATGGTTACCAGCGCTACTCACGGTCACGAAGCATCGCACTGCAGGAATCCGGCAATGGTGCTAGTTTCATTAGCACCATGTTGTGGCACATCGACCAAAGCTCGCGGGCCTCGCTGCAAGACCAGATTGCGGCGTGTGTTCGGCGTGCGCTGTCGACCGGTGAGTTGAAGGTCGGCGAACAGCTGCCGCCCGCAACGGAATTGGCGGAGGCGCTGGGTGTGGATCGCAATACGGTCCTGGCCGCGTATCGACGGCTCCGGGACGAAGGAGTGGTGGATTTCCGGCGGGGGCGTGGGGTGCGGGTTACCGCTACGGCGCCGACCAGAGCGCCGGTGGAGCAGGCCGTTCGCCACCTGATCGAGTCCGCACGAGCCAACGGGTACAGCAAGGCCGAGGTCATCGGCTTGATCGAGGAGTTGATGTAATGCCCGCCGCGATGGTCTACACCTGTCGTGTCACCAGCTGGACCATGTTCAGCATCAACATATTCGCGCTCGCGCTCAACGCGTTCAACCTCGCTTCGGCATCGTCGTCCGGCGCGTCGCGCTGGAGCGTGGCATTTGCCGCCGTCGTCCTGCTGCTTACGGCCCCGCTGATCGTGGTGGCGATAGGCCAACGCGTCACCGCTGGGCCCACTGGCGTGACGGTGAGTCTCGGACCGCTCGGACTTCCCCGCATCAGGGTTGCCCGGGCGAGCATCGCGCACGCCGAGATGACCATCGTGAAAGGGTCAGGGGTGCACTGGGGGCCGAAACGCGGCTGGTCCCTCACCCCGAAAGCAGGCCCCGCACTGCGATTGCGTTTGACCAGCGGACGCAAACTCGTCATCTCGATGCCGGAACCCGGCGCCGCCATGTTGGTGATGGGGATCCCGCAGTAGACGTTTGGTTGATTCGAGCAAGGCCGATCCTTTGCCGGGCAGCGAGGGTAGCTGTCAGGGCCGGATGTTATGTGCGAAATGTATTGGGCGAATTCGGGGGTGGTCGGACATGATTCGTCGGGTTTGTATCTGTGTGTGTTCGAAGAGGGAAATAGTTTGATGAAGTTCATGGGTAGGGCCGTCGTCGCGGTCGCGGCGGTTGGTCTTGCGGCGGGGTCGGCGATCGGTGCTGGTACGGCTGATGCGGCTGGACTGCATGGGGCGATCGCGTTCAGTGTCGACAACTGGACGTATGGCAGCAGCGTGAATGCGCCGAGTGCGGCGGAGGCGATGGTCGGGGCGTTGGATCAATGCGGGTGGGATGGGGCCGCCGACTGCCGTGTGATGGTCACCTGGGCGAACGGGTGTGGCGCGCTGGTTTATCGCAATGACGGCACCGAGAATCTCGCGGTGGGCACCGGCACGGGTCGCGATCGGGCGACCGCCCTGCGCCACGCTTACGAGAGCCTCTCCGAGTACTACCCGCCGGCGCTGCTGGCCAATGTCGGGTCGGCGGATCTGTCGGCGACGGGGATCAGCAAGGTGGTTTGTACCGCTAACGCTGGTTAGCGGTACGAGTCCTCGAGACAGTTCGGTGTCGCAGGCGAGGCGATCGCCGGCGGCACCCGGTGGCCCCGGGGGGGGGGGGGGTGGGTGGGCCCGGGCCGGGGGGGGGGGCGGGGGTGGGGACGCCCGCT